>DASULK010000196.1:0-3324 GCA_036278255.1 Micromonospora sp.
CGACCTGGCTGGCGGGCGCTGACGCTAGCGGCGCCTTGCGGGCGGCCGTTACGGCAGGGGGTGGAGGATGTCGCGGGCGTGATCGGCGACGGCCGCGCCGACCACGGTCGCCTCGATCGGCAGCACCTCCAGGCAGCGGCGAACCGCCGCCGTCATCAGCGGGTTCGGTACCCGCATGGAGAGCGTGCAGTGCGGTACCCAGCGGCCGGGCCGGTAGTGGTCGGTGACGGCGATTCCGGCGCGGAGCAGCCGGGCATGCACCGCGGCGTGGTGGCTCAGCAGTTCGGCGGTGGGGGTCACCCCGAGCCACAGCACCCGGCCGACGAACTGCCCGGCATGCTGGAACGACAGGCGCAGCGGTGCGGCCACCACCATTCCGGCCAGCGCGTCGGCGACCGGCTCCGGTTCGAGTCGGGGGGCGACCGCCAGGGAGATGTGCGGGCGGTGCCGTCGGCCCAGCAGTGAGCGCAGGCTCTGTACGCCTTCGGACTCCAGCGCGTCCCACAACACCCGAATCCGGCGGGTGGCATCGGTGTCGAGATAAAGCTCCAGCGCCGCGACCACCGGCCCACCCTATTGGAGCGTTGAGCGAAGGCGGCCGGGCAGGTCGGGCGTGCGCCGGTCGCGGCCGCGATCGGCACGGAGGTCAGGCCGGACCGGGCGTCAGGACCGGGGGCGGCTCAGGTTTTCCAGCCGCTGGTTGTACTCGTCGTGGTCGAGTTCCCCGCGGGCGTAGCGCTCGGCGAGGATCCTGCGGGCGGCGGCGAGATCATCGCCGCCGGGCCCGGACGAGTGGGGTTTGGCGAAGCGGACCGGCAGCCACACCACCAACGCGGCGAGCCCGAGCCAGAACAGCATCATCATGCCCCACATGGGCCACATCCAGCCGCCGTCATACATGTGCATCTGGCGTCGCCTCCTTCTCCATCCGCAGCGGCCGCCCGGCAGGCGGTCTGCCCGTACCAGTATTACCTTTTTGCGGTCAGTCGGCCGCCAGCCAGTTGCCCATCTGCATTTGCTGTTGCCGCGGTGATCCGCTAGCGGTGCCCGGCCGCTGCTGTGGGGGTGAGTCCGGTGACTCTACGCCCCACTGCCCGTCGAGGGCGGTCAGGTATAGATCGCGCTGCCCGAAGCGGAACACCACTCCGCTGAGCTGCCAGTGGTACCGGAACCGGATGGTTGCCGCATTCGTCAGCCGTTGGCCCACGAGGTCAGCGAACGCCGGGGCGGGCCATGCGGCGGGATTCGAGGTATCCGTGGGATTTGCTGTCGGGGGAAGCAGCGCCAACTCGTTGCCGCAGCCACAGACCGCGATCGGTGGCTGGTCGTCGAAGGCCAGCAGCAGGTCCGGCATGTCGCGGGTGACCAGCCAATCGCCGGGCCGGGGCCGATGCCACATGACGTCCACCGCAGCCAGCCGGTGGCCGAGGAGGCCACGCAGCACCTCGGTGACGGCGGGGCGTGCAGGCTCGGAGGCTTTGTCGGTGTTGAAGCCGATCCGGTCCAGCAGCGCGAAGAACACGTCCTCAACAAAGCCCCCGGTCCGGTTGAACGCCGCTGTCAGTTCTTCGAGGCTGCGCGGCTCCAGCCCGGCCTCCCGCGCCCAGGCGAGGGCGGCCTGTGCCGCTACCGCCCCACCGGGGGTCTCGGCCAGGATCTCTTCCCGAATCGTGGCGACCTCCCGTTCATAGTCGGGGTCGGTCCAGTCGTCTCCGAGACAGTTGCCGTCCTCGTCGAATGGAGCCGGTGGCGGCACGAGATGACCCAGCGCCCCCTCCAACTGCAGCCAGGCGCCCCAGGGCGGCGTACGAAGGCCCAGGCCGGTCACGAACGCGGCATCACTGTCCAGCACTTCAGCGGCGAGCACCGGCGCGGCGGTCGCTTCCCGTAGATCGGCGAGGAAATAGGTGGGGAGGTCACTGAAGTTGGCAAAAACCCGCGTGACCTGCCAGCCGCTAGCCAAGCCGTCGTAGCAGAGCTGGCCTTCGCCGAACGCAGGGACATCCGGCAGCAGTTCTACCAGCAGCCGCTCATCACGGTGGACCACGAACGTGCCCCAGAACCCCATCCCAGCCCCGATCTATTCCCGATTCGCCGCCGCTGGCCCGGGGCATTGTCCGCCAACCCTTATGCCGATGTGTCCCGTAGGGCGTTGAGCAGGGTGTGCAGTGCGGGTTGGGCCAGGGCGACCTCCCGCACGGCTGCGTAGATCGATCGGACCGGCTCCGGGTTGCAGACCTTCCGTACGGCGATGCCGGGATGCCGGGTGCCGAGCCCCAGGCGGGGGATCAGGCTGACGCCGAGGCCGGCGGCGACGAAACCCTGCGCGGTGGCGTAGTCGCCGCTCTCCACCGCGAAGTTTGGGCTGAAGCCGGCGGCGGCGCAGGCGTCGAGCACTGTTTCGAGACATGGGCCGGCTGCTCCTTCGCCGTCGACCCATGGCTCGTCGGCGAGGTCGGCCAGGTCGAGCCCCCGTTTTATGGTGAGGCGGTGCCCGCGGGGCAGGACGGCACGGTA
Source organism: Micromonospora sp. (assembly GCA_036278255.1). GTDB lineage: Bacteria > Actinomycetota > Actinomycetes > Mycobacteriales > Micromonosporaceae > DASULK01. The sequence continues at coordinate 2,518 of DASULK010000196.1, forward strand.
CGGGTCGTCGAGCAGGTGCACGAGACGGAGTCCGTCCCGGAGCCGGTCGCGTGGCCGGACCACGATGGCCAGGTCGGCCCGCCCCTGCTCCACTTCGAGCAGGGCATCATCGGGGTCGATCAGCTTCAGATCGAGCTGCACGTCGGGGTGTTCTCGGCGTAGCCGCGCCACTGCGGGTGGCAGCAGGGCGGGGCCGGCGGTATTGAAGTACCGGATGGTCAGCCGTCCGGTACGCCCGGCCCGCAGGTCCGCCAACGCGGTTTCGGCTTCTGCGAGGTGCCGGCTGATGACGGCCGCGTGTTCGGCGAGCAGCCGTCCGGCCGGGGTGGGCTGTACGCCCCGGCTGAGCCGTTCCAGCAGGGCCGTGCCGACCTGCTTCTCCAGCGCGGCCACCTGCTGGCTGATGGCGGACGGGGTGTAACCCAGATTCGCCGCGGCGGCGGTCACTGACCCGCTGGCGATCACCGCCCGCAGGATCTGCAACCGTCGCGCATCGAGCATGTAGAAGACCTTAACGCCGCCTCCAGATCTTTTCACTTGTCCTAATGGATAGGGCGGGTGACCGTAGAGACCAGACCGAAGATGAGGGGGCAACCGGTGGTCGAACGCGGCACGGCGGCACGGATGGGGCTGCTCGCCCTCCTGTGGGGATCGGGTTTCCTCTGAATCAAGGTGGCCCTGAACAACGGTCTGTCGCCCGTCCACATCACGATCAGCCGTTGCGTCCTGGGCGCGGCTGTCCTGCTCGTGCTCTGCCGTCTCGCCAACCAGCGCCTGCCCCGCGACCGGGCAGTCTGGATCCGCCTG
>DASULK010000197.1:0-21106 GCA_036278255.1 Micromonospora sp.
GTTCCAGAACATCCGACTCTTCGGGCTGATGACCGCCGAGGAGAACGTGAAGGTCGCCATGCATTCCCACCTACGTTCCGGCGTCACCGCCACGGTGCTGCGTACGCCCCGACAGCGTCGCGAGGAGCGCGAGGCGCGGGAGACCGCCCGGGAGCTGCTTGACTTCGTGGGGATCGGCCAGGTCGCCGGGGAGTACGCCCGCAACCTGTCCTACGGCGACCAGCGCCGGCTGGAGGTGGCCCGGGCTCTGGCCGTGCGGCCGAGTGTGCTGTTGCTGGACGAGCCGACGGCCGGGATGAACCCGCGCGAGTCGGCCCAGTTCACGGAGTTCGTCAAGCGGGTACGCGACGAGAAGAACCTGTCCGTGCTGCTCATCGAGCACGACATGAGCGTGGTGATGCGGGTCTCGGAGCAGATCACGGTGCTGGAGCGTGGGGCGATCATCGCCGAGGGGACGCCGGAGCAGATCCGCAGCGATCCACGAGTCATCGAAGCCTATCTAGGCAAGGCGGCCAGGGGGCAGAGAACATGATCGTGAACGCCGACAGCATTTCCGTTCCCGGGCAGCGGGCCGTGGCCGGCGAGCCGCTGCTCGCACTGAACGGGATCGAGGTCTACTACGGCAACATCGCCGCGGTGAAGGGATTGTCCATCTCGGTCATGCCCGGCGAGATCGTCACCCTGCTCGGATCGAACGGGGCCGGCAAGTCCACCACCCTGCGGACGATCTCGGCGCTGCTGCACCCGCGCCGCGGCACGATCACCTTCGAGGGCCAGCGGATCAACGGGCTGCCGGCGCACCAGGTCGTCCGGCGCGGGATCGCCCACGCGCCGGAGGGCCGCCGGATCTTCCCGCGGATGAGCGTCGACGAGAACCTCGACCTCGGTGCCTTCGTGCGCACCGACAAGCAGGGGGTCGTTGCCGACAAGGAGCGGATCTACGAGCTCTTCCCCCGGCTGCGCGAACGCATGGCGCAGGACGCGGGCACGATGTCCGGCGGCGAGCAGCAGATGCTGGCGGTCGGCCGGGCGCTCATGGCGCGGCCGAAGCTGCTGCTGCTCGACGAGCCGTCGATGGGCCTCGCCCCGGTGCTCGTCGAGGTCATCTTCGAGACCATCGCCCGCATCCGCGAACAGGGCACCACCGTGCTGGTCGTCGAGCAGAATGCGCTAGCAGCGCTGGAGATCGCCGACCGGGCGTACGTGCTGGAGTCCGGACGGCTGAAGCTCGCGGGCGCCGCCGCCGAACTCGCGAACGACCCGGAGGTCGTCCAGGCCTATCTCGGGGGTTGATCGACGGGCCGCGGGCGCTGCCGGTGGCGGCGCCGGGGCCGACCGGTGCCCGGCGTCAGCCACCCCGCGGCGTACGTCCACCAGTACCGGCTCGGCTTCGGGTAACACCTGGCTGATTTGTTCAATTTGGGCGTTATCTCGAATAGTTGAAATTATCCGCATCAATAAATGCCATTTATGGGCGTTGTCATCGTTTGATTGGTCACGTACGGTGCGGGCTGGCTAAGTCGAGAGGGGACACGCCCTTTCGAGCTCAATTCCACACTGCACAGCCAAAATTATCCGATCACGACTGGCCGATTTTTATTCGTAGATCGCGCGTGTCCAAACGGGGGGGCCTGTGACCAGTCATGCCTTGCAGCGATTCAGCCGACTTCAATGGATTGCCTTTGTCTGCGTGGTGGCGCTGACAGCGGCGCTCTTGCAGCCAGCGGGTCCGTCTCAGGCGGCGCAGGCGCAGATCGGGCCGGTCCCGCAAGTCACCGCGGGTCCCGGGCCGGTCGACCGGCCGGCGCCAGCCTCGGCCCGCCCGGACGAGGCGGTGCCGGAGGAGAAGTTGCCGCCGCCGGTGCCCGCGGGCGTTCCCGTGCAGGGGGCGCCCGAGCAGTTGGCGCCCGAGCAGTGGGCGGCGGTGCCCAAGCCGGGCAAGGCCGCGTTGACGGCCGCGGCCGATGAGGTCTTCACGAACGTGCTGCTCCGGCCGGGCTACGTGCTGGGCGACACGTCGCTGGTGGCGTACTTCGATGTCCGGGACGAGGACCCGGCCTGGACCTCGTGGGAGGTGCGGCTCTACGACGTGGAGTCCAAGACCGAGCAGGCGTCGACCCTGCTGCCACGGTCGGCCCTGCAGGCGGAGTGCGGCGGGGCGTCGGAGTACTGCCGGTCGTTCGGCGTGGCCGACGGGTGGGTGCTGGACGCCGCGAAGGAGTACTTCATCACCATCGCCGCGTTCTTCGAGGACGGTCGTGAGGAGGAGTCGGCGGCGTCGGCGGAGGCGAAGCCGCGTACGACGGTCACCCCGCCGTCGATTCCGGCCAGTCAGGCCGCCGGCTGTGGCTGCGGGACGGCACTGGGCATGGACGTTCGGCAGGCGGTCCGCGGCATCGGCGTGAACACGGCGACCGGCGCGTTCAGCCGGGTCGAACCAGACGTATCGATGGCGTCGTTCGGCATTCCGTTCGCCTCGACGCGGGTCTACTCGTCGGCGAACCCCTCGGCCGGGCCGTTCGGGCCGGGCTGGGCCTGGTCGTACGGGATGCGGGTCACCGGGTCGGAAGAGGGCGCGGTGGTCCGCGCCGACGACGGTGCGGAGGTGCTGTACCGCCTGGAGGACGGCGCCTACGTCCGGCCGCCCGGGGTGCGGTCGAAGCTGCGCAAGACCGACGACGGCTGGGAGTTGGTGACCCTCCGGCAGATCGTCTACGCCTTCGACGCGCAGGGCCGGCTGGTTGCGATCCGCGACCCGCGCGGGGTGGGGGTGTCCCTGGCCTATACCAGCGCCGGGATCACGATCACCGATCCGTCCGACCGGGTGGTCGAGGTGCGCATCAGCGGCGGGCTGATCCGCAGCATCCTGCTGCCCGACCAGCGCAAGGTGCAGTACGAGTACGACGGTCAGGGCCGGCTGACCGTCTACAAGGACGCGAGGTCGCGCCAGTGGCGGTACACGTACTCGGCGGCGGGGTTGCTTACCGAGGTGATCGACCCGCAGCCGGACCGGGTGGTGCTGTTCCGCACCGAGTACAACTCGGCGGGCCGGGTGGTGCGGCAGACCGACGCCATCGGCAAGGTCACCAGGTTCGAGTGGGACGCCGACGAACAGGTGGCGAAGACCACCGACGCGGACGGGGTGGTGGTCCGCGACGGCTACCGCGACAACGTGCTGCTCTACAGCCGGCGCGGTAACGGCGACACCGACACCCACCGCTATGACGGCTCGCTGAATCGGAACCTGGTGGTCGACAGCAAGCAGAACCAGCACGAGGCCGAGTTCGACGCGGCCGGCAACCCGATCATTCGTACGGCACCGCAGGGCTTCACCGAGAAGACGAAGTACGACGCGCGGAACAACCCGATCGAGTTCGTCGACGCCAGCGGCAATCTCTGGAAGAACACCTACAACGAATTCAACGAGTTGGCCGAGAGTGTTGACGCCGAAGGCCACAAGATCACTTACGCGTATGACGCGCGGGGCCTGCTGTTGACCAGGACCGACCAGCGCGGCAAGGTCACCCGCTACGAGTACATCCCGACCGGGCAGGCCAACTCCGGTCTGCTCCAGGCGGTGATCTCGCCCGAGGGGCGGCGGGCCGAGTTCGGCTACGACGCCACCGGGCGGCGGGCCTCCACCGTGGATCCGCGCGGAACGGTCGCCGGTGCGGACCGCAAGGCGTTCACCACTCACTACACCTTCGACGAGCAGGACCGGGTCCTCACCGTGCTGGAGCCGGGCAAGGAGCATGTCTGGAGCTCCACCTACGACGAGGTCGGCCGCATCCGCACCCAGGTGGACCCGATGCAGGCGGAGGTGAGCTACACCTACCTGGACAACGGCCTGCTCGCCGCGATCGCCGATCCGCGTAGGACGACGTCGTTCACCTACACCGACGCCGGCCGGCGTGCCTCGACCCGGGTGGAGATGGCCGGCCAGGGACCGGACATCGTCACCACCTACCAGTACAACGTCAAGGGTCTGCTGCACAAGGTCACGTCTCCGCGCGGCAACGTGCCGGGCGCGAACCCCGACGATTTCACCACGATCTACCGCTACGACGGGAACGACAACCTGGTCCGCATCTCCCGGCCGTATCCGGGCGGCGAGATGGTCCACAAGGACTTCAAGGTCGACGAGCTGGATCGCACCACCGCCACCACCGATGAGTCCAACAAGACGGCGACGTTCGACCGGAACAACACCGGCAATGTCACCGGCACCACCGACACACTGGGCCGCAGTGTGTCGATGACCTACGACCGCAACGGCCGGCAGACCGGCATCACCAACGCGGGTACCAACACCTCCCGGTTCACCTACGACGAAGCCGGCAACAAGATCCGCGCGGAGAACGCGACCGGCGGGGTCACCACCTGGACCTACAGCGACGACGGCCTGCTGGCCAGCGTCACCGAGCCACGAGGCAACGTCGAAGGCGCGGACCGCGAACGGTTCACCACCCACTTCGAGTACGACCCGGCCGCCAACCAGACGAAGGTCATCGACCCGCTGGACCACGTCACGGTCTCGACCTACGACGCGAACAACCGGCTCACCTCGACCACGGACGCGACGGGGCGAACCACCCACTACACCTATCGGGAGGACGACCAGGTCGAGGCGGTGCACGCCCCGGACGCCCCGTTCACCCCGGACGCCCCGCACAACAACGCGACCGTCTACGGCTACCACAAGGACGGGCTGCTCGCGACGGTGCGCGACCCGCACCAGCGGGTCACCCGACTGGACTACGACCGGGCCGGCCGGCTCACCGCCAAGATCGACCCGCTGCACCGGCGGGTGGAGCTGGGCTACGACACCGAGAACAACCTGGTGTCCGCCTTTACCCGGTGGGAGAACGAGTCGCTGAGCGCCGCCGATCGGGCCAGCCGGACCATCACCGACACCTACGACATCGCCGGCCGTCGAGTGCAACGCACCCTCGGCAGCGAGGGCCCGGTCTACAAGTGGGGCTACGACGCCAAGGACCGCATCACCGCCTACGGCGACCCGACCGGGGTGCGGGAGGTGACCTACGACGACGAGGACCAGATCACCAAGGTGGTCCGGAAGGAGGCCGGCGGGCGGACCGAGACGTTCGGCTACGAGTACGACGTCCGGGGCAATATCACCAACCGCACCTACCCGGATGGCACCAGCGTCGCCGCCGGCTACGACGCTGACAGCCGCATGACGCAGTTGACCGTCGTCGGTGGGGCGGCCGGCGCCGAGCCAGCGACCTGGAAGTTCGGCTACGACATCGCCGGAAACCGCACCAGCACCACCCTTCCCGAGGCGACGGGGCTGATCGAGCGGCGCGGCTACGACAACGCGGGCCGGCTGACCAGCATCGGCACCACCCGCGCCGACGGCCGCGCCCCGCCGGCCGGCGTCCAGGACCCGATCTCCTCCTTCGAGCTCGACCTGGACGAAGTCGGCAACCCGACCCGGGTGGTCACCACCCGCGGTGGGGTCTCCGAGTCGGTCGCCTACGCCTACGACCCGGTCGACAGGGTCACCTCCGCCTGCTACGCCGCCACCACCTGTGGCCCGAACGCGGCCGCGGCCGGACGAATCGACTACACCTACGACCTGGTCGGCAACCGCACCAGCCAGAAACGCACCGGCACCGCTGGCGCTGACACCACCATCTACCAGTACGACGTCGCCGACCAGCTCATCAAGGAGACGGTGACCACTGGATCGGGCAGCACGGTCAACGAATACGGCTACGACCTCAACGGCAACCAGACCAAGGCCGGCGCCGACACCTTCACCTACAACCTGAACAACACCCTGGCCACGGCCACTGTCAACGGCAGCACCGCCAGGTTCGCCTACGACGCCACCGGGCTGCGGCTGAGCGCCACCGTCGGCGAGGGCGAGGCGGCCACTACCCAGCGCTGGTCGTGGGACGTGGTCGGCTCGTTGCCGCAGATCGCGCTCGACACCGCCACCGACGCGGCCGGCAACATTCTGGAGAAGCAGGGCTTCACCTACGGCCCCGACGATGAGCCGCTCGCCCTGCTCGCCCCCGGAAACGGCGCCTACTCCTACACCCACGACTGGCTCGGCGGCGTCGCGAATATCCTGACTCCTGGCGGGGCGCCGGCGGCCGGCTACGACTACGACCCGTTCGGCAACCCGCGCATAGGGGACACTCTTGCCCAGGCGATCGCGGGTCCGCCCGCGCCGGGTAGTCCGGGAGCGCTGGCCGCACGCAACCCGCTGCGCTTCACCGGCGCGTACCAGGACTCGAGCACAGGTGAGGGCAACTACTACCTGCGGGCCCGCAACTACAACCCGGGCACCGGCCGGTTCACCGCCGTCGACCCGATGCCGATGGGCGCGTCGGCGACCTCCGCGTACGTCTACGCCGACAACAACCCGCTCGCCTACACCGACCCGACCGGCGCCCACCCGGAAGGCGGCCCGCCGCAGACCGGGCAGGAACCCGATCCGGGGCCGAGCCCGGAGGACATGGCCAAGGCGCAGCAGATCCAGAGCAAGAGCCTGCTCGACGTCGTCCTGGAGGCCGGCGGCCAGATCCTGATGGAGTTCCTCGGGATCAACGACATCATCGACTGTCTCGGCGGCGACCTCGGCGCCTGCGTGACGATGGTGATCGGGTCGCTGCCCTGGGGCAAGATTTTCAAGGCCAAGAAGATCGCCGAGGCCATCTTCCGGGCGGGCAAGGCCGTTGTCACCTTCTTCCAGGAACTCAAGTGGGCCCGCGCCATCATCCGCGGCGCGGAGCGGGCCGCCGAGGCGGCCAAGAAGGCGGCGGCCGAGGCCGCGAGGAAGGCGGCGGAGAAGGCGGCGAAGGCTAGAGAGCTCGCCGAACGCGAAGCCCGCAAGGCCGCCGCCGCAGCAGCGGCCCGCGCCAAAGCCCTGGCAGCCAAGGCCAAAGCGGCGACCAAGAGAGGAGGCCCTGATGGCTGCAAGCACAGTTTCGTTGCCGGCACCCGAGTGCTCCTCGCCGACGGCAGCAGCAAGCCCATTGAGCAGGTCAAGCCCGGCGAAACGGTGGTAGCAACCGATCCCACTACGGGCCGCACCGAGAGCCGGCAGGTCACCCACACGATCCGGACCGACGACGACAAGGATTACGTCGACCTCACCATCCGCGACGCCGATGGCAAGCGGCAGACCATCACCAGCACAGACAACCATCCCTTCTGGTCGGTCAATCGAGAAGACTGGGTCGACGCTGGCGAACTCAAGCCGGGTGAGCTGCTGCGCACCTCCGCCGGCACCTACGTACAGGTCGACGCCCTACGCCCCTACCAGGCAAAGCGGATCACCTACGACCTCACCGTCGATGCGATCCACACGTACTACGTGTTCGCCGGCCACGAGCCAGTCCTTGTCCACAACTGCAATCCCGGAACGAAGTTCGATGTTCCAGACGGGCCTGGGGTCTACACGATCCACCTCAACGATGGGCGCAAGTATGTCGGGAGCTCCACTGACAGCATGCGAAGCCGAGTGAACAAGTCGATGAGATCTAAGCACGCGGTTCGTAAGGCTGGGTACAACAAGGATGACGTCGTAAACGTAACCTGGATCGACTTGCCGTCGGCGATGGATTCGGAGGCGGTGCGACGAGTGGAGCAGACTGTGATGGAAGGCTTGAAGGACCTAGGAGTCTCTCTGGTGAACCGGAGAGACCCAGAGATTCGAATTCCATTCGGTGGATACTTCTGATAGCGGGCGAGCATGGGCACTTGGGGTACAGGACCGTTCGACAGCGACATGGCTGAGGACTTCTTGGATCGGCTTGAGGGCCTTTCCGCCGCACAGCGCGCCGAATTGATTGACTCGAGACTCGGGCGAGCCTTGTCCAATAGCTCTGAGGAGCTTCCTGGCGAGGTGCTAGCTGCCGCGGCAGTCGTGGCAGCTAGCCTTCCCTCCGGACGGGATTTGCCTTGGAATGAGGATTATCCGGGAATTGACTCATGGCTTGGTATGGAGGACATCAGAAACCTCGCGCCCCTGGCAGCGCGGGCGCTTGAAGTGAGCTTTCCGCCGGATGGGTGGTTCTGGCGGAGTTGGGTCGATGAGGAAGAGAGGAGTGAGGCTCGAACTGTGTTCGAGACATTGCGCACGGTCCTCGTCACGATCGATCGTTGAGGGCGTCGAGGTTCCCCGGTGCCCGCGGCTACTACGACCAACAACGCAACCGCGGCACCAACCACCACCCACCGCTACGCCAACTCGGCAACCGTCCTGCCCCATGCGACCAGTTTCAGCCCTAGAGCTGGCCGACCTCGGTGATCCGGATGACCGCTGTGCCGGCTTCATCGGAGGCGGCCAGGTCGACCTCGGCGCTGATGCCCCAGTCGTGGTCGCCGGCCGGGTCGGCGAAGATCTGGCGGACCGTCCAGCGCTCGCGTCCCTGATCGATGAGGAGCAGGTTCGGGCCGCGCGCGTCCGGGCCGGTGCCGATCTCGTCGTACGCCTCGAAGTACGGCTTCAGCGCATCGGCCCACGCATCCGCGTCCCAGCCCGCCTCGGCGTCCAGCGCGCCGAGTTCGTCCCAGCGGCGCAGCGCGGCCAGTTCGACCCGGCGGAACAGCGCGTTGCGCACCAGCACCCGAAACGCCCGCAGGTTGCCGGTCACCGCCGGTGGGCGCTCGTCGACCACCGCGGCAACCTCCTCAGCCGGGCTGCGCAGCCGCTCCCATTCGTCGATGAGGCTGGAGTCGACCTGGCGGACCAGTTCGCCCAGCCACTCGATCAGGTCGATCAGATCCTCGGTCTTGGCGTCCTCAGGCACGGACTGCCGTAGCGTTTTGTACGCGTCGGCGAGGTAGCGCAGCACCAGGCCCTCGGAGCGGGACAGGCCGTAGAAGCCGACGTACTCGACGAAGGTCATGGCCCGCTCGTACATGTCGCGGACCACGGACTTCGGCGAGAGTTCGTAGTCGGCGACCCACGGGTGGCCGCGCCGGTACATCTCGTACGCCGCGTCGAGCAGCTCAGCCAACGGCCGCGGGTGAGTGACCTCCTCGAGCAACTCCATCCGGGCGTCGTACTCGATGCCGTCGGCCTTCATCGCCGCGACCGCCTCACCGCGGGCCTTGTGCTGCTGCGCCGACAGCACCTGACGTGGATCATCCAGAATGGATTCGATGACCGAGAGCACATCCAGGGCGTACGTCGGTGACTCGGCGTCGAGTAGTTCCATCGCGGCCAGGGCGAACGGAGACAGGGGCTGGTTGAGGGCGAAGTCGAACTGCAGGTCGACGGTGAGGCGGACGGTACGCCCCTCCTCGTCCGGCGTGTCGAGGCGCTCGACCACCCCGCCGGCCAGCAGCGCCCGGTAGATGGCGATCGCCCGGCGGATGTGCCGGCGCTGGGCGGACAGATCCTCGTGGTTCTCGGTGAGCAGGTGCCGCATCGCGGCGAACGCGTCGCCGGGGCGACCGATGACGTTGAGCAGCATCGAGTGGCTGACCACGAAACTCGACGTCAGCGGCTCCGGTTCGGCCTCGACCAGCCGTTCGTAGGTCGGCTTGCCCCACCCGATGGATCCCTCGGGCGGCTTCTTGCGCACCACCTTGCGCCGCTTCTTCGGATCGTCACCGGCCTTCGCGAGGGCTTTTTCGTTTTCGATGACGTGTTCGGGGGCCTGCACCACCACGTTGCCGATGGTGTCGTAGCCGGCCCGGCCGGCCCGCCCGGCGATCTGGTGGAACTCGCGCGCCTTCAGCAGCCGGGTGCGCACCCCGTCGTACTTGGACAGACCGGTGAAGAGCACGGTGCGGATCGGCACGTTGATCCCCACCCCGAGCGTGTCGGTGCCGCAGATGACCTTCAACAGCCCGGCCTGGGCGAGGGTTTCGACCAGACGACGGTATTTGGGCAGCATCCCGGCGTGGTGCACCCCGATGCCGTGCCGGACCAGGCGGGACAGGGTGCGCCCGAAGCCGGCGGTGAAGCGGAAGTTGCCGATCATCTCGGCGATGGCGTCCTTCTCCGCCCGGCTGCAGACGTTGATGCTCATCAGCGCCTGGGCGCGTTCCAGGGCCGCTGCCTGGGTGAAGTGCACCACGTAGATCGGTGCCTGCTTCGTGTCGAGCAGCTCTTGGAGGGTCTCGTGCAGCGGCGTCATGGCGTACGAGAACATCAGCGGGACCGGCCGCTGGGCGGAACGGACGACGGCGGTGGGTCGTCCGGTACGCCGGGTCAGATCCTTCTCGAAGCGGGTGACGTCGCCCAGGGTGGCCGACATGAGGACGAACTGGGCCTGCGGCAGTTCGATCAGCGGCACCTGCCACGCCCAGCCCCGGTCCGGCTCAGCGTAGAAGTGGAACTCGTCCATCACTACGAGGCCGACATCGGCCCGGGCGCCTTCGCGCAGCGCGATGTTGGCCAGGATCTCCGCGGTGCAGCAGATGATCGGCGCGTCTTCGTTGACACTGGCGTCGCCGGTCAGCATGCCGACGTTGTCGGCGCCGAAAATGCCGCAGAGCGCGAAGAACTTCTCCGACACCAGCGCCTTGATCGGGGCGGTGTAGAAGGACACCCGGTCATCGGCGAGTGCGGCGAAGTGGGCTCCGGTGGCGACCAGGCTCTTGCCGGATCCGGTGGGTGTGTTCAGGATCAGGTTCGCGCCGGACACGATCTCGATCAGCGCCTCCTCCTGATGCGGATAGAGGGTGAGGCCGCGCTCCGTGGCCCAGGCGGAGAAGGTATCGAAGAGAGCATCGGGGTCGGAGCTGCCCGGCAGCGCTGCAGTGAGTGTCATGGCGTCACCCGGTGGTAGATCAGGTCGAAGATGGGTCGCCCGGCGGTGCGGGCACGCCGTTCAAACCGGGTCACCGGTCGGTGCGCTGGCCGCGGCGCGAAGCCGTCCTCGGCATTGACCAGTTCCGGGTCGGCGCTCATCGTCTGGAGCATCGACTCGGCGTATTCCGCCCAGTCGGTGGCACAGTGCAGCGTTCCGCCCGCGACCAAGCGGGACCGCAGCAGTGCGACGTGGTGGGGCTGGATCAGCCGCCGCTTGTGGTGGCGGATCTTCGGCCACGGGTCCGGGAAGAAGACGTGGATGGCGTCCAGGCTCTCCTCGGACAACCCGTGCCGTACCAGGTCGAGTGCGTCCCCCCGGGCGATGCGGAGGTTGGTCAGGCCCCGTTCCTCGATGAGGGCTAGCAGGTTGGCGATTCCCGGGGTGTGCACCTCGACTGCGAGATAGTCTCGGGCCGTGTCGTTGGCGGCCATCTCGGCGGTGGCGTCGCCCATCCCGGAGCCGATCTCCAGGACCAGCGGCGCTCGGCGGCCGAAGAGGGTGACCGGGTCCAGCGGTGCGGGCAGTTCGTGCTGTGGCCACGACCAGTCCGTCTCCGCGGTTCCGGCGTCCCGGCTCAGGGGTACGGGCGGGATGACCAGTCCGTACCTCGGCCAGAGGCGATCCAGCGCATCGACATGCCGCCCGCTGAGTCGGCCCCGGCGCGGATGGAAGGTGCGGATCTGCAGGGCGTGCCGTGGCGGTGAGACGGCAGCCTGGTTCCGGTCGGTGATGGTCACAGGGACATGAGCCTACGCCAAACGGGAAAGTTCGACCTGTGGGCGGGTGAGCTTCCGCGCCGGATCCCGCTCCGTGTCCTGAATGGGAAGAATGTCGACCGCGTCAGGAGGGGCAATGATGTGCTGGCGGCGCCGCAGCAGCGCGCTACTCGCGCTCTTTGTCATGATCGCGGGCGTCGGGGGGATGCTGCTGGCGGCGGCACCCGCCTGGGCTGCCGATCTCTTCGTTGAGGTCGACCCCAGCACCGTTCAGGCGGGGGGGCAGGTCAACATCCGGGCCAGTTGCAACGACAACATGCTGCCGGCGACGGTGGAGTCGGCGGCCTTCGGAACGGTGACCGTGCAGCCGCAGAACGGGGTCCTGATGGGAGCGGCGATGGTGCCGGCCACCACCCGGTCGGACAACTACCGGGTGAGGCTCACCTGCCCGGACGGTAGAACCACCACGACGAGATTGAACGTCGTTGCGGGCGCCATGCCCAGCCGCGGCCCGGCGGCCGGCTTCGGTGGCGCTGGGGGGCAGAGCCCGGGTTCCCTCCTGCTCACCGGCGGTCTCGCCACCGTCGTCGCCGGAACGGTGCTGGGTATCTCCGCCTATCGGCGACGGGCCGCGGGCGGTACCGCCGGCGCTGGCGTTCGACACTGACCGCGATGCGTCGCTCGCGCTTCGACCCCTACCGCCTGCCTCCGCGGGCCCGCTCCTGGCCGGGCTGGACCGCCCCGCTCGCGGTGGTCTTGGTGCTGCTCGGGGTCTTCGTCACCGGAGCCGGGATCGGCCGGATTCCGGGACTGGACTGGCCGGACCGGTTGGTTAGCAACAAGTCGACCCCGTCACGGGACTTTCCGGTCCTGGAACCGAGCCGGCCGGTCCGACTTGAGGTCCCGACGATCGGCGTGCGGGCCTCGGTGCACCGGGTTGGTCTCGCTGACGACGGCTCCATCGCGGTTCCGGCACTGGACCGGCACAACGAGACCGGCTGGTACGACGGCGGACCGACCCCCGGACAGGCCGGTCCCGCGATCATCGTCGGGCATTCCGATACCCGTACCGGCCCGTCGGTCTTCCATGACCTGCGTCGGCTGCGTGCCGGCGACCGGGTGAGGGTGACCCGGATGGACCGGTCGGTAGCGGTCTTCGAAGTCAACTCCGTGGAGTACTTCGACAAGGACAACCTGCCCCCCGAGCGGGTCTACGGCGACTTCACCCGCCCAGGGCTTCGCTTGATCACCTGTGGTGGCGAATGGGTCGGGGGCAGCATCGGCTACTCGGACAACGTGATCGCCTTCGCAACACTGGTTGATGCCGAGCAGCCCTGAGGGCCCGGATCCGGCGTTCCGCGATAGGGCGGAGGCTGGGCAGGCTGGATGGGCCACCGGCTATCGGACGAACGGTGGAGTGGGTGGGGTGCTCGGCTCCGTCATGATCGACTGAGGAGTACGTGCCTTTCTGGCCGACGGCGCGTGGGCTAGCCAGAATGCCGGGGTTGCGCTGCTTGCGGAGAGGCGGCCACCACCGGTGGGGACTGACCGATTAATCAGTCAGGAAGTGTGAGCAGTCCCACTTGATCACGGGGCGTAGTCGCGGTTTTCCATGCCTAGCCTCGTGCAATGCGTGACGACCAGACCTTCGACCAAGAGAACGGCGCCGCAGCCCCCCTTGACCGTTCGGATGAGTCCTACTCCTCCGACCAGGCCTGCGGCAGGTGGAGCGCCCCCGGGCGCCGGATGCGGCAGAAGAGTGATCTTCGGTCCCGGTCGTGGACCCGGATCGAGAACCTGCGCAGCCTTTCCCGGACGATGATCGGCCGGTTCGATTCACAAGCGATCAAGGGCCGGCTCGGGATGCGTCCCGGCCGGGTCATGGTCGCCGGCGGCATCCTCTGCTGCATGGGGCTCGCCGCCTTCGCGGAGGCCCACGCTGCGGTCGCCGATGAGCTGCTCAGTCAGCCCGTCGCCGACGCCGCGACGCAGCGCGCGGAGGCTGACCGGCGAGCGTCCCGAGCGCAAGCTCGTACCGCCGCGCCCGCAACCGCCGCACCTGCAGCGGACGCGGAGACCGGCCAGCCCGATGCGGCAGCGCTGCCGCCCGACAAGGACAAGGCCACCGTTGTCGTGGAGCTCGAGGAGTCGGCCCTGCCCCCGGGCCACCTCGAGTCCGGGCCGGTTGCCGGCCTCTCCGAGGTCCAGATGAACAACGCGAAAGCGATCGTCTGGACCGGCGTGGATATGCGGATGCCCCGACGGGCGCTGGTGATCGCGGTGGCCACTGCGATGCAGGAGAGCAACCTGCTTAACCGGGCCAGCGAGGTGGTGCCGGAATCCAAGCGGTATCCGCACCAGGGTACCGGCTGGGACCACGACTCGGTCGGACTGTTCCAGCAGCGCGCCAGCACCGGTTGGGGCCCGGTGAAGAAGCTCATGGACCCCGCGTACTCGTCGCAGCAGTTCTACCGAGGGCTCATGCGGGTGCCGGGATGGCAGAACATGCGGCTGACCCAGGCGGCGCAGGCGGTACAGATCTCGGCTTTCCCTGAGCACTACGCCAAACACGAGGCGCGCGCCACCGTGATCGTGGATGCCCTTACCGATGTCGATTAGGAGACTGGGGACTTAATGTCTGCCTGGTGATCACCAACCGATCGAGATCCGGGGCCGGGGCGTTCTTGTTGCCGAATTCGATGGTGTTCGTCCCCGCTGACAAGGGGATCTGGACGGAGACGGCACCGAGAACGCCCCACTTGTCCCCGGTGGCCGGGAGTTGAACCATATTCATGCTCCCGTTGACGATGACTCGCGCGCGTGACTGCTCTGCAGAGACATAGTGGAAAGTTATGGTGTAGCGACCCGCCTGTCTTACTGTGACGGACGCGAACCGCACCACGTTCTCCGGCCCGTTGCCGAGCCCCGTCACCACCACGCCGCCGGAGGCGTCGGCCAGCGCACGGGTGACCGCTGACCCTCCCCGTTCGGCCAGGTTGCCTTCGGCCTCAAGGGTGATGATGCCCCCCATCGAGGGGGTCGTTATCGGCGCGGGCCTGCCGGGCGCGACGTGTGAGGCGATAGCCGTCGGTAAGGGCTCGTCCGCTGACGGCAGCGCCGACGGGGGCATGCTCGGCCCCGAACCCAGGCCGGGCGCACCGGGCTCCAGATCCGGTCCCCGGCCCGGGGCCAGGCTCGGCGCGCCGGGTGCCGGGTGCGCTGTGGCTGATGGGATGTCGGGTGCCGGGCGGGCGTAGGCTGGCGGCGCACCTGCGCCCAGTCCTGTTGGCAGACCGCCGGGTGTCCCCGTGATACCGAGCACCAGGGGTATGCCTGCGCTCGCCGCGATGCTGAAGAGCAGAAACGCCCGTGATCGGATGAGGCCGATCGTGCTGCGACGGTGGGCCGGTTGTTCCCCCAGCGGCGGCTGGGTATCCGGCGGGATCCAGGCGGCTTCCCGCACCAGGGTGATTCGGGTGGCGGTGCCGGGCTGCGGCAGGTCATCGGCTGCCGGGGCGGCCAGCGGCTCGATAGGCGGCAACCAACCGCCGATACGCAAGGTGCGGGAAGGTTCCTCACCTTCGCCTGTCATCAGAATTGCGACGTGTCCCCGGGCCTGCCGGGAGGAACGCCGCTCCCTCCCCTCAGAGACTGGTTGCATAGTGGACATCAAGTCCGGGCCTGTCTGATGTCAACGACGCTACCGCAGCCGGACGGTGTACATAACCCTTTGCCTAGATGTTGATCAAGGGGTTGGTGCGCTACGGCCTCGCACCCGGTTCGAGTCGAGCCACAAAGTCCGAGAATGTCCGTTGTGGCTGGTAGCCCTGCGCGGTGGCCCGGCTGATGTCCAGCACCATGCCGTGGGCGAGTTGGTCCACAGTGTACTGAGTCAATATCGACGGTCCCGAGCGGGACAGTCCGGCCAGCATGCTGGCGGCGGTAGCGGCGGCGACAGCGACCCGGACCGGCACGTGCACGAGCCGCGCCGGATGGCCGATCGCGGCCAGCGCCGCACGCAGCACCGCATCCCTGGCGTACGGCTGCGGGTCGGCGATGTTGTACGCCCCGGACGGCCAGCCCAGTGCGGCCAGGCAGGCTTCGGCAAGGTTCTCCACCGCGGTCAGGCTCAACCGGACGTCCGGGCCGGGGAGCAGCAGGTACCGGCCGCGTACCGCCCGGATCAGCCGGGGCAGCAGGTGCGGGTCACCCGGCCCGTAGACCGCCCGGGGGCGGAGCACCACGGCCCCGGTGGCGAGTGCCCGGCGCTCACCGGCCGCCTTGGTACGCCCGTACGCGCTCCGTTGCCCCCCGATCGGGTGGTCCTCGGTGACCCGGGAGTGCCGCACCCTCGGGTCGTACACGCTTGCGCTGCTGACCCAGACCAGGGGGCGGTCGCCGGCGGCTTCGAGGAGCCGGTCGGTCCCGGCCACGTTCACCGCCCAGTAGGCGGCCTCGGCGGCACGCCCGGGCGGTGGGTCGCCGACGGCGGCGGCGAGATGAACGATCAGATCGGCGCCTTCGAGATCGGGGCGGCCCACGGTGGCATCCCAGAAAACATGCCGGCCGAGGGGGCCGGGGCGACGGCCGAGGCACATCACCTCCGCCCCGGCGCGCGCCGCCGCCCGGGCCACCGCCGCACCACAGAATCCGCTGGCTCCGGTGATCGCCACCCGGGCCCCGGCGAGAGTCACCGGGGGCCCGCCCTGACGATGAGGGTCGCCCAGCCGGGGAGGGCGGCGTGGCGGTCGACCCGGGCCCGGACGACCATGGGGCGGTGCGGTGCCAGGGCCGACAGAACGTCGGCCAACTGCGCGCGGGCGAGCCGGGCGCCCGGACACGCGTGGGGGCCGGCGCCGAAGACGAGTTGCGCCACCTGTGGCGGGGCCGGAGCGGTCCAGCCCGGTCCGCTGCCATGCGCGTCAACCGCGTGCCGGCAGACCAGCACGAGCCGGTCTCCCGCCTCTACGGGCTGATCACCGACCGCCGCGGCAGCGGCGGCGACCCGGGGCAGCAGCGGACTCGGCGCGGTGACCCGCAACAGTTCGTCAACGAGTGCCATCCGTGTTGTCGGGTCGGCAGCGCCGGCCCACAGCCCGTCATCGGCGCACCAGGCCACAGCCCGCGGGATCGCGGCGATGGTGGTATTGACGGCGGCGACCGTCAGCATCGCGGCACGGCCCGGTGGGTGCACGCCAGCCAGCAGCCCGATCAGCCGGTCGGCGGCGGCGCGGGCAGCCCGGGACTGGCCCGGCCGCGGCAGGCCCGGTATGTGGTCGCGGGCCGCTGCCGCCGCGGCGTCGCGGGCGGCATCGGCCAGGGTGAGCGGGTCGACCTCGACGTCGAGCATGGCCGCGATGGTGACTCCGGCCAGTTCGGCGGCGAGCGGCACCAGATCGACCGCCTCACCCTCGGTCAGTGGTGCGATTCGGCGTTGCAGCACCGCTTGCCACACCGGTCGCAGCCGGGTGACTCCGGCGCTGCTCAGGTGCTCGGCCAGCGACCGGCGGGTGCTGCGGTGCGCTGCGCCCTCCTGGTCGAAGAGCAGTTCGGCCGCGTCCAGGCCCCGGGCGGCCCCGCCGGTGGTACCGGCGGCGGTGCGGTCCATCGGCACCCGGGTCAGTGCGTCGAGATAGGCCTGCCGTCCGTGCACCACGACGGTCCTCCCCAACCGCACCACCGGCCGCCTCCGGGTGGCGGCCAGGAGCGCGAAGAGCAGCGGATGGCTGCTCAAATAGACCCGCCGGTCGCGGCGTCGCCCCTTACTCATGGAGGGAAGGACCCTTCTTACTGCTTCTTGTCGAGAAGGCGGCCCGTCGTAGCCGTTGGGCAGCGAGCGCCGCGGCGGCAGCGCGGTCCGGCTTGCGGGAACGTCCGGCGGTGGGCACCCGGGCGAAGAGCACCGCGTCGGGGCGTGCAGCGCCCCATCGCTCCAGAACACCGGGCAACGCGTCCCTGATCCCACCGACGTCAACCGCCGGCTCCGGCTCGATCACAGCGACCAGCCGTTCGTCGCCGTCGGGCGCGGGCACGCCGACCAGGACGGCGAGGTTGACCCCTGGCAGATGCAGCGCGGGCTCGTAGAGGCCGGGATAGATGTTCTCCGCAGCCCGTAGGATCATGTCCTTGCACCGGCCGGCCAGCACCAGCCGGTCGCCTTCCCGTCGGGCGATGTCCCCGGTGACCACCCACTCGTGCGGTGGCTCGCCCAGATAGCGGTCGGATCGGCCCGTACCGGTCAACAGCAGTTGGCCGCTGTGGTCGATGCGGCCCTGCACGCCGGGCAGTAGCCGGCCGATGAGGTCGCCCTCGCCGGTGAACGCCGACTTCTCGTCCGATTCCACCGCCGCGGCGGGAAAGAGTTCGGTGAGGGCGTAGACCCCCCAGGCCTCTGCCGCGCCGGCGCGCCTCAGCCGCGTCAACAGGCTGGCCGAAACCGGCGCAGATCCACTGTAGGCGGCTCCGGCCAGTTGCGGCGACTCGGCCAGCAGCGCGCGCCACTGGGGCGGAGTGAGATAGGTGGCCTGTGGGCGTAGCCGGGTGACCTGACGGGCGAGCACCCGTGACGAACGGGCCGGCAGCGCGACGGGAGCCCCCGCCGCCAGGGCCGGTACGAGCACGAAGAACATGCCGCCGAGCACCGGCTCGTCCGCCCGGGGGTGAACCAGGTCGGCTATCGCGGTCATCCCGGCGGCGAGGCTGGACCGGGTGTGTACCACCGCCCGGGGGCAACTCGTCGTCCCCGACGTGAAGATGATCACCGCGTCGCCGTCGCCGTCGCTGCGGTCGGGTACCGGCCCGGTCCTCGGCGTCAGTGCCGGCGCGCAACCGAACAGCCGCCGCCCGACGGTCCGCACCGGTGCCAGCGATGCCAGTCGGGGCAGGGCGAGGTGAGCACGGCGGGCCAGTGGCCGGGCCCAGCCGGCGACCGCCTGCGCCGCCGCATCCGCGATCACCAGGGCCGGTCGGGCGAGAGCCAGCCGGGCAGCCAGCACGTCCGGCCCGGCCGCCGGGTCGAGCACCGCCACCCGTAACCCGAGCCGATGGGCGGCCAGGAGCAGCGACAGGGCCCGGGGGCCGGGGCGCACCGCGATGCCCAGAGTGTCCCCGGCGCTCAGCCCCTGGTGGTGCAGCGCGCTGGCGTACCGGTCGGCCAGGTCGCGGAGGTCACCGCGTGTCGCCCGGATGCTCGGTCTCCCGAAACGGGTTGTGCCCAGCACTGCGGGACGATCGCTGTCGCGGCACAGTGCGACGAACAGTTCGTCCAACATCAGCGGGGGTCCGGGGTGCGTCCACCGCTGCCGTGGTCGAGGTACCAACGGGCCGTCCGGCGGAGCCCGTAGACCCGCAGCCGACGGGTCGAGTTCTCCACCACCATCGAACGGCAGCGTGTGATGGCCGGGCTGGTGCGCCGTACCCGGTTGAGGAAGGTGCGGTCGGTGGGGGACGGGCGCCGGGGCATGCCACCGGCGGCCTGGTAGAGAGCTGCGCTGATCGCCATATTGTTGCCCGCGTGCATGCGGTAGGACGTCAGATACTCCTTGCCGCGGTTGGCTGGGCGGAGCCGACCGAAGAGCGCTGCCGCGGCGACGACGACGGCGAAGCCGGCCCGGCCCAGCGGGCCATGTTCGTCGCGTCGGGCGACGATCCGCCCGCACACCATGCCCGCGCCGCCGGCCAATGCCGCACGTGCGGCGCCGACCCAGGCGGGCGACGGCAGGCAGTCGGCATCGGTCCGTGCCAGCAGCGTTGCCCCCTGATCGATGGCGTGGCGGAAGCCGGTGTCCACGGCGCAGCCGACGCCCTTCTCCGGTTCCTGGACGAGATGGACAGGCATCGGCGCGCGGGGCGCGAATTGACGCACCACCGTCGCGGTGGCGTCGGTCGAGCCGTTGTCCACCACCAACAAAGTGAAGTCAAGGTCGCGTTGCGCGGACAGGGCGTCGAGGGTCGCCCCGATCCGTGCCGCCTCGTTGTATGCCGGCACGACCACCCACAGCCGGCTCATGCCTGCGCTCCACTTCTTCCCGTGCGGTTCCAACCCAGGTCGGCCTGGGGGACGATGACGATCATGCCGGGGTTGGTCAAGACTTCTCCCAGACCATTGTGGTCAGACTGACGCCGCCGCCCAGCCCGAAGAAGAGCACCCGGTCGCCGGCGCGTAGCTCCGGATCGACCCGGGCGAGCTGCACCCCGAGCGTGGCGCTGGCGATATTGCCCAACTCGGTCACGGTGATCTCCAGCTTCTCCTTGGGCACCCCCGTCACCTCGATGAATCTGTCGAGATAGGGCAGCGTCACCTGATGCACCAGCACCCGTGCGTAATCAGCCCACTCCAGGCCGGTGCGCTGGCGCACCCGGTTCAGGATGTGCGGGCCGATCTGCTCGAAGACCCCCCGTAATGCGTGCCCGTCCCCCTGGAAATAGGTGTGTTCATCGCCTCGCGGATGTCGCGAGCCGCCACCGGGGATCCCTCCTACCGACCAGTGTTCGGAGTAGGTCTCGGTGTCGACGTCCAGCAGGCCGCCGGAGCGGACCGACTCGACCACCACCGCGGCGCCCGCGTCCCCGAAGGTGTAGCCGGCGAAGGCCGAGCGCGCCTGCGCGATGCTGGTGACGTGCCGGCGCAGGGCCCGGGTGGGGGTTTCTCCGGTGACCACCAGGGCCCGGCGGGCCCGCCCGGCCAGGATGAAGGCGCGGGCCATGTCAATGCCGTTGAGGAAGCTGTTGCAGGCGTTGGTCAGGTCCAGGGCGTGGGCACGGCTGCCCAACTCGGCCTGCACGATGTGCGCCGTCGCCGGCTCCACCATGTCCCGGGTGGCCGAGGCGAAGAGCAGCAGATCGACGTCGACCGGGTCGAGGCGTGCCGCGGCCAGTGCCTGCCGGGCGGCGCGCACGGCGAGGGTCGAGGCGTATTCGTTCTCGGCGGCCATGCGTCTTCGGTCGATGCCCGTGATCCGGGTAAACATTCCTGGCGGCAGGCTCAGTCCACTGGCCTGCTCGACCTGTTGCTGAAGGTCGGCGGTGCTCAGCACCCGATCGGGCAGGCTTGCGCCGACGGCGGTGATGCCGATCCGGTGGGCGGCCGGGGGGCGGGGTGGGGGTGGTGCGCTCAAGTGACTCAGGACTCCGGGGTGTTGGGATCTCAGGGCCGAAGGCAACGGGCAGTGCTGCCTGTTGTCGACCCGGGTCCGAGGTTAGCCACCGTGCCGCTGCGGGTAGATCGCCGGTATGGCCACGAAGTCGCAGCCCAGGGGTGCTAGAGGAACGATTGGACGGCCCTACAGCGCCTTGAACCTCCGACTGCTGTTCGCGCTCTTCGGCCTGGTGACCTGTCTCGTGCTGGGTGTGCTCGCCGCCCGCGCCGACCTGGTCGTCCTCGCAGTGGTCTTCGGTGTGCTTGCCGCGGTGGCCGTGATCGACCTGGTGGTGGTGCAGCGCCGCCGCCAGGCACGTCGCCGGGAGGAGCCGGAGAGGCGCCACTCGCTCTTTGAGTGACAGGGGAATGCGATGTCGATCACCACCACGAACCCCGCCACCGGCAAGGTGTTGAAAACCTTCCGCCCGTTCTCTGACGAGCAGGTCGAG
>DASULK010000198.1:0-2393 GCA_036278255.1 Micromonospora sp.
AGCCAGCGCCTGAGAGGACTTGCGTCGCCGCGACCATCGAAGCAGTTGCTCGCGCTCTTCAGCGGTCAACGTCAGCTCGGCCTTCGGACGTCCAGTACGCGGCATGCCTCAGTCTATAACATATCCAACGAATTTAAGACGCACGACACTAGTCGTCCGCCGGGATCAAGAGTAGTTGCCTTTCGTTCCACTTCTCGTGCGCCGGTTGAGCAAGGGCACTGGCGATTCGGTGGGCAAGTTCCTGCACGTGCTGGAGCGACATTTCCATCTCAAAGACCACGATTTCGTCCTCATGCTCTACGTCCTTTAGCTTGCCCTTGCTGGTGACGTTGGGAGAGTCGATGAACACGATCCGATCAATGATGCCCGAGCCATCTTCCTTGGTTGTGTAGCCCGTGACGGGGTGTTCCACGACCAGGGCTCCGTCATAGCGGTCCTTTGTCCGGTTTTGCGGGCCGGGTGAACATGCGGATGACGGTGTGGGGGTCCAAGGTGGCGGCGCGTCGTGCGGCGGCGATGTTGACCGCGCCGGCCAGGCGTAGTGCGGTGGTGACGGCGTTGCGGAGGGCGGCGAGCACGGCGGGTGCGTTGCCGGTTCGGGCGCGGTGCGCGTCTTCGCGGTAGGTGACGTCGCGCACGTAGTGGACGCCGTTCTCGATCGACCAGTGGCCGCGCGTCAGAGCGGCGAGCCGGGCGGCGTCGGCGTGCTCGGAACGCAGGTTGGTGATCCCGTGGACGACTTCCTTGCGGGTGCGTTGCCCGTCCAGGCCACCGGTGTGGCGGACGATCCGGAAGACCTGCGCGGCGCCGGCGAAGTCGATCCCGGTCGCGGGCACCACGGTCAGGATCCGCTCCTCGGTCCGGCCGTGGCCACGGGAGCGCTCCCCGAAACGGACGGGCTGGTGGGTGCGGAGCTGGTCGATGACGGCCGCGCGGAGACCGGGCTGGTTGCCCTTGACACACATCAGATAGCCGGCGCCGGCATCGTGCAACAGCCGGGCGGTGGCGTGCTGTGTGTGTAGTGCGTCCAGGGTGAACACCATCGAGTCGGGGTCGTGCCCGGCGGCACGCAGATCGTCGAGAAGCGTTGCCACCATGGGGATCTCGTTGGTCTTGCCCGGGATCTGGCGTTGCGCCAGCATCACTGATGAGTCGTGGGTGCAGGCGCCGAGCAGGTGCGGCGCGGGCTGGTCGCCGCTCCGGGCGCCGCGCACGGTCTTGCCGTCGATGGCCACCGGCATCGGGCCGGCGTCCGGTTCCGGTTCGGGCAGCTGGCCGGCGGTCCACGCCGCGATCGCCGCCTCCAACGCCTGCGCGTCCACGCCGCACGCCATCCGCCGGATCGTGGCCTCACTCGGCGCGTGGACGGCACCGGTCAGCGGGTCCGGGGCCGCCCCCAAGGACAACAGCAGCTCACGATCGGCGGCGGCCGCCCACTGGGCCACCGCGGCGAAGGTCTCGAATCCCGCACACGACAACGCGCTCACCAGCACTCCCAGCACGAAGCGCAGCGGATGCCGCCGTGGCCCGCCCCGGCGGGGGTCTGGCACGCCCGCCAACGCCGCCAGCAGACCACCTGCGTCCTGGGGAGCACGACTCGCCGCACGCGCGAGGGTAGGCAATGATGTGACCACGGGTACGGCTCCTGCCGACGATGACTGGCTTAGACACCGTGATCATCAGCGGGGCCGTACCCGCTCCCATGCCCTCCGCGAATCCGGAGGTTCTACGTCACACCAGTCACAGCAGTCACATCAACACCAATCGCCATTGTGACGGCGCCCTGGGGGGATCGGGGATCGAGAATCGGCTGCACTCGATCCGCGATGTGGTTTCGCGGAGGACCTCTCCCAGGTCCGCACCGGCCACGCCCCCGCGGTGATGGCCACCCTGCGCAACCTCGCCGTCAGCCTCCACCGACTCACCGGGGCCGCCAGCATCGTCGTCGCCACCCGACACCTCAGCCGACATCCCAACCGCGTCCTGCTGCTACTCGGATAAACGGCCAGATCAACTTTGCCGAGGCCCTGGGTCTACTGCAGGTTCGTGCTCGACGTCTTCAGCCGCCGGGTCGTCGGCTGGCAGGTCTCGACCCCCCGCGCACCGACCTGGCCCGGGATGCCAGCTGGGCCGGGCCCCTCGCCGCGGAGTGAATCACAACATGTAGCGTTTTTGGCCGTCGTGGGAAGTTGACGGCCCATTGCGCATCCGGAGCGATGAGTAGGTCAGGAGCGCGTATCCGAGCCCTCTCGAGACAGACGTCGCCGATTCTCACGTACTTTCGCGCCGGTGAGCCAGTAGTAAAAAGATAAAGCATAGGCATAGTCGAAACCGGCTCGACCGTCAAGAAAGCCAAATTTTAGGATGTATGAGTAGAGGAAGAAAGCAAGGGG
>DASULK010000199.1:0-21510 GCA_036278255.1 Micromonospora sp.
GGCCGCGCTGCCCGTGCTGCTCACTCGGTACGAGATCCCGTTCGTGGCGCTAGCCCGCACTGTCGCTGCCTCGAACCGGTTGGAGGAGCAGGATCGACTGACCCGCACCCTCCGCGTCTATGGGCACCTGAAGCGCAGGGCTGGGGACGACTCACTGAGCGACCTGTTGCAGGCCCTGACAGGCGAACTACGCTGCCCGCTGTACTTGGTGAACACCGAGGATGCCCGAAGCCTCCTGCCCGGAATCGACCTGCCACCCCAACTTCGCCAGCAGGTGACGAAGCGGAAGCCACCCCCCGAACAGCGCCCAGCCGTGCTCCGGCTGGACGGCACACCGGGGGCATTGGCGGTACCTGTGCCCGGGCCAAGGCCGACAACCCTGGTTGCTATCCCAGACCGCGACGTCCGGCTGGACATCAGCGTGTTGCAGCACGCGGCGGCCGTCGTAGCCCTGCGCCAGACCGCGGAGGCGGCGCACCGAGACCACGAACGCGCGGTGGGAACGTCGCTGCTCGCCCAACTGATCGACGGCCAGCTGGACATCGGCGGTGTCGCCCAGCTCGTCGCGAAGGGGGTGAACCCTCCGGTCACGGTTCTGGCGACCAGCGGCGCAGTGGCCGACGCCGCTGCTGACCACCTACACCATTGGCTGGCCGATCACCGGATCGGGCATTTGCAGCTTACTCGGGCCGGCGTGGTGTACACGCTCGTACCCAGCCGTGAGCTACCTGCGCCGCTGGTCACGCTTTGCCCCCCCGACGCGCACACCGGCGTCTCCACGCCGATCGACGACCTGGCGCAGACTCCGGAGGCGAAACGCCAAGCGCATTGGGCGATGCACCGCGCCCGGATGACTGGGCAGCATCATGCGGACTACTCACAAGCCGGCCTCGGCTCACCCTTCCTACCTGGAGACCTGGAGGGCGGACGAGAAGCGGCCTTGCGAGTCCTCGGAGCGTTACTCCGCTACGACGACTCGAATGACGGCGTGCTGGTCCCCTCGTTGCATGTCTTCCTTGAGGAGAATCGATCGTGGCTACGCGCGGCAACTCGGCTACACGTCCACAAGCAAACGCTCGTCTACAGAATGCGGCGCGTCGAGCAGGTTACTGGTCGCCAGCTAGACGTCACGAGCGACGTGTGTGACCTTTGGTTCGCGCTGCAATGCGCAATCGAGTGCGGCCTTATCACAGTTTGACCTGGCACAGGGTTCGCGTCCTGTCCCCGTTCTGGTGTCGACCCGCCGAGATGCCGGCGCGGCCCGGCGGCCGACGGCGTCATTTGGCGTTGAAGTAGTTGGCCTCAGGGTGGTGCACGACGATGGCGTCGGTTGCCTGCTCGGGCACCAACTGGAACTCCTCCGACAGCTGCACCCCGATACGCTCCGCACCGAGCAGATCAACCATCTTGGCCCGGTCCTCAAGGTTCGGGCAGGCCGGATAGCCGAACGCATACCGGCAGCCCCGGTAGGCGGTACGTAACAGGCCAGCCAGGTCAGCCGGATCATCATCGGCCACCGTACGCCCATCGGGCAGCACCAGCTCACGGCGGATCCGGCGGTGCCAGTATTCGGCCAACGCCTCGGTCAGCTGCACCGAGAGGCCGTGCACCTCCAGATAGTCGCGGTATTCATTACGGGCGAACAGCTTGGCTGCGTACTCACTGATCGGCTGGCCGACGGTGACCAACTGCAACGCCACCACATCCAACCGGCCGTTAGCACGACGCGGGGCGAAGAAGTCCGCCAGGCACAGCCGTCGCTCCTGCCGCTGACGGGGAAAGGAGAACCGCGCCCGTTCCGTCTCTCCGCCCTCGTCCAGCACCACCAGGTTGTTGCCTTCCGAATACGCCGGGAAGTAGCCGTAGACGACCGCCGCCTCCAGCACCTGATCGGTGGCGAGCCGATCCAGCCAGTAGCGCAACCGCGGCCGCCCCTCCGTCTCCACCAGCTCCTCGTAAGAGGGGCCGCCGCCGCCCCGGGTCCCCCGCAACCCCCACTGGCCGAGGAACGTAGCACGCTCGTCCAACAACGCTCCGTAGTCGCTGAGCGGAATTCCCCGCACCACCCGGCTACCGAAAAACGGCGGCGTGGGAAGGCCGATATCGGTGGCGACGTCGGAGCGTACCGAGACGTCATCGAGCTCGGGCAACGACTCGGTCACCATCGCCTGCTGACGCGCTCGGCGGGCACGCCGGATCTCCAGAACCGCCTCCCGCTCCGCGTCGATCACGGCCGGGCCACCCCGCTTGGCGGCCATCACCCGGTCCATCAGGGACAACCCCTCGAAGGCATCCCGGGCATAGTGCACCTGCCCCGCGGAGATCGCCCGCAGATCGTCCTCGACGTAGGCCCGGGTCAGCGCGGCACCACCGAGCAGCACCGGCCACCGGTCGGCGACGCCCCGCGCCATCATCTCCTCCAGGTTCTCCTTCATCACCACAGTGCTCTTAACCAGCAGCCCCGACATCCCGATCACATCGACATCGTGCTGCTCAGCCGCGTCGAGGATTGCGCTGATCGGCTGCTTGATGCCGATGTTGACCACGTCGTAGCCGTTGTTGGAGAGGATGATGTCCACCAGGTTCTTACCGATGTCGTGCACATCGCCACGGACGGTCGCAAGCACGATCCTGCCCTTGCCCCCGTCGTCGGTCTTCTCCATGTACGGCTCGAGATAGGCCACCGCCGTCTTCATCACCTCGGCCGACTGCAGGACAAACGGCAACTGCATCTGCCCGGAGCCGAAAAGCTCGCCCACCACCTTCATCCCGTCGAGCAGGATGTCGTTGACGATACTCAAAGCGGACCGGCCCTCCAGGGCCTCGTCAAGGTCCGCCTCCAGGCCGACCCGTTCGCCATCGATGATGCGCCGCTTGAGCCGCTCATCCAGGGGCAGGCCGGCCAACTCCTCCGCCCGGCTCGCCCGTGCCGAAGCGGCGTCAACCCCCTCGAACAGCTCGATGAAACGCTGCACCGGGTCGTATCCCGGACGGCGCCGGTCATAGACCAGATCAAGCGCCACCTCCCGCTGCTCGTCCAGGATCTTCGACATCGGAAGGATCTTGCTGGCGTGCACGATCGCGCTGGTCAGCCCCGCCTGAACACACTCGTGCAGAAACACCGAATTGAGCACCTGTCGGGCCGCCGGATTCAGACCGAACGAGACGTTGGACACTCCGAGGGTGAAGTTGACCCCCGGATAGCGCCGAGCGATCTCCCGGATCGCCTCGATCGTCTCCATGCCGTCGCGGCGGGTCTCCTCCTGCCCCGTCGCGATCGGGAACGTGAGTGTGTCGACCATGACGTCGGCCAGCCGCATCCCCCACCGGCCGGTCAAATCATCGATCAGACGGGCAGCCACCCGCACCTTCCACTCCGCTGTCCGCGCCTGCCCCTCCTCGTCGATGGTCAGCGCCACCACCGCGGCGCCGTGCTCCTTGACCAACGGCATGATGCGGGCGTAGCGGGAGCCAAGGCCGTCGCCGTCCTCAAAGTTGACGGAGTTGACCACGCAGCGCCCACCGAGCATCTCCAAGCCGGCCTCGATCACCGCCGGCTCCGTGGAGTCCAGCATGATCGGCAACGTGGAGGCTGTGGCGAACCGGCTGGCCAACTCCCGCATGTCCTGCACACCGTCCCGGCCCACGTAGTCGACGCAGAGGTCGAGCAGGTGTGAGCCGTCCCTGGCCTGGCCGCGGGCAATCTCCACGCACTCCTGCCAGTCGCCGGCCAGCATCGCCTCCCGGAAGGCGCGGGACCCGTTGGCGTTGGTCCGCTCCCCCACCATCAGCACGCTCACGTCCTGCGCGAAGGGAACGTGGTGGTAAATCGACGACACCCCGGGCTCGCTCTGCACCTGCCGCAGTACTGGCACCACGCCGTGCAGTCGCTGCACCACCGCCTCGATATGGGCCGGCGTCGTTCCGCAGCAACCACCGATCAACGACACGCCGTAGTCGTTGACGAACCGGCCCAACGCCTCGACCAGATCCTCAGGCGTCAGCGGATAGCGGGCGCCCTCGGCGGTGAGCTGGGGCAGCCCGGCGTTGGGCATCACCGACAGCGGGACCCGCGCGTGCTGCGACAGATAACGCAGGTGCTCGGTCATCTCCGCCGGCCCGGTGGCGCAGTTGAGCCCGATCACGTCGATGCCCAACGGCTCCAACACGGTGAGGGCCGCCCCGATCTCGCTGCCCAACAGCATCGTTCCCGTGGTCTCGATGGTGACCTGGCAGATCAGAGGCACCTCACGCCCGGCCTCCGCCATAGCCCGGCGGGCGCCGATCACGGCCGCCTTCGCCTGCAGCAGGTCCTGGCAGGTTTCGATGATCAGCGCATCGACTCCACCGACCAGCAGGCCTACGACGTTGTCGAGATAGGCCTGGCGCAGCGACCGGTAGGGGGTATGCCCGAGGGTGGGCAACTTGGTGCCGGGCCCCACCGCGCCCAGCACGAACCGAGGCTGCTCGGGTGTCGACCACCCGTCGGCGGCCTCTCGCGCGATCCGGGCACCCAACTCGGCCAACTCCCGAATGCGGTGCTCGATACCGTATTCCGCGAGATTGCCAAGATTAGTGCCGAACGTGTTTGTCTCAATGCAATCAGCTCCTGCGGCGAGATACGCCTCGTGCATCGACCGCACCACGTCGGGCCGGGTGGCGTTGAGTACCTCGTTGCAGCCGTCGTGGCCGGCAAAGTCCTCCGGGCCCAGGTCGGCGGATTGCAGCATCGTCCCCATCGCCCCATCGGCGATCAGAATCCTGCTGGTCAGTGCCTCAAGCAGCGACGTCGACACCCTCCCAGGCTACTGCCCGGGCCACCGCCGAGCCGGCCTGTTTTTCCGCCACTCCCGCGTACTGCCATACCGGGCAGGCGGCAACACCGACGAGGCCACGACGACAGCCTGCAAACCGCCGATTCGTCGAAGACGTAGGCTAACGATGTGACCGAGTTTGATGGGCTGCCCGTGCTGCGATCGCCGGTTGCCATCGCGGCCTTCGAGGGGTGGAACGATGCCGGCGACGCCTCCACAGCCGCCGTGGAGCACCTTGAGCGCATCTGGCAGGCCCGGCCGGTGACCGCCCTGGACCCGGAGGAGTTCTACGACTTCCAGGTGAACCGACCGATCATCAGGATGGTCGAGGGCGAGTCGCGGCAACTGCAGTGGCCGACCACCCGGTTCATGGTCGGCACCCCGGAGCAGTCCGAGCGGGACGTGGTCCTGATCCGAGGCATCGAGCCCAGCCTTCGCTGGCGCACCTTCAGCGAACAGATCCTCGAGGTCTGCCGCAGCCTGGAGATCAACCAGGTCATCCTGCTCGGCGCGCTGCTCGCCGACGTCCCCTACGCTCGTCCCCTCCCGATCAGCGGCAGCTCGTCGTCGAAGCTGGCGGACGCCCACCGCCAGTTCATCCCAACGCGCTACACGGGCCCCACCGGCATTGTGGGAGTGCTGCATGACGCCTGCGACCGCGCGGAACTCGACGTCGTCTCCTTCTGGGTGCATGTCCCGCACTACGCCAATAACCCGCCCAGCCCGAAAGCCACCCTCGCCCTGCTGCACCGGATTGAAGAGCTGCTCGATCTCGCGGTCCCGATGGCTGATCTGCCCGAGGAGGCCGCCGAGTGGGAGCAGCGGGTGCGCCTAGCCGCCGAGCAGGACGTCGAACTCCGCGAATACATCCGGGAACTGGAGGCGCGGGCCGGTGACGCGGATCTCCAGCCCCTGACCGGCGATGAAATCGCGCTGGAGTTTGAGAAGTATCTCCGCCGCAGGGGCGACGCCGGACCCCACTGACCACCGGCGCGTGCTCCTCGTGCCAGGGCTCCCCTGGCTGGCTTTGTCCGTGAGCGGACCGCCGTCGGCAGTCTGCTAGCCCTTGGTCCTCATCCAAGATGTTTGGCGTGTCGTGTTGCGCGGCGCACATCCCGTACGCCATCCTAGGAACCTAGTCCTAGCTCGGGGAGGGGGAGGTCAGCAATGGGTGACATGCAGATCAATCCGGGGGCGGCGGAATTTCCGCATCGGCAGATCGCCGGTGACCTGCGACGACGGATCCGACGAGGCGACTGGGGGCCCGGCGAACGGCTGCCCTCCATCCCGGCGATCGCCGAACTCTTCGGGGTCGCCAAGCAGACCGCACAGCGCGCCATCGACCAGCTACGTGTCGAGGGCGTTCTGATCACCCGGCCGGGCTCCGGAACCTACGTACGCGGCACCCGCCGCCGCCTCAACCGCCTCTCCCGCGGCCGCTACGGGCGCCGGCGGGGCTACCACACCGATCTCGCCGCCCGCTACCGGCAGCAACTGGTCGACGTCGGCCGCGCCCCCGCCCCGCCCGAGGTCGCGGACGCCTTCGGCGTAGCCGACGGCACCGAACTGCTGGTACGTCGGCACGTCGTACGTACCGAGGACGTGCCGGTGGAGGTCGGCGCCTCCTGGTTCCGGGCCTCCGACGCCGAAGGCACCAGCCTGGAACGGAAAGAAGCTTTCGGCCGCCCGCTCTACCAGGAGGCGGAGGAGGTCACCCGTCGGCGCTACATCTCCGCCACCGATCACATCACGGCGCGTCAGCCCACCCGCGAGGAAGCCGAAACACTCCGGATCCGCCCCGACACCCCGGTGCTGCACCTGCTGCACGTGGCTTACGACGCGCACCACAAGCCGATCGAGGTGGCCCAGGCGACCTGGCCCGGGCCGATGACCACGCTCACCGAGGAGTACCGGATCCCCGGGCCCACACCAGAGGCCGACCCTGACCCGGGACTGGTCCTCGGCTAGGTGTTCGCCCCGGAGCCCGGAGCGTCAGATGCGGACGCCGAGCAGGGCATCGACGGTCGCCGCCATCAGCCCCGGTGCCTCGGCGTCGGAACCGACGCCGGCCAGGGCGGCATCCGTCCACTCATCCAGCAGAGCCAGCGCACCGGGAGTGTCGAGATCGTCGGCCAACCGCGCCCGTACCCCGGCCAGCAGGTCGGCCCCGGACGGCCCGGCAGCGGCCGCGACGGCCTCGCGCCAGCGGACCAACCGCTGCTGCGCCGCCTTGAACAGATCGTCGCTCCACTCCCGGTCGACCCGGTAGTGGTCCGCCAGCAACGCCAGGCGCAGCGCCATCGGATCGACGTGCTCCGCGCGCAACCGGGAGACAAAAACCAGGTTACCCAGCGACTTGGACATCTTCTCGCCGTCCAGCCCGATCATGCCGGCATGCACGTAGTGGCGGGCGAAGGGAGCCTTCCCGGTCAGCACCTCGGCGTGGGCCGCCGAACACTCGTGGTGCGGGAAGATCAGGTCATTGCCGCCGCCCTGCACATCGATGGTGTCGCCGAGCAGCCCCAACGCGATAGCCGCGCATTCGATGTGCCACCCGGGCCGCCCCGGGCCGAGCGACCCCCCGGGCCAGGATGGCTCGCCGTCCCGCGCTCCGCGCCACAGCAGCGGGTCGAGGGGGTTGCGCTTGCCACCCCGGTCCGGGTCGCCGCCGCGTTCGGCGGAGAGCACCAGCATCTGCTCACGGGACAGGTTCGACTCGTAGCCGAAATCGGGAGCGGCGGCGATATCGAAGTAAATGTCACCGGTGCCGTCAGCGAGCCGGTATGCGGCGCCGCGGTCCAGCAGGATACGAACCTTGTCGGCGATGTCCGGGATCGACTCGACCGCCCCCACGTAGTAGGTGGGGGGCAGGATCCGCAGCGCCTCCATGTCCTCGCGGAACAGCGCCGTCTCCCGCATCGCCAGGACGACCCAGTCCTCGCCGTCACGCACGGCCCGCTCCAGCAGCGGGTCGTCGATGTCCGTGACATTCTGCACGTACCGGACCGGGTGCCCCGCGTCCCGCCACACGCGGTGGACAAGATCAAAGGTGATCATGGTGGCGGCATGGCCGAGATGGGTGGCGTCGTAGGGAGTGATGCCGCAGACATACATGGTGGCCGTACCCGCGGGGCGGGTCGGCGACACGCCCCGCCGGGCCGAATCGAACAACGCGAGCGGCTGCCCGTTCCCCGGCAGCCGTGGTACCTCATGCCCCGCCCAAGATTCCATACCGCCCAGCCTAGAGCCCCGGCAAACGGGGCGGTCAGGGTGAGATGGCATCTGAGGCGAGGATGACAGGACGCCCTACAGGGGCGGCCAGGGCAGGGCCGGCCCCTCCTGGCGCGGCTGCGGAAACCGGCCGGTGCGCAGCAGTCGACGGACCCGCACCGACAGTTGCGCCACCTCGGCCCGGGTCAGGTGCGCGGCCAACTCCGCGCCGAGCGGGCCGTCGAACGCGGCGGCGAGCTGGCCGAGCAGTTCAACCCCCTCGGCCGGCAACGGGTGGCCCGCCCACCCCCACAGGACGGTACGAAGCTTGTCGTCGACGTGGAAGCAGACCCCGTGGTCCACACCGTAGACCCGGTTACCCTCCCCCACCAGAACATGCCCGCCCTTGCGGTCCGCGTTGTTGATCACCACGTCCAGGATCGCCATCCGGGCCAGCCATGGATCATCAGCGTGTGCCAGGTCGTAGGAGCGGCCCGCCGTGTCATGCGCGGCGGCGACCCGGTGCCACCCCGCCGGCCGCTCGGTAGCCGGTAGAAAGGCCACCAGCGGCGCCGCGTCGGCCGGTTCGTCGATCCACAGCTGACAGGAGCCGGGCCCGAGCGGACCGTCGCGGAGCACGGTGGGTGGCACCAGGTCCCATCCGACGGCACGGGACACCAGATAGGCGGCGACCTCCCGGTCGGCGAGGGTCCCGTCCGGGAAGTCCCACAACGGTCGTTCGCCGCGTACCGGCTTGTAGACGCAGCGGATGGCCACACCATCCAGGGTGAGAAACGCCCGCAGCGTCGTATTGGAGGCGTCGAGCAACCGCCCCTCCAGCTCGAACTCACCGGCTCGCAACAGCCGCAGGGCGTCGTTCTCGTCCCGCACAGATCGCAGCGGCGAGGAGGTCACGGTCGGTCCCTGGCTAGCTGACTACGGAAGCAGTCACCGACGGTAGCCGTTGTGCCGCGGACAGAGGTGACCGTCGGCATCGAGGGGCTGGCCGCAGAGCGGGCACGGGGGGCGTCCCGCCGCCACCACCCGTCGGGCCCGGTCGATGAACTGGCGGGTGGCCATCGGCGTCAGCCGCACACGCAGGCGATCCAAGCTCTCGTCCGGCTCCTCGTCGTCATCGGTTACGTCCATCCCGGCCTCGCCAACGGCGATCGCCTCGACGATGACGGTGGCGGTGTCGACGTCGAAGGCCAGACCCAACGTGCCGACCCGGAACTCCTCGTCGACCGGTGTGTCCAGCGGATCGTTGTCGGCTTCCAGCGACGGCAGCTCGGGCAGCTCCAGCCCGAACCGGCGGTGCGCCTCGGCGAGCAACTCCTCCAACTTCTCGGCCAGCAGGGACACCTGGACCTTCTCCAGCGCAACGCTGACCAGGCGGCCCCCACCCCGGGCCTGGAGAAAGAATGTCCGCTCCCCCGGCGGGCCCACGGTCCCAGCGACGAACCGCTCAGGCGGTTCGAAAGCGTAAACCTGGTGGGTCATACCCAAGACCCTATCCGGCCCCACGGATGGCCGCGCACCGCACCAAGCCGATGCCGCCGGGCAGCGCCCGGCCGGAGCGGCCCGCGGACGCGCCGGTACCCCCGGCGGCCACCGATCGCCCTCAGCCGTCGTGGCCCGCGCCGCCACCCACCGCGGCGTCGGAATCGGCCGGGCGGGAGCGGCGTCGCCGCTTCGGCGGGACCAGCGTGGACAGGTCGCCGCCCGTGTCGTTGAGGCGCAGCACGAACGGTCGCACCGGGGTGTAGCGGATCACGGACACCGACGCCGGGTCGACCACGATCCGTTGGAAAGAATCTAGATGTACGCCGAGCGCGTCGGCCACGATCGCCTTGATCACATCGCCGTGGCTGCAGGCCAGCCAGATCGCATCCGGACCCTGTTCAGCGGCAATCCGCGCATCCCACCGCCGTACTGCGGCCACCGCTCGGGCCGCCATCCCCGCCATCGCCTCCCCTTCGGGGAAGACCACCGCGCTCGGGTGCTGCTGCACCACCGGCCAGAGTGGATCCTTGGCCAGCTTCGTCAGGGACTGCCCCTCCCAGGTGCCGTATCCGCACTCGATGAGCCCTTCCTCCTCCACGACGTCGACGTGCGGTAACGCCAGCTCCAGGGTCTGCCGGCACCGGACCAGAGGGCTGGTGACCACCGCTGCCAGCGGAAGTCCCCGCAGCCGGACACCAACCGCATCCGCCTGCGCCCGCCCGGTCTCGTCGAGCTCGACCGGCTGACGGCCGGCCAACCCCCCGTCGGCGTTGGCCGTGGTGCGCCCATGTCGCAGGAGCAGGAGAGTCGCCACGCTCCCCACCCTATGCGCCGGCCGGGGTTGGGCGCAGGCCCGCCCGGCGGCGCCGCAGCACCGGGGCCCGGCCGGGGCCGCCGTCGTTGCGGGTCAGGTCGCGGAGATGGTGCCGGTCATCAGCAGGGAGAGGACCAGGGTGCCCACGGCGACCCGGTACAGGACGAAGACGTAGAGCGTGTTCGTGGCCACCCAACGCAGCAGCCAGGCAATGGCGGCGTAGCCGACCACGAAGGCGATCAACGTGGCCACGATCATCTGCGCCATGCTCGGCGCCGACGTGCCAGGGGCAGCGGGCTCGAAGACGTCGCCGAGGCTGAACACGCCGGACATCACCACCGCCGGGATGGCGAGCAGGAACGAGTAGCGGGCCGCCGCCTCGCGGGTGAGGTTGAGGAAAAGCCCCGCGGTCAGGGTGCCGCCGGAGCGGGACACCCCAGGGATCAAGGCCATCGCCTGGGCGAACCCCATCACCACACCGTCCCGCATCGTGAAATGTTCGAGCCGGCGGGTCTGCCGGCCCCAGTACTCGGCGAAGGCCAGCACGAAGGCGAAGACGATCAGCGTGGTGGCCACCAGCCACAGGTTCCGCCCGGCGGTGCGGATCTGGTCCTTGAACAGGAAGCCAAAGAGACCGATCGGGATCGAGCCGATGATCACGTACCAGGCCATCCGGTAGTCCAGGCTGGAGCGCACGGACCGCTCCCAGATGCCGACGATCCAGGTCCTGGTGATCCGCCAGATGTCCTTGGCGAAGTAGATGAGCACCGCCGCCTCGGTGCCCAGCTGAGTGACCGCGGTGAAAGAGGCCCCCGCGTCCCGGTCGAAGAAGAGCGCCGACGTGATCCGCAGATGACCGGAGGAGCTGACCGGCAGAAACTCGGTGAGCCCCTGGACCAGGCCCAGGACGATGGCTTCGATCCAGCTCATCTGGTTCACTCGCCGACTCCGGCCAACTCGAGCGCCTCCACGCAGGTGCGCAGGGTCCGCACCCCGCTCTCCACGTCCGCCGCGAAGAGCGCCACCGACAGCGTCGTCACCCCGGCTGCAGCGTACTCACGCATCCGCTCGGCGATGCGCTCCTTCGGCCCGAGCAGCGAGGTCCGGTCGATGAACTCCAGCGGCACCGCCGCAGCCGCCTCACGGTGCTGCTTGGACAGGTAGAGCTCCTGCACCTGGCGGGCCGCATCACCGTAACCCATCCGGGTGGCGAGCTGGTTGTAGAAGTTCTGCTTCCGGCTGCCCATGCCCCCGATGTAGAGGGCGGCATAGTGGCGGACCAGCTCGGCGCAGGCGGCAACCCCAGCCGGCGAGGGATCGTCGCCGACGACCACCGGTACCGAGGGCACCACGTCGAAACCCGTCAGGTCCCGGCCGGTCTTCGCGCGACCGGCCCGTACCGCCGACAGCTGCTCATCGGCGAACTCGGGCGCGTAGAAGACGGCCAGCCAGCCGTCGGCGATCTCACCGGCCAGTTCGAGATTGCGGGGGCCGACCGCGGCGAGGTAGATCGGAATGTCCGCCCGGAGCGGATGGAAGTTCAGCCGGAGCGCCTTCCCCGGCCCCTCGGGCAGCGGCAGCCGGTAGTGGGCCCCGGCGTACTCCACCTGCTTACGGGCGAGCGCCATCCGGACGATCTCGACATATTCGCGGGTACGGGCGAGTGGTTTGGCGAACCGGACGCCGTGCCACCCTTCAGAGACCTGCGGCCCCGACACGCCGAGGCCGAGATGGAACCGGCCGTTGGAGAGAACATCGATGGTGGCGGCGGTCATCGCGGTCACAGCCGGGGTGCGGGCCGGGATCTGCATCACCGCGGAACCGAGGCCGATCCGCTCGGTCTGGCCCGCCAGCCAGGCCAGCATGCTCGGCGAGTCCGACCCGTAGGCCTCAGCTACCCAGACCACCGCATAGCCGAGGCGGTCGGCTTCCCGGGCCAGCGCCAGGTGGTCGGCGGGACTGCTCCACGCCGTCTGATATCCAAGATTGAGCCCGAGCCGCACTCGTCCTCCCCATCGCCGTGAGTCGCACCAGGGTACGAAATTCTCTTTCCGCACCCCGACCCGCCAGGCCCCATCGGCGCCGCCGCCGCACCGGTCGCCCCCGGTCTAAAGATCAGCGGGAGCGCGGATATCGCTGCGTCGCTCTTCTGCCTACAGTTCACTCATGCAACAGCGACCGCTCGGCCGGAGCGGGCTGATGGTCTCCCGGCTCGCACTCGGCACCATGACCTGGGGTCGGGACACCGACGCCGATGACGCGGCCGCCCAGATG
This sequence comes from Micromonospora sp., assembly GCA_036278255.1. Classification (GTDB taxonomy): domain Bacteria; phylum Actinomycetota; class Actinomycetes; order Mycobacteriales; family Micromonosporaceae; genus DASULK01. Next base: position 12,616 of record DASULK010000199.1, read on the forward strand.
AAGAGCTTCCTCGACGCCGGGGGCAACCTGATCGACACCGCCGACGTCTACGGCGACGGTGACGCCGAGACGGTCATCGGATCCCTGTTCGGCACGCTGGTGCACCGCGAGGATCTGCTGATCGCCACCAAAGCCGGGCTGCGGCCGGGATCGACGCGACGCCGCGACGGCTCGCGCGGCCACCTGCTGCGCACCCTTGACGCCTCCCTGCGCCGTCTCGGCACCGACTACGTCGACCTGTGGCAGGTGCACGGCTATGACCCGGCGACGCCGCTGGAGGAGACGCTCGCCGCCCTGGACCACGCCGTGGCGAGCGGCCGGGTCCGCTACGTCGGGGTGTCCAACTTCTCCGGCTGGCAGACCGCCCGGGCCACGGCCTGGCAGTCGGCGTTCCCCGGCCGCACACCCGTGGTCGCCGCACAGGTGGAGTACTCGCTGCTGCAGCGCGGCATCGAACGGGAGGTGGTCCCGGCCTGCGCCGAACTGGGGCTGGGGATACTGGCCTGGTCACCGCTGGGCCGAGGGGTGCTCACCGGCAAATACCGGCACGGCCGCCCGGCCGACTCACGGGGCGCCTCGGCGCACTTCGCAGCCTTCGTCGCCAGCTACCTGGAGCCGCGCTGCTCCAGCATCGTCGAGGCGGTCGTCACCGCCGCCGACGGTCTGGGGGTGTCACCGATGGAGGTGGCGCTCGCCTGGGTGCGCGACCAGCCCGGCGTAGTCGCGCCGATCCTGGGCGCCCGAACCGTCGGACAATTGCTCGGCGCACTGCAGGTGGAGCAGATGACCCTGCCGGCGGAGATCGCCCAGGCGTTGGACGATGTCTCGGCAACACCGATCGGTTACCCCGAGCGGGACGGATGACCCGATGTGAGGCCGACCACTCCCGCCCGAGTTAAAGCCCCACCAAGGCAAGAAGGGAACGGCAGGCCGCGTCGGGAACTGGTACCGCCCCGCAGGGGTGGGCAGGATGAAGTCATGGACTACGAATATGCGCCGCTGCGGTTGCCCCCGAACGTCGACCGAGCAACCGCGGCGGCGCAGCTGACGATCCAGGCCGAATTCTCCGGCTGGGAGCTGGCCCGGGTGCAACTGTTCCGGGACGGGACACGGCAGGTGATGCTGCGCCGTCGCGTGGCCAACGCGGCGCAGCCGGGCCTCTCCACCTGACAGCTACCGGGCGGATTCGAACTCGTCGTCAACGTCGAGGGAGTGGACCAGCTGCTCATCGAGACGGCCGAGCAGCCGGTCATCGGGTCCCGGTTGAAAGGGGCCCGCACTGTCATCGTCGTCGAACGACTCCAGGTCCAGCGGGCTGCTCACCTCGCTGACGATCACCACACCGTCGAGGGGCTCCAACTCCGGCACGTCGAGCGCATCCAGCGACCCGTCGCCCTGCTGCAGCAACTCCAGGACCGCCTCGCCGACCCCCTCGACCGGCTCCGTCTCGTCCTCCTCGGGCAGCCCGGCCCGCCGTACCTCCTGCGCGACCTGCAGCAGCGCCGACACGCTCGGTACCCGGTAGTCGCGCCGCTGCCGCACCGACACCACGTGCGGATGCGGGTCGCCGGGCTCGGCTTCGTCAGCACCGGCGAACACACCGAACCGGCCTTCGGCCTCATCCGGGTCGATGGAGTCCACGTCCCACGGCGTCACCTCGCCGAAGACGTCGAGCAGCAACTCGTCGTACTCACAGGAGGCGTTGTTGAGCGTGACGTAGGCCTGCCAGACGAGATCGTCGTCAACGCGCCCCTGCGCGGCCTTGACCGCGGCCAGGTGGGCCCGGGCAGCCTCGATCACCCGCTCCAGCGCGGCGTCCAGCTCAAGCTGCTGGTCAGTCATGGTGTAGCGGTCCCTTCAATACGGGTTGACAGGGCCGGCGGGCCGAAGGCCGGCACGGGGATCAGCTGTTGCGCAGGAACCGGTCGAGTACCCGCACGCCGAACTGTAGTCCGTCGATCGGCACGCGTTCGTCGATGCCATGGAACAGTTCGGCGAAGTTCAGGTCGGCCGGCAGACGCAGCGGGACGAACCCGAAGCAGCGGATCCCCAATTTGTGGAAGGCTTTCGCGTCGGTGCCGGCGGAGAGCATATACGGCACCGGTCGGGCGGCGGGATCCTCGGCCCGCAACGCCGCCGCCATCGCCTCGACCAGCGCTCCGTCGAAACTGGTCTCTATGGCCGCCTGCCGCTGGATGTACTCGACCTCTAGGTCCGGGCCGATCACCTCACGCAACTGTTCCAGGAAAAGTTCTGACTGGCCGGGCAGGGTCCGGCAGTCGAGAGTGGCGGTGGCCCGACCGGGAATGACGTTGTCTTTGTAGCCGGCGTCGAGCCGGGTCGGGTTGGCGGTGTTGCGGATGGTCGCGCCGATGATGTTGGCGATCGGGCCCAACTCGGCGATGGCTGGCTCCGGGTCCTCCGGATTGAACTCGACGCCGAGCAGCTCGCAGACCTCCGCGAGGAACGCCCGCACGGTCGGCGTCAGGACGATCGGGAACCGGTGCCGACCGATCCGGGCGACCGCCTCCGCCAGTGCGGTGACGGCGTTGTCGTCATGGACCATCGACCCATGCCCGGGGCGGCCGCGGGCGTGCACCCGCAACCAGTCGAGCCCCTTCTGGGCGGTCTCGATGAGATACAGCCGCAGCTGGTCGTTGACGGTATAGGAGAAGCCCCCTACCTCGCCGACCGCTTCGGTGCAGCCTTCGAAGAGGTCAGGGTGCCGGTCCACCAGAAAATGCGCCCCGTAATCGCCGCCGGCTTCCTCATCAGCGGTGAAGGCGAGGACGACATCGCGGGGTGGCCGTACCCCGGTCCGCTGCCAGTGACGGATGACAGCAAGCACCATGGCATCGAAGTTCTTCATATCGATCGCGCCGCGGCCCCACAGGTAGCCGTCGTGAATCTCGCCGGAGAAGGGGGGAACCGACCATTCGCTGGGGTCGGCGGGGACCACGTCGAGGTGGCCGTGGAGCAGCAGCGCGTCGCGGGACGGGTCGGTGCCGGGAATGCGGGCGACGAGACTGGCGCGGCGGGGCGCCGATTCATAGATCTGCGACTCGACGCCGACCTCGGCGAGTTTCTCCGCCACGTACTCGGCGGCGATCCGTTCGCCCGCGCTGGTGGCGGTGTCTCCGGTGTTGGTGGTGTCGATACGCAGCAGATCACGGCAGAGGTCGACGACCTCGTCGGTGGGGCTGGGGGGCCCTGAGGGGGCGTCAGTGGTCATATCGCTCTTCATACCAGTCGCGGCAGATCTTTCACTCACCGAAAGCCCCTTCGATGGATCTTCCGCGGGTCCTACCGTCGGTCCATGGACCTGGAGCTGCGGCATCTGAAGACGGTGCGTGCGATCGCGGAGACGGGCAGCGTGACGAAGGCGGCCACCCTGCTGGGGCTCGCCCAACCCGGCCTCACCGCGCAGCTTCAGCGGATCGAGCGCACGCTGGGTGGCTCCCTCTTCGAACGGGACCGCCGCGGGGCGCGTCCCACCCCGCTGGGTGAACTGGTGCTGGCCCGGGCACGGGTGCTCCTGCCGGCCATGGAGGGGCTGCAGGACGAGGCCGCCCGGCTCGCCAGCAACGACTCGGCGATGAGCTACTACCGCATCGGTGGGGTCAACAGCCCTCTGCTCGGCGGGCTCGTGCACCGCCTGGCCACCGAGCAGCCGCACGCCCAGATCCGCACGTACGCCTCCTGGTCCAGCGACGAACTGGCCCAGTTGGTCGTCGGGGGCCGACTCGACTACGCGCTCTGCGGGGGCTGCGGCGATGCCGCCGGATCGCCCGAGTCCGGCCTGGTGTGGCGGACCGTCTCCGTCGACGCGGTGTTCGTCCTGCTGCCGGAGACCCATCCGCTCGCCGGCCGGGACGAGATCGATCTGGCCGCGCTGGCCGCGGAACAATGGGTGGCGGCCCCAGGCGACGGCTGCTTCGGCGACTGCTTCGCGGCGGCCTGCGCCCGAGCCGGATTCACGCCCCGCAAAATATACGAGACCGACGTGCGCGGTTCGATGGATCTGGTCGAGGCCGGCGGGGCCGTGGGACTGTGCCAGGCCACGTTCCGGCCGATGCCCGGCCTGGTGACCCGACCGATCGCCGGTGTGCCGCTGCGATGGCGGCTACTGCTGGGCTGGCATCCCGATGGTCCGGCGGCCGGCACTGCCGACCGGGTCTTCGACCACGCGGTGGCCACCTACACCGCCGCGGTGGCCCGCAACCCTCATTACCGGAGGTGGCTGGAGCAGCGCCCCGGCCTCGGTGTCACGCCCCGGTAGAAGGTGCGAACCGGCCGGGAGCGGGTACGGCGGGGGCATGACCGAGAATGCGCCCACCGACGTGCAACTGCGGCAGACCGCCGAGCGGTTGGCTTCCGCACACACCGCCGCCTCCAGTGATCTGGAGGCGTTCCTGCAGCGCGTCCCCCCGCTGCCCACGCCGGCCGACATCGCCGAGTACGCCAACCTGATCGCGCGGGAGCAGGCCATCCGCATCGACCGCGACGCCGCCCTGGCCGCTCTCGGACTGCAGGCACCCAGCATCGAGCCCGAATAGGTGCCGGGGCCGGAGCGGCCGGGCAGCACCGCCGCTCAGACCGCCCGGACGGGATCGTGGCCGAGGTCCATCAGGTTGTGCCGCCACTCGTCGTCGAGGACGCCACCGACCGCCGGGCGGGCCGCCAGCAGGTCCTCGATCTGCGTGACGGTCTCGCGCATGATCGCCATGTCAAGGTCGGTGAGGTCGACTTTACGTTTGGCGAGCACGGTGAGGATCGACTTGCCCGGCTCGGGCATGAGCTGATGGGCTCCGCGGAACGTTCCATCCTCCGCCGCCCGGGTCATCAACCAGCTGCGTAGCTCTGCAGAGTTAACGTTGATGTAGGAGTGGAACTGCTCCCAGAGTTCGTTCATCTCCGGATCGGTGCGATCGGGGATCGGCATGTCAAGCTCCTGTCCTTGATGCGCCCGCCTCAGCCGGTGTCCCGCAGGTGCTCGGCGACGAGCTTGCCGTGGTGGGTGTGGCGGCCACGCGCCTTGCGGGCCTGCTCCGATGCGCTCAGTCCCTCGTCAACCTCCGGGCGGGGCGGGGCGGAGCTGCGGATCTCGGAGATGTTGAGATAGGTGCCGAGCGGCAGGCCGCGCAGCAGCCGCTGCACCGGCTCGGGTGCGCCGTGCTGGCGCACATGGTCAACAATGTCTTCCTTGGTGGCGGGGAAGTCTAGATCGGACAAAGCTTCGGTGATGTCGGTCCAGCCGGCATCGCTCATGGCTCGACTCCTCCTTCGGGGGGCCTGCTGGCCCCTCGGCGGCTTCCCTTCGGATGGGCTCACCCGGCGCTCCGGTCACCGGCCACTCGGCACCGGCGACGGCCCGAGACCAGTCGCCCTCTCCTCCTGCTGCGCCACGTCGAACGCCAGGGCATCGTCCCGGACGTCGATCAGCACCCGCTGCCCGGGCGAGAGGGCCTCCGCAAGCAGCATCCCGGAGAGCCGGTTGTCGACCTCCCGCTGGATGGTGCGGCGCAGCGGGCGGGCACCGAACTGCGGCTCGTAGCCGTGCCGGGCGAGCCAGTCGATCGCCGTGGGACTGAACTCGACGTCGACGTTCTGCGCGTGCAGGCGCCGCTGCGTCTCCTCCAGCATCAGGGCGGTGATCTGCCGCAACTGCGTCTCCTCCAGCCGACGGAATATGATGATCTCGTCGATGCGGTTGATGAACTCGGGGCGGAACTCCTCCTGCAGCCGGCGCATCAGCCGCTCCCGCAGTTCCGCGTTCTCCCCCTCGCCGCCGTCGGCGCCGAACCCGACGGCGCGGCGGGCCCCGGTGATCAGCTCGGATCCCAGGTTGCTGGTCATGATCAGAACCGTGTTGCGGAAGTTGACGGTGCGGCCCTGGCTGTCGGTGAGCCGCCCCTCGTCGAGCACCTGCAGCAGGATGTTGAACACGTCCGGGTGGGCCTTCTCGATCTCGTCAAGCAGCACCACCGCGTACGGGCGGCGTCGCACCGCCTCGGTGAGCTGCCCGGCCTCCTCGTACCCGACGTAGCCGGGTGGGGCGCCGACCAGCCGGCTGACCATGTGCCGTTCCTGAAATTCGCTCATGTCCAGTCGGATCATGCGGTCGGTGTCCCCGAACAGCGCGGCGGCCAGGGCCCGGGCCAGCTCGGTCTTACCCACCCCGGTCGGCCCGAGGAAGAGGAAACTGCCCATCGGCCGGTTCGGGTCGGCCAGGCCGGTACGCGAACGCCGCACCGCTTCGGCGACCACGTTGACCGCATTGTCCTGCCCGATGACCCGCTCGTGCAGGTTGGCCTCCAGCCGCAGCAGCCGCTCCCGTTCCTCCTCGGTGAGCTGACTGACCGGAATGCCGGTGCTGCGGGAGACCACCTCGGCGATCTCCTGCTGGCCAACCTTCGGCACCGGCTGCTCCTCGCCGTCACCATTCGCGGCCTCCAGCCGCTCCTGCAACTCCTGCAGCCGGTCCCGGAGTTCGGAGGCCCGCTCGTACTGTTCATCCGCGACCGCCTGGTCCTTGTCCCGCTGCATCTCCTCTCGTTGGCGTTCCAGTTCGCGCACGTCCCCGGCCGGGGTGCGGGTGCGCAACCGGACCCGGGCGCCGGCCTGGTCGATCAGATCGATCGCCTTGTCGGGAAGGAACCGGTCGGTGATGTAGCGGTCGGAGAGTTCCGCAGCGGCGATCAGAGCTTCGTCGGTGAACCGCACCTGGTGGTGGGCCTCGTAGCGGTCCCGCAGGCCGTGCAGGATCGCGATGGTGTCCGGCACGGTGGATTCGGGCACCATCACGGGTTGGAAACGGCGGGCCAGGGCGGCATCCTTCTCGATGTAGCGCCGGTACTCGTTGAGCGTGGTGGCCCCGATGACATGCAACTCCCCCCGGGCCAACGCCGGCTTGAGCATGTTGCTCGCATCCATCCCACCGTCACCGCCCCCACCGCCCGCGCCAACCAGGGTGTGAATCTCGTCCAGGAAGATGATGAGCTCCTCCCCGTGCGCCCGGATCTCGTCGATCACCTTCTTGAGCCGTTCCTCGAAGTCGCCGCGGTAGCGGGTGCCGGCGACCAGGCCGGCCAGGTCGAGCTGGATCACCCGCTTGCCGGCCAGGGTCTGCGGGACCTCCCCATCGACGATCCGTTGGGCGAGCCCCTCCACGATGGCGGTTTTACCGACGCCGGCCTCGCCGATCAGCACCGGGTTGTTCTTCGTCCGTCGGGAGAGGATCTCCACCGCCTGCTCGATCTCCTGCGAGCGGCCGATCACTGGGTCTATCTGGTCCGCCCGGGCCAGATCGGTGAGGTCCTGCCCGTACTGGTCGAGGGTGGGGGTGCCCCGGTCCGGCATCCCGCCTCCGTTGGTCGGTCCCCGCTCCACCCCCGCCGCCTGCAACGACTGGGGATCCACCCGTCCTACGATCAGCATCCGACCGGCCGTCGATTCGGGGTTCAGCGGCAGCGCCATGAGGATGTGCTCCGGGCCGATGTAGGTAGCTCCCATGGCCCGGGAGAGCTGGTGGGCGTCGAGCAGCGCCCGCTTCGCCGCGGGCGTGATGGAGAGGTTGCGGGGCAGCTCCCCCACCGCCGCGGCCGGGGGCCGGCCGCCGAGCGCGTTGAGCAACGTCTCCGGATCAGCTCCCGCACGCTGGATCAGGTCGTAGAGGTGGCCCCGCTGCAGCGCCGCCCAGAGAAGATGGTCGGTGTCCAGGTCCTGGCTCCCCAGTGCAGCCGCGCGCCGCGCAGCGTCGGCGAGCAGTTCCCGCGCGTCTGCGCTCATGAGACGGGTGATGTCGATCCGCTGCGCCGGCCGGCGCCCGGCCCGCCCGAAGTACCGGGCTAGGAACTCGTCCCATGGGTCGGGGCCGAAGCCGGGTTCCTGCGTCATCCTCTGTCCCCTTCCCCGGCACGGGTCGTGCCATGGCCGCCGTGTGTCAGCTACCCGCTTGGTCAGCTACCCGGCGGCCGGCGCAACAAACACCGGGGTGGCAGGCTGGGCACATGCCGGTCGCCCCGCTGCTCATCGTTGACGCCGCCAACATGGTGGGCTCCCGACCGGACGGCTGGTGGCGCGACCGGGCGAAAGCCAACGCCCGGCTCCGCGACGAACTGGTCCCGGTGGCCCGCTCCGGCCTGCCGGGTCTGCCACCACCGGTGGAGGTGGTCCTCGTCGTCGAAGGTGCCGCCCGGCGGGTGGCTCCGACACCGGGGGTACGGGTGGTGGCGGCCAGCGGCGCCGGCGATGACACCATCGTCGATCTGGTCGGTCCCGGCACGGCAGGGCGTCAGCGCATCGTGGTCACCGCCGACCGGGAGCTGCGCGTCCGGGTCGCACGGGCAGGCGCGCTGGTACGCGGCCCCCGCTGGCTCTGGTCGGCCCTAGCGGCAGAGCGATGGACGGGATCCGACAGCCCGGCGAAAAACGGTCAGGTGGACCGTTTACGACACGGACCGGATAGGTTCTAATGAGTGCGGCCCGTCGCGGCCGAGGCCTGTCCCGGCCGTCAACCGCGTGGCTCCGTCCTCCCGATCCCAGGAGGTGTTGTGGTGGCGAGCGTCGCCGAGCTCAAATCAGCCATCGATGCCGCGCTCCAGCAGATCAGCGACGGCCAAGCCGCGGTGCAGGCCGCCGGGGAGAAGCTCGGCGAGGCGCAGCAGACCCTGGCCGGAGCCCTGGAAGGCAGCGGGCACGAAGCGGTCGGCGCGGCGCAGTCGGCCCTGTCCCAGGCCGCGCAGGAACTGGACGACTGCCTGGCGGCCACCCTCAGCGCCATCGAACAGGCGCAGCTCTACGCCGCGACGCTCTGAGCGTAGATGTCGATCATCGAGGAGCTGGGGGCGCAGCTGCGGGCCGCCTCCGATGACCTTCCCGTCGGCTTACTGAACA
>DASULK010000200.1:0-3325 GCA_036278255.1 Micromonospora sp.
CCCAAGACGGTCGACTCGCTCATGCGTCTTGACCTGCCGGCTGGCGTCGACATCGAGATCAAGCTGTAGGGACCGGACTAATGGACAGGCAAGTTAAGGGCATCCTGGGCGCCAAGCTCGGCATGACCCAGGTCTGGGACAACAACCGTATTGTCCCGGTGACCGTGGTGCAGGCCGGCCCGTGTGTCGTGACCCAGGTTCGCACCTCCGACAAGGACGGCTACTCGGCGGTCCAGATGGCGTACGGCGCGATCGACCCGCGGAAGGTCAACAAGCCGGAGACCGGCCATTTCGCGAAGTCCGGGGCCGCGCCGCGGCGGCACCTCGTCGAACTGCGTACGGCCGACGCGAGTGAGTACGAACTGGGCCAGGAGGTCACCGTCGAGGTGTTCGCTCCCGGCACGAAGATCGACGTGACCGGCAGGACCAAGGGTAAGGGCTTCGCCGGTGTCGTGAAGCGGCATGGTTACGCCGGTGGGCGGGCCAGCCACGGCGTCGAGGGCGTGCACCGCTCGCCGGGCGCGATCGGTGGCTGCGCGACCCCGGGTCGTGTCTTCAAGGGCAAGGGGATGCCCGGACGGATGGGTGGGGTTCGACTCACCACCCAGAACCTGACCGTGCAGGCGATCGATACCGAGAACAATCTGCTGCTGGTCAAGGGCGCCATCCCCGGCCCCAAGGGCGGGCTCGTCCTGGTCCGCACCGCGGCGAAGGCGCCGGTTAAGAAGGGCGGTGTCCGATGACGACGGTCGACGTGCTGAACGTCGAGGGAGCCAAGGCTGGCTCGGTTGAGCTGCCGAACGAGATCTTCGACGTGCAGGCCAACATCCCGTTGATGCACCAGGTCGTGGTGGCTCAACTGGCTGCCGCGCGCCGGGGCACCCACAAGACGAAGAGCCGCGGTGAGGTCTCCGGTGGTGGCCGCAAGCCGTACAAGCAGAAGGGGACCGGCCGGGCTCGCCAGGGTTCACTGCGTGCGCCGCAGTTCGTCGGCGGCGGCGTGGTCCACGGCCCCGTGCCCCGCGACTACAGCCAGCGCACCCCGAAGAAGATGAAGGTCGCGGCCTTGCGCGGCGCACTCTCCGACCGGGCCCGCAACGGCCGAGTGCACGTGATCGAGGCGTTCGTCGCTGGCGACAAGCCGTCGACGAAGTCGGCCCTCGCCACGCTGCGGAAGGTGACCGAGGCGAAGCGGGTCCTGGTGGTGCTCACCAACACCGACGAGATGAACTGGCTGTCGCTGCGTAACGAGCCGAATGTGCACCTGATCGAGGCTGGCCAGCTCAACACGTACGACGTGCTGGTCGCCGATGACGTGGTGTTCACCAAGGAGGCCCTGGACGAGTTCCTCGGGCTACCGGTGGCGGCCGGCCCGGTCGCTGAGGCGGCCGAGGCGGCAACCAGCGAGGAGGCCGAGAAGTGACGACAATCGCCGATCCGCGCGACATCATTATCGCGCCGGTCGTCTCGGAGAAGAGCTACAGCGAACTGAACCACAACTGGTACACGTTCCTGGTGCATCCGGACGCCAACAAGACCGAGATCAAGATCGCCATCCAGCAGATCTTCAACGTCCGCGTGCTGACGGTGAACACGCTCAACCGTGAGGGCAAGCGTAAGCGCACCCGCACCGGGTACGGGCGCCGCAGGGCCACGAAGCGGGCAATGGTGAAGCTGGCTGAGGGTGACCGTATCGAGGCCTTCGGCGGCCCGGTCAGCTGAGGGGTATAGACAATGGCTATCCGTAAATACAAGCCGACGACGCCGGGCCGCCGTGGCGGCAGCGTCGCCGACTTCGCCGAGATCACCCGCTCGACCCCCGAGAAGTCGCTGCTGGCTCCGCTGCCGAAGAAGGGCGGACGCAACGTCCACGGCCGGATCACCGCACGACACCACGGTGGTGGGCACAAGCGCCAGTACCGCCTGATCGACTTCAAGCGGGTCGACAAGGACGGTGTACCGGCGAAGGTCGCGCACATCGAATACGACCCGAACCGGACCGCGCGGATCGCACTGCTGCACTACGTCGACGGCGAGAAGCGGTACATCATCGCGCCGAAGGACCTGAAGCAGGGCGACGTCGTCGAGTCGGGGCCCGCCGCAGACATCAAGCCTGGTAACAACCTGCCGCTGCGCAACATCCCGGTCGGTACCACCGTCCACGCGGTGGAGTTGCGCCCGGGTGGCGGGGCCAAACTGGCCCGCTCCGCCGGCGTCGGTATTCAACTGCTGGGCCGTGAGGGTGCGTACGCTTCCCTCCGGATGCCCTCCGGTGAGATCCGCCGGGTCGATGTGCGCTGCCGGGCGACCGTGGGCGAGATCGGCAACGCCGACCAGGCCAACATCAACTGGGGTAAGGCCGGCCGGATGCGGTGGAAGGGCAAGCGCCCTGCCGTCCGCGGCGTGGCCATGAACCCGGTCGACCACCCGCACGGTGGCGGTGAGGGGAAGACCTCCGGTGGTCGCCACCCGGTCAACCCGAAGGGGAAGCCGGAGGGCCGTACCCGTCGCAAGGGCCAGCCGAGCGACCGCCTGATCGTCCGCCGTCGTTACGCCACCCGCAAGCGCGGCTAACAGGAGAACTGACAGATGCCTCGCAGCCTAAAGAAGGGCCCGTTCGTCGACGACCACCTGCTCAAGAAGGTGGAGACGCAGAACGAGAAGGGCTCGAAGAACGTCATCAAGACCTGGTCGCGGCGTTCAACGATCATCCCGGAGATGCTCGGGCACACGATCGCCGTGCACGACGGGCGGAAGCATGTCCCGGTGTTCATCACCGAGGCGATGGTCGGGCACAAGCTCGGCGAGTTCGCGCTGACTCGCACGTTCAAGGGTCACGAGAAGGACGACCGCAAGAGCCGGCGCCGCTAGTCGGCCGACTCTTGTTCGGTCCACCGTTCGGCGGACCGCAACTGCCAAACGATGCCGGCCGAACAATGGTCGTGTCACGGATAGAGGATCAAGGGGTTACAGCGATGCCAGGAAAGGGCGACGCTCCGGTGCTTCCGGGCGCGCGGGCGGTTGCGCGTTACGTGCGCATTTCGCCGAGCAAGGCGCGCCGGGTGGTCAACCTCGTCCGCGGTCTGCCCGCGAAGGAGGCCCTCACGGTGCTGCAGTTCGCGCCGCAGGCAGCGAGTGAGCAGGTCTACAAGGTGCTCGCCAGTGCGATGGCCAACGCCGAGAACAACGAGCGACTGGACCCCGACGGGCTGCTCGTCAGTGAGGCGTACGTCGACGAGGGGCCGACGATGAAGCGGTTCCGGCCGCGCGCGCAGGGCCGGGCTTTCCGGATCCGCAAGCGCACCTGCCACATCACCATCGCGGT
>DASULK010000201.1:0-2240 GCA_036278255.1 Micromonospora sp.
CGACCTGGCTGGCGGGCGCTGACGCTAGCGGCGCCTTGCGGGCGGCCGTTACGGCAGGGGGTGGAGGATGTCGCGGGCGTGATCGGCGACGGCCGCGCCGACCACGGTCGCCTCGATCGGCAGCACCTCCAGGCAGCGGCGGACTGCTGCGGTCATCAGCGGGTTCGGTACCCGCATGGAGAGCGTGCAGTGCGGTACCCAGCGGCCGGGCCGGTAGTGGTCGGTGACGGCGATTCCGGCGCGGAGCAGCCGGGCATGCACCGCGGCGTGATGGGCCAGCAGTTCGGCGGTGGGGGTCACCCCGAGCCACAGCACCCGGCCGACGAACTGTCCGGCATGCTGGAACGACAGGCGCAGCGGTGTGGCCACAACCATTCCGGCCAGCGCGTCGGAGACCGGCTCCGGTTCGAGTCGGGGGGCGACCGCCAGGGAGATGTGCGGGCGGTGCCGTCGGCCCAGCAGTGACCGCAGGCTCTGTACGCCTTCGGACTCCAGCGCGTCCCACAACACCCGAATCCGGCGGGTGGCATCGGTGTCGAGATAGAGTTCCAGCGCCGCGACCACCGGCCCACCCTATTGGAGCGTTGAGCGAAGGCTGCCGGGCAGATCGGGCGTGCGCCGGTCGCGCCCGCGACCGGCACGGCGGTCACGCCGAATCGGGCATCAGGACCGGGGGCGGCTCAGATTCTCCAGCCGCTGGTTGTACTCGTCGTGGTCGAGTTCACCGCGGGCGTAGCGCTCGGCGAGGATCCTGCGTGCGGCGGCGAGATCGTCGCCGGTGGATCCGGACGAGTGGGGCTTGGCGAAGCGGACCAGCAGCCACACCACCAGCGCGGCGAGCCCGAGCCAGAACAGCATCATCATGCCCCACATGGGCCACATCCAGCCGCCGTCATACATGTGCATGGATGTCGCCTCCTTTCCTCTGCCGGCGGTGCGCCAGGCAACCGCGTCCCGAGCCGCTGTCCGGATAGGCCCGGAGCAGTGCGACCTGTTACTGCCAGTATTCCCGCTAGCAGGGGGCAGCGGAGGGGCCAAAGGTCACATCGATGTGTCGCGTAGGGCGTTGATCAGGGTGTGCAGTGCGGGTTGGGCCAGGGAGACCTCCCGCACGGCGGCGTAGATCGATCGGACCGGCTCCGGGTTGCGGACTTTCTGTACGGCGATGCCGGGATGCCGGGTGCCGAGCCCCAGGTGGGGGATCAGGCTGACGCCGAGGCCGGCGGCGACAAAACCCTGCGCGGTGGCATAGTCGCCGCTCTCCACCGCGAAGTTTGGGCTAAAGCCGGCGGCGGCGCAGGCGTCGAGCACTGTTTTGAGGCACGGGCCGGCTGGTCCTTCGCCGTCGACCCATGGCTCGTCGGCGAGGTCAACCAGGTCGAGCCCTTGTTTTGTGGTGAGACGGTGCCCGCGGGGCAGGATGGCACGGTACGGGTCGTCGAGCAGGTGCACGAGACGGAGTCCATCCCGGAGCCGCTCGCGTGGTCGGACCACGATGGCCAGGTCGGCCCGCCCCTGCTCCACCTCGAGCAGGGCATCGTCGGGGTCGATCAGCTTCAGATCGATCTGCACGTCGGGGTGTTGTCGGCGTAGCCGCGCCACTGCGGGCGGCAGCAGGGCGGGGCCGGCGGTATTGAAGTAGCGGATGGCCAGCCGTCCGGTACGCCCGGCCCGCAGATCCGCCAACGCAGTCTCGGCTTCTGCGAGGTGCCGGGTGATGACGGCCGCGTGCTCGGCGAGCAGCCGCCCGGCCGGGGTGGGCTGTATGCCCCGGCTGAGCCGTTCCATCAGCGCCGTACCAACCTGCTTCTCCAGCGCGGCCACCTGCTGGCTGATGGCGGACGGGGTGTAACCCAGATTCGCCGCGGCGGCGGTCACTGACCCGCTGGCGATCACCGCCCGCAGGATCTGCATCCGTCGCGCATCGAGCATGTAGAAGACCTTAACGCCGCTTGCAGATCTTTTCACTTGTCCTAATGGTTAGGGCGGGTGACCGTAGACATCAGACCCGACGGATGAGGGGGCAACCGGTGGTCGGACGCGGCACGGCGGCACGGATGGGATTGCTCGCCCTCCTGTGGGGATCGGGTTTCCTCTGGATCAAGGTGGCCCTGAACAACGGTCTGTCGCCCGTCCACATCACGATCAGCCGTTGCGTCCTGGGCGCGGCTGTCCTGCTCGTGCTCTGCCGTCTCGCCAACCAGCGCCTGCCCCGCGACCGGGCAGTCTGGATCCGCCTG
>DASULK010000202.1:0-19280 GCA_036278255.1 Micromonospora sp.
AAAGCGCCAAGATCAACTATCGACTCGCCGGAGACGACGTGGGCCGCCTGTACGCGCTGCTGCGCGACGTGGCCGGCGCCCGCTCGGCCGAGACCGCCGCAGCCCGCGAGGCCTACCTGGGCGCCGACGACACCCAGGCCATCAACCGTGACGAACTGCTGCACCGATTGCAGGCCGGGAAGCTGATCGCCGTTGACGTCCGCCCCGGCGAGGAGTACGCCGCCGGGCCGTCCGTCTGGTTGACGGGATGCTCGAATGGCGCCTGGCCGACCTGCCGGTCAAGGCGGTGATCTGATGGAGTCGGCCCCGGGGCGCACCGCCCCCATCACCGTCTACAGTCGGCCGGGCTGCCCCTTCTGCTTCCTGCTGCGCCGCGGCCTGCGCCGCCGCGGCCTCACCTTCATCAAGATCAACATCTGGGACGATCCGGCGGCGGCGGCCACGGTCCGAGCCGTCGCCGACGGCAACGAAACTGTACCCACCGTCCATGTTGCCGGAGAATGGCTGGTGAATCCCCGTGCCGAGCAGGTAGCGCGACTCGCCCGGGCGTAAGGCACCGCATCGGCAACGGGTCGGCGGTAGCGGGTGCGAACAGAGAGGACACTCCGGTGGGTGCACGCTTCGAGGAGCTTGACTGGCGCGAAACCGAGATCGGCGCGATCAGCCTGCGGCGGCGGTTCGATCCGTTCTTCCGCAGCGAGGTATACGAGGTCAAACTCGATGATGCGTTCCTCATGTCGAGCCTCTTCACCGTGGCCGAGATCGAACTTGCCCGGCTCGGCTTGGCTGAGCTGTCCGGCAGCGACTTCGATGTCGCTGTGGGAGGTCTCGGGCTCGGCTACACCGCGCGGACGGTGCTGGAGGATCAGCGGGTACGGTCACTGACGGTGGTAGAGGCGCTCGGTGCGGTCATCGGGTGGCACCAACGTCAACTCCTACCGTTTGCCACCGAGTTGACGTCGGATCCACGCAGCCGGCTGGTCCGCGGGGACTTCTTCACCCTGACCGCGAGCGAGACCGGTCTTGATCCTGACACGCCCAACCGGCGTTTCCACGCTGTCCTGCTGGATATCGACCACTCACCACGCCACGTCCTGCACCCGGCACACGCTGCCTTGTATACGCCCGCGGGGCTACAGCGCCTCGCTCGCCACCTGTACCCGCGGGGCGTATTCGCACTCTGGTCCAACGATCCGCCCGACGCAGATTTCACCGCTGCTCTCAACACCGTTTTCGCCCGTTCCCAGGCACACGTCGTCAGCTTCCCCAACCCCTTGCAAAAACGTGAGGCGACGAACACCGTCTATGTATCCCGATTGGCGTGACCTCGCCGGCCCTGGCCCCTCATGGCAAAGCTGATGCGATGATCACATTGCCGGGACCGCCGGCTTCAGGGCAATGGACCTCTGCTCGCCGGCCTCGAGACGCAACGGCGGCTGACCCGCCACCCGTACAGTGATCGGCGCGGCGGCGCAGGGTGAGGCGACGAGAGCCAGAACGCTCTGGTCGGCGGTGACGTGCACCTGCTGACCGCGATAGGTCAGCAAGGTGTGCAATTTGCTGACCTCCCGCGGCAACCGCGGGTTGAACCAGAGCGCATCCTCGCGGATCTCCACCCCCAGATAGCAGCGCTCGGCCAGGTCGAGGGTTCCGGCCATGGCACCGAGGTGAATCCCCTCGCGGGTGCTGCCGCTCTTACTGTCGCCGAGGTCAGCCGCCAGGGCCTCCATGAAGTAGTCCCAGGAGATGGCCCGCCCGGCCCGTGCATGCACCCAGGCATGCACCACCCGGCTGAGGGTGGAGCCGTGGCTAACCCGGCCGGAGTAGAAGTCGACGGTACGGGGCAGCGCCGCCCGGGGCCACGGATAGCCGAGACCGGCAAGCAGCTCGCGGAGCTCCTCGGCGGAGAGGAGATAGAGCAGCATCAGCACGTCGGCCTGCTTACCGATCCGGTAGCGGTTGGGGGAGTCCCCCTCCGCGGCCAGGATCAGATGCAGCCGGCTGATGTCGCCGTACCGGGCAAGGTATCCGGAGACATCGAACTCGCGCAGGTCGGCGTACCCATCGAACTGGCTGATGATCTGCGCGCCGTGCCACGGCACGTACATGCGGGTGGTGATCCTCCTCCACCGGACGCGTTCCTGCTCGCCGAGGCCTAGCAGATCGGTCAGATCGGGGCCGTAATGACAGGCGAGCAAGTCAGCCACATCCAGGGCACGGCGCAGCAGCCACACGGTCATCACATTGGTGTAGGCATTGTTGGCCAGGCCGGGCACGTCGGTCCCCGGATACGCGTCATGGAGTTCGTCCGGCCCCATGACCCTGGTAATCTCGTATCGGCCGGTTGTCGGATTCTCCCGCACCAGGTCGGCGAAGAAGCGGGCGATCTCCAGTATCAGCTCCGCCCCATAGGTGTACAGGAAGTTCACGTCGGCGGTGGCCTGGTAGTACTGCCACACGGAGTAGGCAATCGCCAGGCCGACGTGCCGCTGGTAGGCCGTGCGGTCCGGCATCCACCGGCGGGTCCGCGGGTTGTACACCTCACTCGGCGTCTCCTCCCGGCCGTCGCTGCCGGATTGCCAGGGGAAGAGCGCCCCCTGGTATCCGGCCGCGGCGGCGGCACGACGCGCCGCATCCAGCCGTCGCCAACGGTAGAGAAGCAATGCCCGGCTCACCTCGGGCAGGTGCAGTGCGAGAGCGCGGTGCACGAACACCTCGTCCCAGAAGATGTGGCCGTGGTAGCCCTCCCCGTGCAGGCCACGTGCGCCGACCCCGGCATCGAGGTCGACGACGTTCGGCGACGTGGAGGCCAGGAGATGGAAGGTGTGCAGGTTCAACGCCAGCACCGTCGCCGAACTGCTGGTATGCAACTCGACGCGGCTACGTTCCCACAGTCGCCGCCACGCCCGTACGTGCGCGGTGAGCAGGTCGGTGAACGAGCCGACCTGGGCCACCGCCTGCCGAGCCGCCGCGACCGGCTCGGTGATCCCGCGATCACGGGAGGTGTAGTACGCGGCCGCCTTCTGCACTCGTACCGGCTCGCCTTCACGGATCGGGATAATGTACGTCTCCTGGGGCCGGGCGCGAGCCATCGTCGCACGTCGGCAGGGGCCATCCGGCGCACCACCGGCCGGGCGCACCCGGGTACGGGTGGCCACGCCGACATCGACGCGGGACTGGCTGGTACGCATGCGCAACCACAGCCCGCCTGAACCGTCGCGCCCCTGCCCTTCCGGAAACAGGTGATGACCCGCCAGCGGCTCGTACTCGGCGACCTGCCCGTTGGTCACCCGGCCGTCAACTGCGGAACGTACCTGCAGGGTGCCCGACCAGTTCTCGGCGACAAAGGTCATCTCCAGCGCGGCCAGGTGCGGTGCCGCCATCGACACCAGCCGCTTCGATACGACGGTGGTCGCCCGGCCATGCCCGTCGACATGCCGGTAGCGGTGGTGCAGCACGCCCGCACGAAGGTCCAGGCTCTGCCGGTAGTCGCTGATCCCGGGACCGCTGGGCAGCACCCACGGAGCGGCTTCCGGGCGCCACTGCAGCAGCAGCCAGTTCGGCAGGTTGACCAGGCTCTCGTCCTCATGGATGTGACCGTGCACGCGGCTGCGCAGACGGTTGAAGATTCCGGCAAGGTAGGTGCCCGGGTAGTGCCGCTGGTCGGCGACGGCCTCCGATGCGGCACCGCGGGTGGCGAGGTAGCCGTTGCCGAGCGTGCAGAGCGTCTCCCGGACCCCCTCGGCGTCGGGGTCGACACCGGTGTAGTCCAACAGCCAGCCGGCCTGTTCGGCTGCCGGGCTGACAGGCCGCAGCGGCTGCCACCAGCGGCGCCGCCCCGCCTCCCGGTCAACCTGCAGAGCCGACACGCCGGTCAGCACCGCATCCGCGCCATACCGGCACAGCTCGGCTTCGCGCACACCGCTGCGGTCGACGCCGACGACCAGGCCGAACCCGCCCCGGCAGGCTGCCTGGACCCCCTCGGTCGTACCGGCAAGCACCGCGGCCCGAGCCGGATGCACCCCTGACAGCTGTGCTGCCCGCAGCAGCAGGGCCGGATCAGGTGGGGCGGCCAGCCGTTCCCGCTCGGCATCGTCCGCGTCGACGATGACCGCAACCCGCTGAGCCACCCCACGGGCCAGCAGCTCCGCACGTGTGTACCGGGTACTCGTCAGCGCCGCGGCCACACCCGCCTCCCCCAGTCGGGCCAGCAGATCTGCCGCGCCGTCAAAGCCGGCCCCCCGGTCCGCCGGCTGCGGGTCCGGCCGGGGCAGGCTCCCGTTTTCCAGCAGCACCCCGTCCGGGTCGAGCAACACCGCATCGAGCCGCTCAACCGGCAGGCGAAGAAGAGATGGCTGAGGCATGACGGGCACCGTGACGCGACGTACCCGGAAAACGAGGCCTCAAATCCGGTAACTCCTGCCCTGCTTTCCCGGCCTGCGCGATAGTTGCATCAGCCGGGGGAAAGCGGGCGAGATGCGGAAGCACGGCGAGCACAGACCGCCGACCGAGCATCATCACGATGATCACGGCGAGCATGCGGGAAGGGGACATCCTGCCGGCGATGGCAGCCCCGAACGCCACGACGGTGGCCCGCACCGGGTGCAGGACAAACACGCCGGGCATGATCCAGCGGCGTTCCGCCGTAAGTTCTGGCTGAGTCTGGCGCTCACGATCCCGATCGTGCTCACCAGCCGGCTGGTCATGGACTGGCTGGGCTACTCCCTGACCTTCCCCGGGGTCTCCCTCATCGGACCGGTGCTGGGTTCGGTGGTTTTTTTCTACGGCGGATGGCCCTTTTTGGTGGGTGCGGTCCGAGAGATACGGGGTCGGGCACCCGGCATGATGCTACTGATCGGAATGGCGATCACCGTCGCCTACCTCGCCTCGCTCGCCACCACCGCCGGTGTCTTCCAACTGGATTTCTGGTGGGAGTTGTCCGCGCTGGTGACCATCATGCTGCTCGGGCACTGGCAGGAGATGAAGGCCATCGGCCAGGCACGAGGGGCCCTGGCGGCGCTGGCCGAACTCCTGCCCGATGATGCCGAACGGGTCACCGCGGACGGCCAGGTGCAGCGGGTCGCGCTCGGCGATCTCCGGCTCGGTGACGTCGTGCTGGTCCGTCCCGGCGCGCGCGTGCCCGCGGACGGGCACATCGTGGACGGCTCCGCCGAACTGGACGAATCCATGATCACTGGCGAGTCCCGGCCGGTTCCCCGCAGCGTCGGTGGCCGGGTCGTCGCCGGCACGGTCGCCACCGACTCTGCGATCCGTATCCAAGTCGACGCGGTTGGCGAGGACACGGCGCTCGCCGGCGTTCAACGCCTCGTCGCCCAGGCTCAGCAGGCCGGCGGCCGCGCCCAGGACCTCGCGGACCGGTTCGCTGGCGCACTCTTCTACATCGCCACCGCCACCGCGGTGGTCAGCCTCGTGGTCTGGTGGTCCTTCGGTGATCTCGGCCGGGCCGTCGTCCGCACCATCACCGTCCTGGTGATCTCCTGCCCCCACGCTCTCGGCCTGGCCATCCCGCTGGTCATCGCCCTATCGACGGCGGTGGCGGCAAAGTCCGGCATTCTGGTCAAGAACCGCCTGGCCCTCGAGCGGATGCGTACCGTCGACGCCGTGCTGTTCGACAAGACCGGCACCCTCACTAAAGGCACGCACATCGTCACCGGCATCGCCGCCGCCGATGGGGTGGCGGAGCACGAGGTGCTGCGGCTGGCCGCCGGAGTCGAGGCCGACAGTGAGCACCCGCTCGCCCGCGCCATCGTCGCCGCCGCCGAACACGAGTCCGTCCCGCAGGGAACCGATTTCCGGTCCCGGCCCGGGCGTGGCGTCCAAGCCACCATCGACGGGAAGGTGTACGCGGTTGGCGGGCCGGCACTGCTGCGGGAAGTGAACGCTCAGGTCCCCGATGACCTCACCCGGTCCACCGAGAGCTGGTCGGGACGGGGGGCCTCGGTTCTCTACGTCCTCCAGTTGGACGGTTCGCCGCCCCGGGTACTGGGCGCCCTCGCCCTCGAGGACGAGGTGCGCCCGGAAGCCCGACAGGCCATCGCCGAACTGCGGCAACTCGGCGTCAAGAAGATCGCGATGATCACCGGTGATGCACGACCGGTCGCCGAGGCGGTCGCAGCCGATCTGGGATTCCAACCCGGTGTCGACGAGATCTTCGCCGAGGTCCTGCCCGCCGACAAGGACGACATCGTCGCCGGCCTGCAGTCCCGCGGGCTGACCGTGGCCATGGTCGGCGACGGTGTCAACGACGCCCCCGCCCTGGCCCGCGCCGATGTCGGCATCGCCATCGGTGCCGGCACCGATGTCGCCATCGAGACGGCGGGCGTGGTCCTCGCCTCCTCCGATCCTCGCGGGGTCAGCGCCACCGCCCGGCTCTCCCAGGCCTCCTACCGAAAGATGATCCAGAACCTGGCCTGGGCCGCCGGCTACAACGTCATCGCCATTCCGGCTGCCGCCGGCGTCTTCGCCGGAGCCGGCTTCACCCTCAGCCCGGCCGCCGCAGCGGTGCTCATGTCGGCCTCGACCATCGTCGTCGCGCTCAATGCGCAGACGCTGCGTCGGGTACGCCTGGCCCCCGGAGCGCAGTGAGCGCCCTCCCTTCGAGTTCGCGCTGGCACCAGCCAGTTCCACAGCGGCTTTGATCCCATCCGTTACGGGCAGGTAGTCAACAGGCCCGGGCAGGAGGGGTCCAAAGTCCCGGACCAGACCGGACCGGCGGCCCTGCCACCAACCCGGCCCGATCACGTCGAATAGAGGTAGCTCCGGACGACAGGGCCGCAGCAACACGGAAGGGACGTGAGGACCATGACCGCAACACTCGAGCGGACCACCACCGTCAACACCACCGCTCCGACGGTCAACCAGCCGGCCGCCGCAACCCGGCAGACCGGCAAAGAAACCCGCCGGCAGAAGGCCACCCGCCACGTCTGGGCGGTAGTCCGACTCGCACTCGGCTGGACCTTCCTCTGGGCCTTCCTCGACAAAACCTTCGGACTCGGCCACGCCACCGAAACCAAAGACGCCTGGATCAACGGCGGAAACCCCACCTACGGATTCCTGAAATTCGGCGCCGCCGGACCCTTCCAAGACTTCTACAACACCATCGCCGGCGCCGCC
The DNA here is from genome assembly GCA_036278255.1 of Micromonospora sp. Taxonomy (GTDB): domain Bacteria; phylum Actinomycetota; class Actinomycetes; order Mycobacteriales; family Micromonosporaceae; genus DASULK01. The sequence continues at coordinate 7,135 of DASULK010000202.1, forward strand.
TGGGCCGACTGGCTCTTCATGGCCGGCCTCGCCGGCATCGGCACCGCCCTCATCCTCGGCATCGGAATCCGCATCGCCGCCGTCACCGGCGCCCTACTCAACATCATGATGTGGACCGCCGTCCTCCCCCCAGCCAACAACCCCTTCCTCGACGACCACCTCATCAACGCCGCCATCCTCACCGGACTCGCCCTCGCCGCCGCCGGCAACACCCTCGGCCTCGGCAAACACTGGGCCAGACTGCCCCTCATCCAACGAATGCCCTGGCTCAAGTAACAGCGACAACACCAACAACCAAGCGGGCCGGGCACCACGCCCGACCCGCTTGCATCGCTTGCCGTGCCGGATCATGCGCCGCGCCCTGCCCGTCAACCCATACTGTGGCCTCCGAAGGAACGGCCAAGCTGTCGGGCTTCTGTCTCCATCTCGGTGATCAGCGTGCCGCCACGGGTGCCGTACTTGATGATCGCATCGGAGAAGGGGCTCAAAACGATCGAGCGCAGGGCCTGCAGCATGCCGATCGAACGTGGCACGAAGATCCTGCGCTTCTTCTTCTCGATGCCGCGCAGCAGCGCGAGGGCAGCCTCCTGCACCGAAAGCTCGGTGGACATCGGCCACGGCAGCTTCCGGCGCACTCTTCGATAGGAGATCGGCAGATCGCTCGCGAAACCACGGACGAGATCGGTATCGATCCAGATGGGATGAGCGGTACCGACACGCACCCCCAGGTGGGCGACCTCCAGCCGCAGCACGTTGCCGAACTGCTCCACCCCGGCCTTGGAGGCGCAGTAAGCAGCCAGGCCCGGCAGAGCGGAGAAGGCGGCAGCCGAAGAAATCAACAGAAGGTAGCCCTGGCTGGAGATCAGGTGCGGAAGGGCGGCGCTCGCGGTCCGCACGACGCCGTTCAAATTCACATCGATGGTTCGCGTCAGTGCCTCTACCGGGCCGGTGTTGACGGTGCCGAGATTGACGATCCCCGCATTCGCCACCACGGCGTCCAGACGGCCAAACGTCTGTACAGCGGAGGTAACCGCAGCGTCAAGGGCCACCTGGTCTGTGACGTCACACTCGGCCCAGTGACCGCCCAACTCCGCTGCTAGGTTGTTCAGCCGCTGCGGTTCCAGGCCGATCAGGGAGACGTTCGCCCTGCGGGCCGCGGCGAGACGCGCCACCGCCTCCCCGATGCCTCGCGCCGCCCCGGTAATGAGGATGGTCTTGCCACGAAGTGATGAATTCTTCATCGATGCGCTACCTCGATGGTTTGCGAGCAGCCAGCCGCTCCACGATGCCGAGCGCGAAGCGTTCGTGGGCTTCGATCGGCCAGCCCCAGGACCGCACCTGCCGGATCGGTCGGCGGCGGAAATGCTCGCCACCGACCGGGACACTGACCAACTCCATCAGTCGCTGCACAGCACGGACCAGCCGCGGTGCCGCTTCGACGTGGTCGGCCAGAACCAGCAGTCCCCCCGGGCGCAGGACACGAGCCATCTCCTGCAACGCCTGCCGGTCATCGGGGATCGCGCAGAGTGAGAAGGTGCAGACGACGGTATCGAAGGAGTTGTCGCCGAAGTCGAGGGCCTGCGCGTCGCCGATCCGCAGATCCACCTGCAGGCCGAGGTGCTCGGCACGGTCACGGGCGACCTGCAGCATCCCCGGGCTCCATTCCACCCCGGTCAGCCGCACACCCTCGGGATAGTGGGTGAGGTTGAGCCCGGTGCCGATCGCCACTTCGAGAACATCGCCGGTCGCCTTCGTGCAGACCCAAGAGCGGCTGTCCCGGAAGAGGCGGCGGTCCATGAAGCCCATTTGCCGGTCGTACGACCCGGCCTGCTTGTCCCAGAATCGGCGCAGCCGCTGGTCGCGATCCACCGGTCCGGTCATCCCGGCTCTCCTCCCGGTCAGGGACAGACTACCAACGACGGTATACCCCTGGGTCGAGCATGACCTCCGGCGGTTGACGAGACGGCTCAGATCAACCGAAATCGGTGCTCGCCGGTGCGGGCGAGGTCGATGAGGAAAGAGCGCTTATGCGGGTCCGCCCAGTCGCCCCACTCGTCGGCAGCGATCAGTGTCCAGACGCCCCACTCAAGGATCATGTAGCGCAGCGCCACCGGCCAGAGGACAGGACGGTGACCCGTCGTAGGTGCTGCCTTCCCCCCCCAGGGATAGACCACCCATGCCGTGCCGTCGATAACTACCGGGTTCTGCGTCGACAAGGGCAACGGCGTGACCCTGCGCCCGCAGCCCACGAACCCAACCGGCCATTGATTCGGCAGCCGCGAACGGGCTGCACGTACGTTTGACGACCGCCCGGCGGCCGGCGACCCGGGCCGGAAACACCGGGGCGTACAAATAGCACGACTCGTCGTCGCGGTCCTCATCGGAGATCCCGAAGTGCGCGAAAACTTCAGGATGTTCGGCGGCTCGTGGCGCCAGGATCATCTCTGGTACTCCGTGTCCGCGGTTTAAGGAAGCTAGGCCGAGCCAGCGACGATACCGTCGCAGACCCGCCGAGGAGAAGCGGCAGGAAGACGGCCAGCGCCAAGGTGATTCCGACGATCAGGAAGGCGGTGCTGATCGCGCTGGACATGCCTTCGATGATCGGCGCAGCCAGCCGGGGATCCAGATCCTCCAGGAACGACGTATCGTTCATGTCGACAATGAGGTTCCCGTCCTGCGCACTCTGTACGACTGGCCGGTTGGCGGGGTCCGCGAGCACTGCCGAGTCGTGCAGTGCCGCCTGAAACGACGGCGTGGAGTGGGCGGCTTGGAACGCCTGGGTGATCCGGTCGCCGACGACTCCGAACACCACTGACACGAGGATCGCCGTCCCGGCTGCGCCACCGATCTGGCGGAAGAAGGTAAAAAGCCCACTGGCGACGCCGATGTCGCGCGGTAGCACACCGTCCTGGAGCGCCGCCATGACGACCTGGAAGAAGACGCCGACCCCCAGGCCCATGGCGGCTGTGACGCTGCCGGTTACCCACAGCGGGGTGTTGACGCCCAGCGCCGCGAACGCGAAAGCTGAGGCCGCGACCGCGGTGACGCCGAGGACGAGGAATTCACGGTGGCGACCGGTTTTGACGACGATGGGGCCGACGATCCGGCTCGCGGCGAGGATGGCTGCGGTCTGGGGTAGGAGCATCAGCCCGGCGGCGGTCGGGCTTAGTCCCTTGACGAGTTGAAGGTACAGGGGGAGCAGCAGCATCCCGCCGAAGATCCCTATGCCGACCACGAAGTTGATGACGTTGACCAGCGTAAAGACCCGGCTGCGAAACAGCTTCGGGGGAAGCAGGGCCGCATCCCCCATTCGCCGCTCGACCAGGACGAACAGTCCCAGTCCCGCTAATCCAAGCGCGATCATGGCGGCCGACCGCGCTGACATCCATCCCCATTCAGTCCCCCGCTCGGTCACGATCAGCATCGGGACCAGGCCGAGAATGAGCGCGGCGACACCGCCGTAGTCCACCCGCTGCGCGACCCGCCTATTCGGCAATGCAAAGAGTCTTGCGACGATAACCAGCGCGATCAATCCCAGCGGGAGGTTGATGAGGAACGCCCAGCGCCAGCCGTCCACTCCGAGGAGACTGTCGGTTCCGGCGAAGAAGCCGCCGAGCACTGGACCGGCAATGCTCGCGATCCCGAATACCGAGCCGAGGTACGCCTGGTGGCGCACCCGCTCCTCTGGCGACAGCAGGTCGGCCAGGATCGCTAATGCCAGCGGCATCAGACCCCCCGCCCCCGCTCCCTGGAACGCGCGGTAGGCCGCCAGCTCGTACATTGACCCGGCCAGCGCGCACAGCAGCGACCCAACCAGGAAGACCGAGATCGAGATCAAATATAGCGTCTTGCGGCCGTACAAATCGGAGAGCTTGCCGTACAGCGGGGCGGAGAGCACCGAGGTGATCAGGTAGGAGGTTGTGGCCCACCCCTGGAAGGTCAGGCCGTCCAGCCGGTCGGCCATGGTCCGCAGCGCCGAGGCGATGATCATCTGATCGAGCGCGGACAGGAGGACCCCGAGCATGAGCCCGGCCATGATGACCCTGACCGTACGCCGCCCCGGCACCGGCCGGTCCACCGCCGGAGCCGGGGCGGACGCTGTGATCACAACCCGCCTTCCGTCTCCAGCAACGACCGCAGACGGTCAACGCTCAGCGCACCAGAGACCGCGGCGCCTTGCCCGATGCGATACGAGGGGACCGCGGTAACGCCGGCCTCGGCCGCGGCGCTGCGGTCGGCCCGGACATCGTCTGTGTAGGCGTCACCGTGCCACAGCTTCTCTATCGCCGCGCCGTCCAAGCCGACGTCGATGGCCAGCCCGGACAGCACCTGCTGGTCTGCGATGTTGACCAACTCGGTGTGGTAAGCCACGAAGAGGCGTTCGATGACCGGATCGGCTAACCCATGATCGGCCGCCAGACGGGTGAGTCGATGCGCGTCGAAAGTGTTCACCGGCCGCACCGACTCCGGCCTGAGCACCAGCCCTTCGGACCGGCCCGCTGCCTCCACCCTCTCAACAATCTTGGATGGCTCGCCCGGCGGCAGGTTCCAGTCCGACCGCATGATCTCGCCGAGAGTGCGGGTGGGTGTGCGCGAGTGACCGGGGCGCAGCTCGAAGGCCCGCCATCGCACCCGGATCAGGTCGGCGTTCGGGAACGCCGCCAGTGCCGTCTCCCATCTGCGCTTGCCCACGTAGCACCACGGGCATACGACGTCGAACCAGATATCGACCGTCACCATCGCATTTCTTACCTTTCGATGTTTCTGCACTCTGGCGGTTCAGTTGACGGTCAAAACGATCTTCCCGCGGATGTTGCCAGCCTTGTACGAGCGGTGTGCCTCGGCAGCCCGGGCCAGCGGAAAAGTCTCGCGGATGTGCACGGTCAGCTTGCCTTGAGCGAACAGGTCGGCCAGTTCGGCGAGCCGTGCCGCGGAACGCTTGGGCGGGGTGAGCCGGACACCAAGATCCGCTGCCTTCTGGTGCTCGACCAGGGTGAGGATGCGACCGCGGTCCTTGATGAGCTTGAGGCTGGCGTCCAGCGCCACGCCTCCCACCCCATCGAGGGAAGCGGTCACGCCCTCAGGCGCCAGCGACTTCACCCGCTCAACAAAGTCGTCGCCGTAGGCGATGGGCAGCGCGCCGAGCGAACACAGGTAGTCGTGCTGAGTCTCGCGGGCGGCGCCGATCACCTTCGCCCCCCAGTGCCGCGCCAACTGGACGGCGATGGTGCCGACCGAACCAGCGGCCCCGTGGACCAGCAGCGTGTCGCCCTCGCCGACTTCCATTTCCCGCAGCGCGATGTGGGCGGTCTGCGCCCCGGCGGTAAACCCGCCGGCGACCTCCCAGGGCATCGACGCGGGCTTGGCGATGACCTGTTCGACGGGGACCACCAGGTGCTCCCGATAGGAGTTCAGCAGCCCGAAGCCCAGAACCTCGTCGCCAACGGCGAACCCGGTTACGCCCGCACCGACCTGGTTGACGATACCGGCGAACTCGTTGCCGGGAATCCGGGGATAGCCCGCGTCGGCGCCTGCGGGCAGCCAGCCTTCGACCACCGCGATGTCGAACGGCTGCACCCCGGCGGCCTTCACCCGGATCTGCACCTCGCCCGGGCCGGCCTGCGGCTCCGGCACATCGATCAACCGCAGCACCTCCGGACCACCCGGCTCGTAGAACACAATCGCCTTGCTCATCACCCGCTCACTTTCATCAATCCAGCTCCCCGGTTAGGGGAAACAGCTGGTCATGACGTTACGGAGCGGGGCACCGGACCGAATCCGTGGAAGCACGGTAGTCACCACGGGCACGTTCCGTGCGATCGTTCATCCGTTCAGATCGAACCGGGTCAGCTCGGTCCGCGAGGTGACGCCAAGCTTGGGATAGGCCTTGTAGAGGTGGTACTCAACGGTCCGGTGACTCAGGAACAGCTGCGCGGCGATGTCGCGGTTACTTATCCCGGAGGCGGCGAGCCGTACGATCTGCAACTCCTGGGGGGTGAGACGAGCGAGCACGTCCTGCCCCCGGCCGTCGGCGGGCGCCACCGTTTCCCCGGTAGCGCGCAGCTCGGCCCGGGCACGGTCGGCCCATGGAACGGCGCCGAGCCGTTCAAAAATCTTCAAAGCCGATTTCAGCGGCTCGCGGGCGTCCGATCGGCGCCGGGCACGGCGCAGCCACGCCCCGTACAGCAGTTCGGTGCGGGCCCGTTCGAACGGCCGCTCGCCCTCCTCGTGCAGGCGCACTGCCCGCTCGTAGTGCCCGCCCGCCTCCTCGGCGGGGCCCAGCATCGCGCGGCAGCGCAGCGTGACGGCCGCCGCCCACGGCCGGTCCGACGCGGCGGCCCACTCCTCGAACCGCCGGTACGGTTCCGCCGCCCGCTCCGGTGCCCCGGCGCCGACCGCGGCCTCCACCAGATCCGCGGTGGCGAAGACGACGGCCGCGGTGTGCCGGACAGATCCGCGCGCCGCCTCCTCGAATCTTCGCATCGCCTCCTCGTACCGGCCGAAACCGAGGTCGAGCAGGCCCAGCGCGCAGTCGGCGGCCGCCGCTGCCTCGGCGACGCTGCTTGAGTCTGCTTGCACAGCACGGACCAGCTCGCGGCATCGTTCCTCGGCACCCTCGATGGCCGCGATCCGGGCCGTCACCGCAGCTATCCGTCCGGCCCGGTGACTCTGACCGGTGTCACGGGCGAGCTCCATCGCCTCGGTCATGGTCGCGGTCGCGTCTCGGTGCCGGGCGGCCATGACCTGGGCTTGCGCGAGCATCTGCAGCATTCCGGGAAGCGCGCCGGCTTGGCCACGTCGACGGACCCGAGACACATCGGCGGCAGCCAGTTCCGCCGCCGTCTCATCGTCACCGAGCAGCAGGGCCATGGTGATCACGAAAATTCGGGCGATGAGACTCTCGAACGGGTCCGTCCGCGCCTTCGCCACGAGCGCTCGCAGAATGGGCAGCCCGGCTGCGTGGTCACCGTTGACGAGATGCGAGAGCGCGACGATCGCCGCCGCGATCGCTTCCGCTTCGGCCCGATCCGTATAGAAGCCTGATTCGACGTCCCCATCAGAGCCTGCGGCGCCGAACGACCGCTCAAGAGTCGCGGCGAGTGCCGCCACCTTGCGTAGCGCCGCGCCCTCACCCGACGACCAGGCGTTGCCTGCCGCGATGACCAGCAGTGTGAGGGCCAACCCGGGGTCGGCGAGAGTAATCGGCGCGGCATTGTCGATAAGGTATTGCGCAGTGCCCTGCGGGGTACCGCGTTCGAACTCGACGGAGGCGCGGACCATCGCGAGGCCGGCGTGCAGCAGTGGATCCCCGGTCAGCGCTGTGGCTCGCTCCGTTAGCGCGTCCGCGTGCTCGGTCAGACCTGCGGTGATCGCCGACTGTGCGGCGCGTATCGTGCGCCGGGCCCGTTGCACCTGATCAGGGCTGAGTCGCCCGGCCTGCTCGTACATAAGGGCCGCCGTGGAGAGGGCGCCACGCGCCCGCGCCCTCTCGGCGGCGTGTTCCAGTTCGGCGGCGATGTGCTCGTCGGGCACCACCGCGGCCGTAGCCCGGTGCAGGGCCCGCCGGTCGCCGTCAACCACCTCGGCGAGCGCCTCATGGACCGCCAGGCGCGTGGTCAGCGCAACGTTTTGGTACGCAGCCGCGCGGATCAGCGGGTGGCGGAAGGCCACGGAGCTCCCAATGATCCGCAGCAGACCGGCCCGCTCAGCAGCCTCGAGGTCACCCGCGGAGGCCCCCAGGTTCCGTACCGCCTGCAGCACGGTCCCCAGATCGCCGGTCCCCTCAGCGGCGGCAACCACGAGGGCCAACCGGGAGCGCTGCGGCAATCGATCGATCTGGGCGCCGAACACGGCAAGCACCCGCCGGCCGACCGGCAGAGCACCGGCGGGCGTCACTTGCCCGACATGTTCCTCGTCGCTCACGCCGGCGGAGAGCTCGATCAACGCGAGCGGGTTCCCAGCCGACTCTTGCAGGATCCGGTCCCGTAACGGCGCGGCCAGCCCCGGAGCGTGCTCGGCAAGGAGCGCGGTGGCGGCCTCGCGGTCCAGCCTGTCCAGCGCCAGCTCGGGCAGCCCGCGTGCATCGAATCCGTCCCGGGCCGCGAAGACCACGGCGACGCCCTCGGCATCGACGCGGCGGGCAGCGAAGAGCAGGGCCTCGGCGGACTCCGGGTCAATCCAATGTGCGTCGTCGATCAGACAGAGCAGCGGCTGTTCTCCGGCCAGCTCCGACAACAGGGTGAGCAGGGCCAGCCCGACCAGGAGCCGGTCACCGCCGGCCGCCTCCGACAGTCCGAGGGCGCCCCGCAACGCGTAGGCCTGCGCGCCGGGAAGCACGTCCAGCCGCGACAGCACCGGGCGCACGAGCATCTGCAGTGCGGCGAACGGCAAAGCCGCCTCCGCTTCCACCCCGGTGGCGCACAGGACCCGCAAGCCCGCTGCCTCCAGGACGGCCTGGTTGAGCAAGGCGGTCTTCCCGATGCCCGCGTCGCCGCGTACCACCAGGACGCCACTGCGCCCCGCCCGGGCCTCGGCGATCAGCCGTGCGATCCGGTCCCGTTCCGCATCCCGTCCCCGCAGCATGGTTTGCATAATCTATCCAGCCGATCAAGCACTGAGGCAGCTTGGTCGACGCGTTTGCGCCCCGGCCCGTCGCCTGCCATGAATACATTCCGGCGAGGGCGCCTACCGCTGTAACGAGGCCGGCAGGCACTGATCATCCGATGCGTTCGGCACCGCCTGCGGGGGCGGCGAGGAGAAATTCCGGCGGGCGGTAGTCGCATTCGTCGTAGACATCGATCACCGCCGCGGCTACCGCAGGCACCCGGTCCGCATCCACCAGGGCCAGGATGCAGCCGCCGAAGCCGCCGCCGGTCATCCGCACCCCATAGGCGCCAGCGGTGAGAGCGGCGGCCACCGCGGTGTCCACCTCCGGCACGGTGATCTCAAAGTCGTCGCGCATTGATCGGTGCGACGCGGTCAGCAGCGGCCCGATCCCCAACAGGTCATCCGAGCGCAGGGCAGCGACGACGTCCAGCACCCGTTGGTTCTCGGTCACCACGTGCCGCACCCGTCGACGGGCCACGTCATCAGGGAGGCGGGGAAGGGCCGCGTCGAGGTCGGCGATTCCCAGGTCACGGAGGGCGGGCGCGCCGAGCGCGGCCGCCGCGGATAAACAGGTGGCCCGTCGGGCCGCGTATTCGCCGGTGGTGTGCTGATGCGGGGCCCGGCTGTCAATCACCAAAACGGCCAGTCCGGCGGCGGCCGGATTCAAGGGAATGTGCTCCATCGCGGCGGATCGGCAGTCGAGGAAGAGCGCGTGCCCGGCCCGACAGTGGATCGATGCTGTCTGATCCAAGATTCCGCAGGGAATACCGGCGTAGTGCTCCGCCCGCTGCGCGAGGCTCGGTCGGGCCGCGAGGGGCACGTCGAGTTCACCGAGGTCGATCAGGGCGGAGAGCACGGCCGAGACCAGCGCTGCGGAGGAGGAGAGGCCAGCGCCGGAGGGCACGTCGGAGACGATGGCCAGCCGCGCCGCCGGCACGTCGAAACCGGCCGAGCGCAGCGACCACACCACTCCGGCCATGTAGGCGCCCCAGCCGTTCACCCTGCGCGGTGGCGCAATCTCGGCGTCGGTGAAACTGATCCGGTCGCCGACCTGCGCGGACCAGACGGTCCATCGCCGAGGTGCAGACCGGTCGGCCGGTGCTGCGGCGACGACCACCCGCTGCGGCAGTGCGTACGGCAATGCGAAACCCTCGTTGTAGTCGGTGTGCTCACCGATCAGATTGACACGGCCCGGAGCGGCCCAGACGCCGGTCGGCTCGTCACCATAGGTGCAGACGAATCCCTTGATGGCAGCCGCCACGGTTGTGGCGCTTCGGTCACTCGACGGTTCATATCCGGACAGGATCCCCACCCCGCGACGATCCATCCGGGCCTCTCGGTTGTCAATCGGTTCACAATGTCTCGAACAACAACGACGGAAGCGCGGCGATCGTGAAGCGAAGTGTCATGAAGCTGGCCGACGGCCGGGAGCTGATCTATTACGACGAGTCCGACAGCGCGATGCGTGAGCTGGTCGACCAACGGGCCCCCGCAGCGCCCTCGCCAGCGTCGCAGGTCCGCTACGACCCGCTGCTCGATGAATGGGTGACCTTCGCGGCACATCGACAGGACCGCACCCATTTGCCCCCGTCCGACCAGTGCCCCCTCTGTCCTTCGACACCGCAGCACTCCACCGAGATCCCAGCCCGGGACTACGACGTCGTGGTCTTCGAAAATCGTTTCCCGTCCTTCAGCCAGCGTCCGGTCCTGCCGTCGGTGCCGCATTCACTGACCCCGGCACGGCCCGGCGGCGGCCGCTGTGAGGTGCTGTGCTTTACCGCTGATCATCACGGCTCGTTCAGCACCCTCGGTCCGGACCGGATCCGCATGATCATTGACGTGTGGGCCGACCGCAGCAGCAAACTCGCCGCGCTGCCCGGGGTGGAGCAGGTCTTCTGCTTCGAGAATCGGGGGGAGGAGATCGGGGTGACTCTGCAGCACCCGCACGGGCAGATCTATGCCTACCCGTTCGTCACCCCGCAGACCCGGCGGATGCTGCGCTCGGCGCAGGCCTACGCCCGCGCCCACTGCGGAGCCAACCTCTTCGCGGCACTTCTTGCCGCTGAACGTGCAGCGGGCGACCGAGTCGTCGCAGCGAACGAGCACTGGACCGCCTTCGTCCCGGCCGCTGCCCGCTGGCCCTTTGAGATCCATCTTTTCCCGCACCGCCGGGTACCCGACATCCCGGCTCTTTCGGATGCAGAACGCCGCAGCCTCGCCGCGCTGCACCCGCAGGTGCTGCGACGCCTCGACGGCCTCTTCGCCGCACCGATGCCCTACATCGCCGCCTGGCACCAGGCGCCGGTGCGCATCGATCGGGATGTGTTCTATCTGCATCTTCGTGTGTTCAGCCCGCAGCGCGCCCCCGGAAAGCTGAAGTTTTTGGCCGGATCGGAGTCCGGCATGGGGGCGTTCATCAATGACGTCCTCCCGGAGGAAGCAGCCCGCCGGTTGCGCGCGGTCGAGGTGTAGACGACCTGTCCCACCCTGCGTCGAGGTGCTGCTGCGGGGCAGATCAAGCAGGTGACCTTCCCGGTAACCGTGGCTCAGGCAGCCGGGGGCATCGGGCAACGAAACTTTCGTGCCGCCTGCGGCTGTTGTCAAGCAGCGACGGGGCCATCTGGCCGACATCGGCCAGGATTAGTGCCGAGGTGGCGGTGACAACGCAATCAATGAGTAGCGTCCGCAATCAGGGCGGAACCTCGCGACAAGCGATCGGCCATCCTCATCCCCACGCACCGGCCTACAGCGTCTCGCCGTGCCCGGATGCCGCCGGGACAGAGAGCCAGATGAGCCGATCGAGGGTCGTGTGCCGCCCCGCACCTCAACCGCTGAAGGAGTTGAGATGGCTCAAGAACGCCATTTCCGGATACCCAGATGGGGCGGACGTTTCCGCTCCAGTTCAACAAGTCCCCCAACGCCCACCCTGCCCGGTGGGCTTCTTCCGCGTCAACGAACCGGGGTACTGCGCCGCGCGGTCACCCTGGCATCGGGTGCCTCGCTGGTGCTCGGCCTGTCGACGCTGCCCGCGATCGCCGCACCGGTGCCGCAGAACAAAGCGGTCACGACCGACGGCGCGGCAGCGCAGGTGAACGTCCTGGTCTTCCACGGCCCGGCCGACAAGCAGGACGACCCGGTCTTGGACGCCGCGGCGACGATCAAGGAGCTGGGACAGAAGAACGGCTTCTCCGTCGACCAGTCCGACGATCCGAGCGTCTTCACCCTCGGCAACCTGGCCCGGTACCGCGGCGTCGTCTTCCTCTCCGCCAACGGGGTGACACTCAACGACGAGCAGGAAGCGGCGTTCCAGGCGTACATCAAGGCGGGCGGCGGGTTCGTCGGCGTCCACGATGCCGCCTACGCGCAGGACACCTCCTCCTGGTTCACCGGTCTGATCGGCACCCGCCCGGCCGGCAGTCTCCCGAACCCTGAGAAGGTCGTGGAGATCACGGTCAACTCCGAGAACCCGCCGAACGAGGGCAAAGACAAGCTCATCGACGGGAACAACAACACCAAGTGGTTGGCCCGTACCCGGACCG
>DASULK010000203.1:0-19883 GCA_036278255.1 Micromonospora sp.
GTTCGACTGGTATCCCACCCGCTACACCGAGTACGTGCCCGGAGCCCGCGGCGCCGATGTACGGGTGGCGGGCCGGCCGACGCGGGCCAGCGCTGCCGAGCGGCTGGCCGCCCGGAAGGCCCGGCGGCAGCGTGCGGAAGATTAACCCCGACTGCCCCAGGGTTCACCCGCCCCTCAGCTGAGCAGGCCGATCGCCGCCTTCGCCCGCTGCACGGTGCCGGCCACCCGGTTCCGGGCGCGCTCGGCACCCTCGGCCAGCACCCGCCGGACATGATCCGGGTCCCGGGCCAGTACGGCATGGCGTGCCTGGATCGGCTCCAGCGTTGCAACGACCGCCTCGACCACCGCGTTCTTGAGCGCACCGTACGAGGTGAACTGGCCGGCGAGGGCTGCGGGGGAGCCGCCCCCACAAGCGGCAAGAATCTCCAGCAGGTTGGCCACCCCCGGCCGGCGCTCCGGCTCGTAGGCGACCTCGGTGCCGGAGTCGGTCACCGCGCGTAGCACCTTTCGGCGGATCATCGCCGGCGGATCGAGCAGCCCGAGCCGTCCCGCGTCCACGTGGCTGGACTTGCTCATCTTCGCGGCCGGGTTGCCGAGGTCCATTACCCGGGCGGCGACCGGTGGGTGCACCGCCCGGGGCATGGTGAACGTCGACCCGTACCGTGAGTTGAAGCGGGTGGCGACATCGCGGGCCAGTTCGACGTGCTGGCGCTGGTCGTCGCCGACCGGTACCTCCTGGGTGTCGTGCAGCAGGATGTCGGCGGCCATCAGCACCGGATAGGTGAGCAGGCTGAGCCGGACGTGCTGCTGGGCTGCGGACTTCTCCTTGAACTGGATCATCCGGTGGGCTTCGCCGTAGCCGGTCACGCACTCCAGCAGGTAGTGCAGTTCGGTGTGCTCGGGAACCTGGGACTGCACGTAGAAGAGCGCCCGTGCCGGGTCGAGTCCGGCTGCGAGTAGGAGGGCCGCCTGCTCCAGTGTGCGGGCGCGGACCAGCGCGGGATCATGTTCGATGGTCAGCGCGTGCAGGTCGCTGAGAAAAACCACCGTCTCAGCCTCGTGCTGCCTGTCGAGGATCGGCCGGATCGCGCCGAGCAGGCTCCCCAGATGCAGGTGGCCGCTGGGGGTGAAGGCAGTGAGTTGTCGCAGGGTGGTGCCGGTGGGTGCAAGGGTCGTGGTCATCGCCGGATTCCTGTCGGATACGTCGACCGCCCGGAACCGGGTGACCCAAAAACGAAGAAGCCGCCCGGGTTGGGCGGCCGTCTCTTCGGTTTCGGGGTGCGCGGATGCGTCGGGGCCGCCCGTCAGGGGCGCCACCAGCCGTTGCTCGTCATCCGCATCCGCCCACCGTAGCACCCTGCAACAGTGCGGCGGCAGGGCGTTTCCGTGGCGCCGGTCAATCGAGGTCGAACTCGCCGTCCTGTACGCCGCCGACGAAGGCGTCCCACTCGTCCTGGGTGAAGACCAGCACCGGGCCATCGGGGTCGGCCGAGTTGCGCATGCCGATCAGATCATCGACAAAAGCGATCTCCACCGCGCCCTCGGAGGGGTCCCCGTCGGGCCGTTGCCACACCGCCCGGGACAGGTCGAACCTGCCCTTGGGATGCTCAACCACCGTCGGTTCCGTACCTGCGCTGTCAGTCACGGGGAGAGGCTAGCAGGATGGGGGCATGCCCAGCCTGACCCGCTCCGAGGCCGCCGAACGCGCCGCGCTGCTCACCGTCCAGGAATACCGGATCGATCTTGATCTCACCGGTGCCGGTGACCGGTTCCGCTCCACCACGACCATCCGGTTCCGGGCTGAGCCCGGCGCCGCCACCTTCGTCGAGGTCCGGCCCGCACAGCTGATCTCCGTACGACTCAATGGCGCGCCGGTGGATCCGGCGCTGCTCGACGACAACCGTCTCGCCCTCACCGGGCTTGCCGCCGACAACACGCTCACCGTCGAGGCGGAGATGGCGTACTCCAACACGGGGGAGGGGCTGCACCGCTTCGTGGACCCGGCGGACGGCCAGACCTACCTCTACGCGATGTCCTTTCTAGACAACGCGCAGCGGATCTTCGCCGCCTTCGACCAGCCGGATCTGAAAGCGTCGGTGATCCTGTCGGTGACGGCGCCACCGGAGTGGACGGTGGCGGCCAACGGGCAACAGATTGCCATCGGCACGCCCGGAAGGTGGGAGTTCGCCCCCACCCCGCCGCTGGCCACCTACTTCGTGTCGCTGATCGCCGGCCCCTACCACGTCCGTAGGGACGAGCACGACGGCATCCCGCTCGCGCTCTACTGCCGGCGTTCCCTCGCCGCACACCTGGATCGGGACGCCGAGGAGATCTTCACCATCACCAAGCGCTGCCTCGACCACATCCACAAGCTGTTCGATGTGCGCTACCCCTTCGGCAAGTACGACCAGGCGTTCGTACCGGAGTTCAACGCGGGCGCGATGGAAAACCCCGGCCTGGTGACCTTCCGCGACGACTACGTCTTCCGGGCGGCGGTCACCGACACCGAGCGCGAGCTGCGGGCCACCACCATCGCGCACGAGATGGCGCACATGTGGTTCGGCGACCTGGTCACCATGCGCTGGTGGGATGACCTGTGGCTCAACGAGTCGTTCGCCGAGTACCTCGGCACCCGGGTCACCGCCGCCGCGACCCGGTTCCACGGAGCGTGGACCACCTTCGCGATGCGCCGCAAAGCGTGGGGGTACGCCGCGGATCAGCGTCCCTCCACCCATCCGGTGGCACCGCTGGAGGTAGCCGACGGCGCGGAGGCGCTGCTCAACTTCGACGGCATCTCCTACGCCAAGGGTGCAGCGGTGCTGCGCCAACTCGTGGCGTGGGTCGGTGACGAGGCGTTCCTGGCGGCGCTGCGCGCCTACTTCGCCGCCCACCGGTTCGGTAACGCCACCCTGGCCGACCTGCTCGCCGAGCTCTCCAAGGCGAGTGGCCGGGACCTGACCGGCTGGGCGCGGGTCTGGCTGCGCCAGGCGCAGGTCAACACCTTGCACGCCGACATCGCGTTGGACGAGGCCGGACGGTATGCCGAGGTGGTCGTGGTCCAGCAGGCTCCGCCGACCCATCCCGTGCTGCGCCCCCACCGGATCGGAGTCGGCCTCTACGACCAGGATGGTGCGCAGGTCCGGCTCCGCCGCCGGATCGAGGTCGACCTGGAACCGGCCGCCGACGACGGGCGGACGGTGCTCAGCGATCTGGTCGGTGAACCCGCGGCAGACCTGCTGCTGCTTAACGACGGGGATCTGACCTTCGCGAAGGTCCGCCTCGACGCACGGTCCGCGGCCGCCGTGCCGCGCCTCATGCCCGGCCTGGTCGATCCGCTGGCCCGGGCCGTGCTGTGGGGCGAGATGATCGACGCGGTCACCGACGGGCAGCGGCCGGTGGTCGACCTGACGGCGCTGATCCGCGCCGCCCTCCCCGGCGAGGCCGAGGTCATCGTGGTAGAGGACGTGCTCAAACTGAGTCGCTCTCTGATCGACCGGTATCTTGCCGGCGCCGCCCGACAAGCCGCCCTGGAACAGATCGTCCAAGCCTGCAACCGGCTACTGGACTCCGCCGACCCCGGGGGGTCGTTGCAGTTGGCGGCTGCCCGCGGTCTGGTCGCTGCCAGCGTTGACGCCGGCCGGTTGGCCGACTGGCTGGCGGGGGTGGGCGTCCCCGCCGGACTGGCCGTCGATGTCGACTTCCGTTGGCTGCTGCTGCAGCGACTGGCGGTGCTGGGGGCGATCGGTGAGTCGGAGATCGATGCTGAACTGGCCGCGGACCGCAGCGCGACCGGAGCCCAGAACGCCGTACGGTGCCGGGCGGCGTTGCCGGATCCGCCGGCCAAACAACGGGCCTGGCACGCGGTGATCGAAGACACGTCGCTTTCCAACCGACTCGTTGAGGCCAACGCGGCCGGGTTCTGGCAACCCGAACAGGCGGAACTGACCGCCCGCTACGTGGAGCGGTATTTCGCGGAGATGCCGGCGACGGTCAAACGCCGTACCCCCTTCGTCGCCGAGCGGGTTGCGGCCCTTGCCTTCCCCCGCTACGCCGTGGCACCCCGGACCCGGGAACTGGCCGCAGCCCTGCTGGCCCGCGACGAGCTGGACCCTGGCCTGCGCCGGGTCGTCACCGACGCCGATGACGACCTACGGCGGGCGCTCACGGCCCGCGCCGCGGTGCCGGGCGCGTCGTGAATCCGCCCCGCCCTGCGGCCCGCGGCAGGTCGCCGCGAAGAGTGAGGTGCGGCGCAGTGTTGGAGGCGAAGCGCCGGCGCGCGGAGGCGCTCGGCATACGATCAGGCGGTGCAGGAAGGCGTACGACGCGTGGGGATCATGGGCGGTACCTTCGACCCGATCCATCACGGCCACCTGGTGGCGGCAAGTGAGGTGGCCGACCATTTCAACCTCGACGAGGTGATCTTCGTGCCGACGGGGGTCCCGTGGCAGAAGGACGAGATGGCGGTCAGCTCCGCGGAGGACCGCTACCTGATGACCGTCATCGCCACCGCCTCCAACCCACGGTTCCGGGTGAGCCGGGTGGATGTCGATCGGGAAGGCCCCACGTACACCGTCGACACCCTGCGTGATCTCCGTGTCGAGTGTGGCCCGAAAGCACAGCTGTTCTTCATCACCGGTGCTGACGCGCTGGAGAAGATCCTGTCGTGGAAAGACACCGACGAAATGTTCGGTCTGGCCCATTTCATCGGGGTGACCCGGCCCGGATTCGCCCTCTCCGCCGGCCACCTGCCTGCGGATGCGGTGAGTCTGATCCAGGTGCCGGCGATGGCCATCTCCTCGACCGATTGCCGGGACCGAGTGGGTGCCGGCAAACCGATCTGGTACCTGGTGCCGGACGGGGTGGTGCAGTACATCGCCAAACGCAGCCTCTACCGCCGGTGATTTTCCGGCGTTTTGGCCCTGAAACCGAGGTTTTATTGGTGGGCCGGCACGGGCTTCGGTGTGAGAGGCTAGAGGAGCAGGACTGTCGAGCTAAGGAGTACGGTGGCAGTTTCCGAACGTGCCCGTGAACTGGCGTTGGCGGCGGCCGAGGCGGCCGCGGACAAGAAGGCCCAGGACATCGTCATCATCGATGTGGCGGACCAACTGATCATCACCGACGCGTTCCTGCTCGCGTCCGCGCCCAGCGAACGCCAGGTGCACGCGATCGTCGACGCGATCGAGGAGCGGCTGGTCAACCTCCCGGAGAAGGCCAAGCCGGTCCGGCGCGAAGGAGAGCGCGAAGGGCGGTGGGTTCTGCTCGACTACGTCGACGTGGTTATCCACATCCAGCACAGCGAGGAGCGCGAGTACTACGCCCTCGACCGCCTGTGGAAGGACTGCCCAACCATCCCGTTCACCGACCGCGCCCTCGCCTCCGCCGAGGCGGGCACCACCGCCGAATGACCCGGCTGATCATCTGGCGGCACGGTAACACCGACTGGAATGCTGGCGACCGGGTGCAGGGGCAGACCGATGTTCCGCTCAACGACCTTGGCTGGGAGCAGGCCGCGGCGGCGGCCCCGCTGCTGGCCGCGCTCCGACCGGACGCCATCGTCTCCAGCGATCTTCGGCGGGCCGCCGACACCGCCCAAGCCCTCGCCGCGGTGACCGGGCTGCCCGTCCGCACCGATCCGCGCCTGCGGGAACGCTACTTCGGACTCTGGCAGGGGCTGACCATCCCCGAGGTGGCCGAGCGTTTCCCTGCCGAGTATGCGCGCTGGCGGGCGGGGGAGCAGACCCCAGGCTGCGAGATCGAGAGCCTCGACGATCTCGGCAAGCGGGTCGGTGAGGCGTTGCAGAAAGCTGCCGAGGCCGTCTCGGGCGGCATCGTCGTCGTGGCCACTCATGGCGGCGCGGCCCGGCAGAGTTGCGGGTATCTGCTCGGCTGGGGGGCGGAGGTGCTGCGCACCATCGGTCCATTGCAGAACTGCCACTGGACCGAGTTGCGCCATGACCCGACGCGCGGATGGCAACTGCGGTCGCACAACGTCGGTGTCACCGCCCAGCACACCATCCCCACGCCCGTTTGATCCCCACCCTGCCGGACCCGTGGATACCTGGCGTGGCAAAGGTCGGCTAATGTTCCGGGATGACCGTCGCGGTCGTCACTGATTCCACCGCCTACCTTCCGGCTGACCGGAGCAGCTCACCGACCCTGACCGTCGTGCCGCTGACCGTTGTGATCAACGGGGTGGAAGGGGCGGAAGGCGTCGAGGTGTCACCTGCCGACGCGGCCCGTGCACTTCGGGCCAGACGGGTCGCGGTGACGACCTCGCGGCCGGCACCCGAGCAGTTCACGCAAACCTACCGCCGGCTGCTCGACGGCGGCGCCAGCGGCGTCCTGTCGGCGCACCTGTCGGCGCAGTTCTCCGGCACCATCGAGTCCGCCCAACTGGCCGCCGTCGAATTCGGTGACCGGGTCGTGGTGGTCGATGCCCGCTCCACCGGAATGGGCTTGGGGTTCCCGGTGCTCGCGGCCGTCACCGCCGCCGAACGCGGTGAGAAGCTGGCAGAGGTACGCGCCCATACCCTCGACGCCGTCGACCGGACCAGTACGTTCTTCTACGTCGACACGTTGGAGTTTCTGCGTCGCAGCGGCCGCATCACCGCCGCCTCCGCGCTGCTCGGCACGGCGCTCTCCGTCAAACCGATCATGCATGTCGTCAACGGTGCGATCGTGTTGCGCGACAAGGTACGCACCGCCAGCCGGGGCCTGGCCCGACTGGCGGATCTCGCCGTCGAGGCGGCAGGGGACTCTGATGTGGATCTCGCGGTCCATCATCTGGCCGGTGCTGCCCGTGCCGGCGAGTTGGCGGAGGCGCTCGCCGACCGCCTCGGCGATCGGTTGCGGGCGTGCCACCTCACCGAGATCGGCGCGGTGGTGGCGGCCCATGTTGGACCCGGCCTGCTCTGCGTGGTGGTCCACCGCCACGCTTGACCCGCGCGTCACGGCCAGCACCGCGCGCCACAGCCAGCGCGATGCGCCGCGAATGAGGGCCGTTGGCTAAGCCCGCAGGATGTGGCTCAGGACCGCGGAATAGTCGGCGTCGCCGATCCCGGCTGCCTCCGCGTCGGCGAACCAGGTCTGTGCCGCCCGAGCCAGCCGCACCTCCACATCCGCGGCGTCGGCGGCGGCGAGGATCAGATCCGCGTCCTTCTGCGCCAGGGAGAGGGCGAAGCGTCGCGGCGGATCCCCGGACTCCACCCCCGGGCGGCGCCGCTCCGCCTGGGCAGCCAGCGGTGTCGCGGCGAGGATCCGCCACACCGCCTCGCGCGGCAAACCGAAACCGTCGCCCAGGGCGAGCGCCTCCCCCAGGACCCCGAGCACCCCGAAGAGCGTGGAGTTGGCGACCAGTTTGGCCGCCGCACCGGCCCCCGACGAGCCGACATGGATCGGATTTCCGAGCACCGACAGCAGCGGTGCGACCGCTTCGGCCCGCTCGCTGACCCCACCGACAAAGATTGTCAGGGTGCCCGCCTCGGCCTCGGTGATGCTGCCTAACACCGGGGCGTCGATCACCGGGATCTCGTCGGGGAGCGCTGCCCGCAACCGGGCCACCGCTGCCGGGCCGACGGTCGACATGTCAATCACCGTGGCGCCCGGCCGGATCCCGGCGGCGATGCCATCCGGCCCCTCGGTGACATCGTGGATGGCGTCCGGGTCCGCGAGCATCAGCATCACCGCCTCGGCGTCACCCACCGCTTCGGCCGGTGTCGCCGCCACCCGGGCACCCGCCGCTGCGAGGGGCTCGGCGCGGGCGCGGGTGCGGTTCCACACCGACAGTTCGTGGCCGGCGCCGAGCAGTCGGCACGCCATCCGGGAACCCATCGCCCCGAGTCCGATCCAGGCGGCTCTGGTCATCGTGCTGCTCCCTCGAGCTCACGTGATCGCATCCCTTGACGGTAGACCGCCTCCACGACGTACCGGATGAAACAGGGGGCATTGCGGGGTCGCCGTGCCACCGTGGCCCTCGCTGCTTGGCGTTCCTTCGCCAACTCGCGCAGATTCCGTTCGGGTGACCGCCATAGCAGAGCCGAGCATGATCAGGGCGTTTTCCACAGGCACCCGGGTTCTCCACAGGTCGTGGTGCCGGCCCGGCGTGGCGGGTTGTGAACTGCCTAGCGTCTGCGTGTGCCTGACAACGATGAGACGGTGATCCGGCAGCGCCTGGTCAACCTGCTGTCCGATTCGGCCACGCCCGGGCTCCGGCCCGCGATACCGCCCTCCGACGACACCCCGCCAGTGGCTGTAGCGGATGCTGCCCCAGCGACCGGCTGGCTCGGTGGCGTCGGCGCTTTCGACCCCGGTCGCCGCGGCGTCAAGGCGCTCGCGGTGGTCGCCGCGGTGGTGGTACTCGGCGCCGCCGGCTGGGCATGGAAAGCCCGACCGCAGCTCCAGCCGGTGGCGCCCGACTCGCCGCCCGCCCAGGCCGACGCCGCCGAATCGGTGCTGTCCGAGGGGAGTCCCGCCGAACTGGTGGTGGCGGTGGCCGGAAAGGTACGTCGCCCCGGCCTGGTGCGGCTGCCGCCCGGGGCCCGGGTCGCCGATGCGATCGAGGCGGCCGGGGGAGCGCTGCCTGGCGTCGATGTGGCTCTGCTCAACCTGGCCCGTAAGCTCAATGACGGAGAACTGCTGCTCGTCGGTGTCACACCACCGCCGGGCGTCGGGCCACCCGGTGCTGCGGGTCCCGCCGTCGATACGGGCGCCGAGGACGGCAAGGTGAATCTCAACACCGCCACCCAGACACAGTTGGAGACGCTGCCCGGGGTCGGCCCCGTGCTGGCGCAACGCATCATCGCCCATCGCGAGCAGCACGGCGGGTTCCGGTCGGTCGGTGATCTGCGGCGGGTGAGCGGTATTGGCGATGTCCGCTACGAGCAGCTCAAAGACCTGGTGACGGTGTGACCATGCCGGTCGACGGTGCGCCGCCCGACCTGCGGCTGGCCGGGATCGCCCTGGCGACCTGGTTCTCCGCCATCGCCGGCCTGCACCTCTCCGCCCGCACCGGGGTCGTCGTCGCGTTGGCCGGAGTCGGAGCCAGCCTCGCCGCATGGGCCCACCTCAGAGGTCGGCAATCAGCCCCCCGAGCCGGCTGGGTTGTGCTGGCCGTGCTCCTGGGAGTGGTGTGCGGCAGCGCCGCCACCGCTGCACGGGTTGCGGTACGTGACAACCCGGCGATCGCCGAGTTAGCCGGCGCCCGGGCCAGCGTCAGTGTGGAACTCGTCGTGCGGGACGATCCGCGGCCGCTGCGACGCAGCACCGGCCGACCCCCGGTGTTCCTGATCCCGGCCGAACTGTCCTGGCTGGTTGCCGATGCCCGCGCCGGCACAGCCCGCATCGAGACACCGGCCCGGATCCTGGTGCTCGCCGGTAATCCGGCCTGGCGAGGTCTGCTCCCCGGGCAACGACTGATCGCCACCGGTCGGCTCATGGCACCGCGCGGCAGCGACCTCACCGCCGCCGTCCTCTCCTCGAACGCAGCCCCGGCACTGCGGGGCGAACCCTCCTGGGCGCAGCGGGCCGCCGGTTCCCTCCGCGCAGGGCTGCAGCAGGCCTGCCTTCCCCTGCCCGACGAACCAGGCGGCCTGCTACCGGGGCTGGTGGTCGGCGACGTCAGCCGACTGCAGCCCGCGGTCGACGATGACTTCCGCACCACCGGGATGACGCACCTGACCGCGGTCTCGGGATCCAACGTGGCCATCGTGGTCGGGTTCGTGCTGCTGCTGGCCCGGTGGGGTCGGGCCGGCCCGTGGCTGGCGGCCATTGCCTGCGGCGTCGCCCTCGTCGGGTTCGTGATCCTGGTCCGGCCCTCACCCAGCGTCGTACGCGCCGCCACGATGGGGGCGATCGGACTCGCCGCGCTGGCCGCCGGCCGTCCTCGGGCCGCGCTGCCCGCGCTCGGCGCCGCCATCACCCTCCTGATCGCGTTTGATCCGCAGCTCGCCACCGACGCCGGGTTCGCCCTCTCCGTGCTCGCCACCGCGGGGCTGCTGCTGGTCGCGCCCCGCTGGCGCGACGCGTTGCGGCGCAGAGGGGTGCCGGCCGGCGCCGCCGAGGCGTTGGCGATCCCGGCTGCGGCCCAGCTGGCCTGTGCGCCGGTGGTGGCGGGACTCTCGGGCACGATCAGCCTGGTGGCCGTACCGGCAAATCTGCTCGTGGTGCCCGCGATCGCACCGGCCACCGTGCTCGGCGTGGGCGCAGCCGTGATCTCGCCGCTCTGGCCGGCCGGAGCGGAGTTCGCCGCCTGGCTCGGCAGTTGGCCGGCCTGGTGGCTGGTGTTGGTGGCGCGGTACGGCGCACAGCTACCCGCGGGCACCCTGCCCTGGCTCGACGGGCTGGCCGGTGGGCTGCTGCTCGCCGCCCTGACCGCGGTCCTGCTGGTCGTGGCCCGCCGCCCGCTGGTCAGAAAACTGCTGGCGGTCCTCACCGTCAGTGTCGTGGTGGGGGCGCTGCCGGTGCGGTTGCTGGTCTCCGGCTGGCCCCCGCCGAACTGGGTGGTGGTGCTCTGCGCGGTGGGGCAGGGGGACACCGTGGTGCTGCCCGTCGGCCCGGGGCAGGCCATCGTGGTGGATGCCGGGCCGGAGCCGACGGCTCCCGACCGATGCCTGCGCCGGCTCGGCGTGGACCGGGTTCCGTTGCTGGTGTTGAGCCACTTCCACGCTGACCATGTCGCCGGCATCGAGGGTGTGCTGCGGGGGCGCTGGGTGGGCGCGGTGGTGACGCCGCCCTGGCCGGAGCCTACGTTCGGGCATGAGACGGTGCATCGGGTCGCGGCGGCCGGCGAGGTGCCGGTGAGGGAGGTGACGGCCGGCTGGAGGGGCAGGTTCGGGCCGGTGGAACTGGAGCTACTCGGACCGCCTCATCTCATGCGCGGCACCCGGTCGGATCCCAACAACAATTCGCTGGTGTTGCGGGCCCGCGTAGCCGGGACCACCATCCTGCTCCCCGGTGATGCGGAGAGCGAGGAGCAGCAGGCGCTGCTCGACCGGTGGGGCCCGGCGGGGCTGCGTGCGGACATTCTGAAGGTCGCCCACCATGGATCGGCGTATCAGGAGCCGGATTTCCTCGACGCGGTGCAGCCTGCGGTGGCGCTGGTGCCGGTGGGCCGGGACAACGGGTACGGCCACCCGGACCCCGGCCTGCTCGGACGCCTGTCGCGGGGCGGGGCACGGGTGCTGCGTACGGATGTGGACGGGGATGTCGCCGTGGTCCGTACCGACGTCGGCCTCGCGGTCGTGGTGCGTGGCCTGGACTCGGTCGACGGTGCGAGATGAGGTCCGGTGGCACGCCGAGCGGTGAGCTGGCGGCCTTCGGCGCAGGGCGTGCGACCATGGCTGGCGTGAGTCCTCCGAACCTCGCCCCGGTCCTGCTCGTCCTCGGTGATGAGGAACTGCTCGCCGCTCGGGCCGTCTCCGATGCGGTGGAGGCGGTGCGGGCGGTTGATTCCGGTGCAGATGTCCGTGAGTACGAGACGGCATCGCTGGCGCCGGGTGAGATAGCGGAAATGCTCAGCCCCTCGTTGTTCGGGGGGCGGCGGGTGCTGGTCCTGCGCAACGGCCAGGACGCCCGCAAAGAGCTGGCCCAGGCGCTGGTGGCGTACGCCAAGAGCCCTGACCCGGAGGTCACCCTGCTGGTTTCCCATGCGGGCGGGGCGAAGGGCAAGGCTTTTGCCGATGGTCTGCGTAAGGCGGGTGCCACCGTGGTGCCGGCGGCGCGGTTGAGACGGGACAGTGAGCGCATCGCGTTCGTCCGAAACGAGATCCGCCGCCATGGCGGGCAGTGCGGCCCGGATGCGGCAGCCGCGCTGCTGGCCGCGGTCGGCAACGATCTGCGTGAACTCGCCGCCGCCTGCTCGCAGCTGGTCGCGGACACCGATGGTCGGATCGGGGCGGAGACGGTTGCCCGTTACTACCGGGGCCGGGCCGAGGTGAGCGGCTTCACCGTCGCCGACGCCGTCATGGTCGGTGACGTGCCGGGCGCGCTGGAGTCGCTGCGCTGGGCGCTGCACGTCGGGGTCGACCCGGTTCCGATCGCGGATGCGATCGCCGACGGGGTGCGTACGGTCGCCCGCGTCGCTGCCGTGGGGCGGGGCAGCCCCTACCAGTTGGCGAGCAGCCTCGGGATGCCTGCCTGGAAGATCGAGAGGGCGCAGCAGCGGGCCCGCGGATGGACCGCCGAGGGCTTGGCGGAGGCGATGCGGGCCGCAGCCGAGTGCAATGCGGCGGTCAAGGGCGGGGCCGACGATCGGGGGTACGCCCTGGAGCGGGCGATCTTCGCCGTCGCCGCCGCCCGGCAAGCCGGCGCAGCTCAGCCGATGGGCGGTGGAGGCGGCCGACGGTCAGCCGGCAGGAGCGGGTCCGCATGATCGGTCTTCTGAAGCAGCCGGAACCACCGCGTCCGCTCTACGCGCGGGTGCTCCGGCTCCGTCAGCTCAACCCGAGCGGGGCGACCTGTTTCCTCTTCCTGGAGGGGAGTGCCCTCTTCGGGCTGGTGCTGGCCCTGGCCGAGCTGGTGCCCTGGTGGGCGATCGTGGTCCTGCCACTGCTGGTCGCGGTCATGGTCAAAGTCAACGACGCCGTGGCCGCGGCGGTGCTGCGCGCGGCAGCTCATGTGCCGGAGCAGGAACAGGAGCGCTTTCGCCGCGAGACAGGACTCGGGGCCGGCGGCAGGGCTTTCGAGTCGGTAGGCGGGACATCCGGTCCGCGGGCGGGGCACCGCGCCCGACACCACGGTGCAGGGGCGGTCGACCGGAGCGATCCGTGACTTGAGCGGTAAGCCCGTTGCCGAGAGCAGCAAACGCCGCCCGAGCCGGGTGGCCCGGGCGGCGAAGAGGCTGGGGCGAACTCGTCAGGCGGAGAGCGAGTGCAGACGCTTGGCGATCGCGGACTTGCGGTTCGCCGCCTGGTTCTCGTGGATCACGCCCTTGCTGACTGCTTTGTCCAACGCCTGGGAAGCGGAACGCATGAGCTCGGTGGCCTTCTCGTTCTCGCCAGCCTCGGCCGCCTCGTGGAACTTGCGGATGGCGGTCTTCAGCGATGTCTTGACCGACTTGTTGCGAAGCCGGCGCTTCTCGTTCTGCCGGTTGCGTTTGATCTGAGATTTGATGTTCGCCACGCGACAGCCTCGTCCTGGTAGCTCGGGTTGGTTTGCTTCTGCTTCTGCACAGGCGACTGTGCCGCGTCAGCCATGCGCGAAGAGCAACCGTACCAGGTTGATCCCGGCAGCACAAAAGCAGAACCCCTCGATCGCGCACTCCGGGCAAACCATCGACCCTGGCAGGGGGCAGGCCCGGCCGCTCCACCCCTCGAGCTCAGAGGGCGCTGGCGGTGCGGAGCGGGGTGGCATCGATGGCGATGCGACTGCCATCGTGGGTGGCGACGCCGGCCGCCCACCACCGGCCCGAACGGGTGTGGCTTGGCGCAGAGCGCGACGTGGGACCATAGGAGGTGGCCGACAGACGTCGGCTGCCGGGCTATCCCGATCAGGGACGCCACCGCTCGACGACGGAGACCACGAGAACGGATGACTGTGCCACCGATGCTCGACCCCGGTGCGAACACCCCTGGTGCCACCGATCTCGCCCGCATCAGGAACTTCTGCATCATCGCCCACATCGACCACGGCAAGTCGACGCTTGCCGATCGGATGTTGCAGCTCACCGAGGTTGTCTCGGAACGCGAAATGCGCGCGCAGTACCTCGACCGGATGGATATCGAACGCGAGCGCGGCATCACGATCAAGAGCCAGGCGGTCCGCATGCCGTGGACCGTCCGGGACGGCGGGCGGAAGGGGGAGCACGCCGTCCTCAACATGATCGACACCCCGGGGCACGTCGACTTCACCTATGAGGTTTCCCGGTCGCTCGCCGCCTGCGAAGGGGCGGTGCTCCTGGTCGACGCGGCGCAGGGGATCGAGGCCCAGACGCTGGCTAACCTCTACCTGGCGCTGGAGAACGACCTGCACATCATCCCGGTGCTCAACAAGATCGACCTACCGGCGGCCCAGCCCGACAAGTTCGCCGAGGAACTGGCCCACCTGATCGGGGGCGATCCGAGCGACTGCCTGCGTGTTTCGGGGAAGACCGGTGAGGGCGTCCCGCACCTGCTCGACGAGATCGTGCGGCAGTTCCAGCCGCCGACCGGCGACGTCGATGCTCCGGCGCGTGCAATGATCTTCGATTCGGTCTACGACATCTACCGCGGAGTGGTCACCTACGTCCGGGTCATGGACGGGCGGATCGAGGCGCGGGATCGGATCAGGATGATGTCCAGCGGATCCACCCACGACATGCTGGAGATCGGAGTGATCTCGCCGGAGATGAAGAAGTCCGAGGCGCTCAGCGTCGGCGAGGTGGGCTACCTGATCACCGGCGTGAAGGATGTCCGCCAGTCCCGGGTGGGGGACACCGTGACCATCGGATCCCGGCCCGCCAGCGAACCGCTCGGCGGGTACAAGGATCCGAAGCCGATGGTGTACTCGGGCCTCTACCCGATGGACGGCTCCGACTACCCCGTCCTGCGGGAGGCACTCGACCGGCTGAGGCTCAACGACGCCGCCCTGAGCTATGAGCCGGAGACCTCGGGCGCGCTCGGTTTCGGATTCCGTTGCGGATTCCTTGGCCTGCTCCACCTGGAGATCATCCGGGAGCGGTTGGAGCGGGAGTTCAATCTGGATCTCATCTCGACAGCGCCGAACGTCGTCTACCGGGTGGAGATGGAGGACGACACCGAGGTGAGTGTCACCAACCCCAGCGAATACCCCACCGGCAAGATCGCCGCCGTCTACGAACCGATCGTGCGGGCGACGATCCTCACCCCGAGTGACTTTGTCGGCCCGGTGATGGAGCTCTGCCAGGGGCGGCGTGGCAGCCTGCTCGGCATGGATTACCTGTCGGCTGACCGGGTGGAGCTGCGCTACACCCTGCCGCTCGCCGAGATCATTTTTGATTTCTTCGACCAGCTCAAGAGCCGCACCAGGGGGTACGCGAGCCTGGATTACGAGCCGTCCGGCGAGCAGCACTCCGACCTGGTCAAGGTCGACATCCTGCTGCACGGTGAGCCGGTCGACGCCTTCAGCGCGATCGTGCACAAGGACAAGGCCTACAACTACGGCCTGACGATCGCGGGTAAGCTGCGGGACCTGATTCCGCGGCAGCAGTTCGAGGTGCCGATCCAGGCGGCGATCGGCAGCCGGGTGATCGCCCGGGAGACGATCCGCGCCATCCGCAAGGACGTGCTGGCCAAGTGTTACGGCGGTGACATCAGCCGTAAGCGGAAATTGCTGGAGCGGCAGCGGGAGGGGAAGAAGCGGATGAAGATGGTGGGCCGGGTGGAGGTCCCGCAGGAGGCCTTCATCGCCGCGCTCTCCACCTCGGATTCCAGCGACAGCAGAGCGTCGGGCGGCAAAAAATGAGTTTGCGGCACCATCGGCCGTAGCGCCCGGTTTGGTTTTCCCGGCTCCAGGGAACTATGCGGTCACCTACACCGTGAGCCCCGAGAAGGAGGGCCGGAGCGTGCCCGTAACCGGAATTATCACCGCACTCGTCGTTGGTCTGATCATCGGTGCGTTGGGTCGGCTGGTCGTGCCGGGCCGGCAGAACATTCCGATCTGGCTGACCATGCTGATCGGGGTGGGGGCGGCGCTGCTGGGGACCGTGATCGCGCGGGCCGTAGGGCTAGCCCGTACCCCCGGCGTCGACTGGACCGAGCTGCTCATCCAGGTCGCGCTGGCCGCCATCGCCGTGGCGTTGGTGGCGGGGACGGCCGGCCGGCGCGGAGTCACCCGCTCCTGATAGCGGCGGATGCCTCTATGCACATGGGTCGTCGCGGTTGATCCGGGCACGACGTGACGGGGCTGCGCCAGTTGAGGAAAAGCTCGGGGGCCCGCCGTACGGCGGGCCCCCGAGAAAGCTACGGAAGGTCTACGACTAGCGGAGCCAGGGGATGCCGCGGTCGAGTAGGTCGCGCTCCTTGAGCTCCTTGCGGAGCGGGATCTCCTCGTCGATATAGCCGTCCCAGTTGATGCCCCAGTAGTTGGCGGTGTGTGTGCCCTCACCGCACAACTGGCGCTGCACCGGAGTGCGGTTGGCCCACCAGGGACCGTCCTTGTCGATGTGCAGTTCGTCCAGCGGCCGGATCCACCGGTAGGTGTAGCCGATGAAGAGCATCTTGCGGGTGATGGTCGACAGGTTGGTCGAGCGGGAGTGCCAGAGGCGGCGGTCGAAGATGAAGGCGTCACCCGGGTTGGCGGTGATTTCCACGGTGTCCTCGGGATCGGGGTTGTGCACCGTGACATCGGCCGGCCGCGGCAGCGAATTCCACAGATGGCTGCCAGGAATGATCTTGGTGGCGCCCCGGCCGGTCTCCGAGAGGTCGGAGAGTACGTAGGCCACCTTGAGGGAGAACATGGGGCGCGGCAGGTCCGGGTCCATCGTCTCCGGGTCGGAGTTCTGCCGGTAGCCGTCCTGGTGCCAGCCCCAGTACGGCTTCTCCGGCTCCAAGGCCGGCGGGGTCACGTCCAGGTGGTTGTGGTGGGTGTAGATATTCCACCCGGCCAGCCCCCACATGTATGGGAACGCGGCCGGGTGGGTCAGCAGCTCACCGAAGAGTTCGTCACGGTCAAGGAAGCCCAGCAGGTGCAGGGTGCCGTCCTTGGTGGTCTTGCCGGCAGCCTTCTCCTCGGCGTAGACGCGGTCGACCGCCTCTTCCAGTGCGGCCCGGTGATCCTCGGTCAGGACGTTGCGCAGGAGCAGGAAGCCCTGCTCGTGGAACTCTTTGCGGTCGACGTCGCTGATTGGTTCGTAGCCGGTCCGGCCCCCGTAATCGAACACCGGATTTCCTCCCCATTGAGTCCAATGCTTTGAGCGCAGAGCGCCGATCGTAGCGCGCGAATCAAGCGGAGGATTGAGGCGTACCCGCCGATGAATAGACTCGGCGAGGGGGTCGAACCAGGAGGCATTGTCCAGCTACAGAGAGTAGCGAGGCGTTGGTTATATGGTCGACCTTAAGGCTATTTGTCGGTTTGTGCAGCTACCGCCTGTTAACGCGATCATCGCTAGACGGCCGTAGACGCCAAGCGTCGGCCAGACCGTACCGTCCTGGTTCATACATCCGGAAAAACCTCGGCGATGACCATATCGGCGATCGGTGAGTCGGGGGCCGGCGACCATGCGCCACGCTCCGCCGTCCATTGCAGGGCGCCGAAGCGCACCCGCTTCACCCCGTGCCTCCCCGCATGCGACACCAGCCAGTGCGCGTACCGCCATCCGACCTGAACATCACTGGCCGGCAGCGCCACCCCGAGCAGTTCGGCCGGTGTGGCCGTGGTCAACCTTCCCCAGTCCAACGCCAGCTCGGCGGTGAGCGCGGTCGCCGCGCCGTTGCCCCGCATCGCCGGCTTCCGCGCCACCGAACAGGCCACCGCGCCCGTCGTGTTTCCCATCAGTGCGCTGGCCATCACCTCGGCCTCGTCCGCCCACTTCTCGTACGCCTCGGGAAACGCCGACCGTTGCACCGCCTGAGCGGCATCCGTGACCCGCATCTGCTCCCAGCCGCGGACCTTCTCCAGCGCCTTGTAGAACTGGGTGGCGGCGTAGCGGGGATCGCGAATCTGCTCGATGGTGCCCCAGCCCTGGCTGGGCCGCTGTTGGAACAGGCCTACCGAGTCGCGGTCGCCGCCGGGCAGATTCTCCATACTGGACTCCTGAAAGGCGGTGGCGAGCGCCACCACGATCGCCCGCTCGGGCAGTCCCCGCCGCATGCCGATGGCCGCGATGGTCGCCGCGTTGGCCATCTGCGCACTGTTGAGTTTGACTTTCC
Source organism: Micromonospora sp. (assembly GCA_036278255.1). GTDB lineage: Bacteria > Actinomycetota > Actinomycetes > Mycobacteriales > Micromonosporaceae > DASULK01. The sequence continues at coordinate 17,820 of DASULK010000203.1, forward strand.
GGGTATCCATGCCTGCCCGGTCCTGGCTGGTTTCGTACACAGTGCACGCCCGTGGCCGCGGCATCGGCAGGCTGCCGTCGATGACGCGACCGGCCACATAGACCCCCAGGCCGACGATCATGGCGAGCAACACCATGATGGCCAACACCCGCTTCCGCACCGACCACCCCCTGCTGGATGTGCGGCCCCAGCGTACGTCCGACCGCAGGGTCGTTACCGCATCGCGGGGCCGCCTGTTTGCTCTGTGCAGCTACGCCGACGGCACCCAGGAGGCGGAGCGCTTCTCACGGAAGGCACGGACCCCTTCCCGCCCCTCGTCGGAGAGGAAGTAGCCGGTCGACAGCTCGGACAGCTCAGCCACCTCGTCCCGGAGCGTGGCCTGCGGCCGGCGTCGGAGCAACTCCTTGGTGCCGGCCAGTGCCCGTGGCCCGCCGTGTACGAGCGCTCGGCAGTAGGTCAACACCGTCCGGTCGACCTCGGCGGCGTGCACCGCCACGGTGACCAGACCGATCTGTGCGGCCCGCTGCCCGTCGAATGTGTTGCCGGTGAGGTAAAGCTCGGCGGCGGCCCGCGGCGCCAGGCGGGGGAGCACGGTCGCTGAGATGACCGCCGGGATCACGCCGAGACGGACCTCGGTGAAGGCGAAGGTGACGTCCTCCGCGCAGACCGCGATGTCGGCGGCGGCGATCAGGCCGAGACCGCCCGCCCGCGCCGGTCCGCCGACCCGCGCCACCACCGGCTTCGGGCATTCCCAGATCGCCGTCAGCACGTCACCGAGCATCCCGGCCGGCACCGTGCCGCTCTCGTAGGCGGCGGCGGTCTCCTTCAGGTCGGCGCCGGAACAGAAGACGGGGCCGGTGTGGGAGAGCACCACCGCCCGGACCGTTTCATCGGCGACCGCTGCGGCAAGAGCGGCGAGCAGCTCGGTCATCAGGGGGGTGGAGAGCGCGTTGCGGTTGTGGGGGCTATCCAGGGTGAGCGTGGTCACGCCCTGCCTGGTGGCGCTCCGGACAAGAGTGTCGGGTGTCGTCATCTCGATGCCTCATTTCGCGCTTGCCGTCGTGGCGGGCCGGGCTGGGTCTGATGGTCCGCCCGTTCACAGGCGCACACTAGTGGTATGCCTGCCGTACTTCCCGATGGTGAACCCCTGCCCGTGAACGGGGCGCTGCCTCCGTCCGCGCTCGCCGAACTCGGCTCCCGTGGCTTCGGTGTCTACGTCCACGTGCCCTTCTGCGCCAGTCGGTGCGGCTACTGCGACTTCAACACCTACACCGCCGCCGAGTTGGGCGGTGGGGGAAGCCGGGAGAGTTACGCCGACAGCGTGCTGGCTGAACTACGGCTGGCCGCCCGGGTGCTGGCGGATTCACCGCCGGCACAGGTCGACACCGTCTTCGTCGGCGGTGGCACCCCCACCCTGCTGCCGCCCGACGATCTCGCCCGCATCCTGGACGGGATCCACGGCACCTGGGGCCTGGCCGAGGATGCGGAGGTCACCACCGAGGCCAACCCCGAATCCGTGACGCCCGCCTCCCTGAAGGCGCTACGGGCCGCCGGCTACACCCGCATCTCGCTGGGGATGCAGTCGGCCGCCCCGCGGGTACTGGCCCTGCTGGACCGGCAGCACAGCGCCGGGCGTGCCCCGGCTGCCGCCGTCGAGGCCCGGGAGGCGGGATTCGACCATGTCAACCTCGACCTGATCTACGGCACGCCGGGAGAGAGCGCCAACGACTTCGCCGCCTCGCTCGCCGCCGTGATCGGAGCCGGAGTCGACCACGTCAGCGCGTACGCCCTGATCATCGAGGAGGGCACCCGGCTGAGCACCCGGATGCGGCGGGGCGAGGTGCCGTACCCGTCGGACGATGTGGCGGCGGACCGCTACTTGGCCGCGGAGGCCGCCCTCGACGCGGCCGGATTCTCCTGGTACGAGGTCTCCAACTGGGCGCGGACGCCGGCGGCCCGCTGCCGGCACAACCTGCTCTACTGGCAGGGCGGGGACTGGTGGGGCCTCGGCCCGGGGGCGCACAGCCACGTCGGCGGTGTGCGGTGGTGGAACGTCAAGCACCC
>DASULK010000204.1:0-2059 GCA_036278255.1 Micromonospora sp.
TCGCCGGTCGGCCCTCGGCCGATGTCCGAGCGGTCCGCGCCGAAGCCGATCCGCTCCCACCGGCCGGCTGTGTCGCGAAGCGCGTAACCGTCGCGCCCGTTCGCGACGATGACTACGTGGCCACCGGGCACCGGATGCACCAGTAGCGCCCGCGAGGAAAGGTATTCGTCAACGTCACCTAGTCCGCTGTATTGGCGGGCGAGATAGCCGCGCCGGTCGTCCGGTACCTGCCAGCTGGTTGACCAGGTGGCTCCGCCGTCCCGTGTCTCCTCGACCCGCAGGTGCCCCGGCACTGCTCGGTAGCATCGAGACGGTTGGTCGGGCACACAGTCGCGCAGCTCATTGAAGGGCAATGTGCCAGCGACCGGGCCGAACTCCGTCCGCTCTGTCTCGGTCATGGAGCGCCAGCTCTGCCCGTCGTGGCTGACCTGGAAGTCGATTGGCTTGCGGCCCTCGTGGAAGGCGTCCCCTTCGCCGATCACGATCATTCCGCGCCACGACGTTACGGCCACCGCATCGGGATACCGCGGTGCCGGCGTGGCGACCATCGCCAGCGTGGCCGCCGGCAGCACGATCAGCGTGCCGAACCGGCGCGCCGCAGGCCGGGAGACGGGTCGTTGCCGGGCCCGGGTCCACACCCACCAGGCCAGCGCCAGTGCGGGCAGCGTGGCGAGGTCGGTCGGATCGGCGAGGATGACCGACGGGCCGACCAACGTGCTCCAGGCCGCCGAAACGGCCACCGCAGCGGTCTGGCTGAGTTTTACCGCAGTGAAGCCGACCCCGGTGAAGAGTACGGCCGCACCAGCCAGCAGGCTCGCTGGGCGGTGCGGCAGGATCGGGATGATGGCCAGGGCGAGCAGCGGCGGTGCCGCTATCAGGCCGGCCGCGTCGCTGAGCTTCCCGGTCAGCAGGCCGGGATAGGCGGCTTTGAGTAGGTGGTCGTTGACGGCGAGCAGCGCGACCGCGATCACTGTGACCGGATGTGCCAGCCAGGCCAGCGGCAGCCCGAACCGTCTCAACTCCGTCGGTTCCCGGTTCATATGTGCACTTTGCTTTGCGTTGGTCACGGTGGGGCATCGACGTTGCGGCGATTGTCGATCGGTGCAGGGTTGACCTTCCCCAAAGGGCAAGCCGCAGCATCGTGACAACCGGCCGACCGGCCGGGGTGAGGAGACACGGTGGACCTGCTCACGATCGGCACCTTCGCCAAGGCGACCGGGCTGTCGGCGAAAGCGCTACGGCTCTACGACCAGTTGGGCCTGCTGCATCCAGCCGCAGTGGACAGCAACAACGGCTACCGGTATTACCACCCGGGGCAGGCACCGCAGGCCCGCACGATCGCCCGGCTACGGGAGATCGGGATGCCGCTGGCCGACATCCGACGCGTCGTCGCGCTGGCGCCCGCTGCCGCAGCTGCCGAGGTCGCTGCCTACTGGGAGCAGGTGCTGGCGGAGACGGCCGTACGTGGGCATCGCGCCGCGCTCCTCATCGAAGACCTCTCTGGGAGGAGCACTTTCATGACCACGTTGGCACTGCGCCACGCCGCCCGTACGGCGACGGGCCCGAACCGCACCAGCAACGAAGACGCCGTCCACGCCGACGGGCGCGTTCTCGCGGTCGCGGACGGCATGCGGGGTAGTAATGGGGCTGCCGCCAGTACCGCGGCCGTCACCGCACTGGCCGCTGCCGGCCAGCAGAGCGGCGGAGTGCTGGACGCCCTCGCCTCCGCTGTCGATGTTGCCCATCGGGCGGTGCGCGAAATCGCCGCCGATGATCCGGAGGGCCAGGCGGTCACCACCATCACGGCACTGGTGCAGGCGGATGACCGGGTCGGGGTTGTGCACATCGGCGATACCCGGCTCTACCTGCTGCGCGACGGTGAGCTGCGCCAACTCACCCGCGACCACAGCTACGTTCAGCTGCTCGTCGACGCTGGCCAGCTCAGCCCGGCTGAGGCGCAGAACCACCCGCAGCGGGCGCTGCTCGCCCGTGCGCTGACCGAAGGGGCGGCGGTCCAGCCCGACCTGTCGATCCACCCCATCCAGGCCGGCGACCGCTT
>DASULK010000205.1:0-7369 GCA_036278255.1 Micromonospora sp.
GTGGAAGTCGCCCTCACTGGTGGCGCCGTCGCCGATGAAAGCCAGCGCCACGGTGTCCCGCCCCTGGTACGCCTCACCGTACGCCAGCCCCGCAGCGTGCACCGTCTGCGTGGCCAGCGGCGTGCACTGCGGGGCGGTACGAGAGGCCGCCGCGTCGTACCCGCAGTGCCAGTCGCCGCGCAGCAGCGTGAGCACCTCGACCGGGTCGATGCCCCGGGAGACCAGCGCCACCGACTCGCGGTAGGTCGGGAAAACCCAGTCGGACTCGCGTACCGCCAGCATCGCGCCGACCTGGCACGCCTCCTGCCCTCGTGACGAGGGGTAGACCGCCAGCCGTCCCTGCTTGGCCAGCGTGGTCGCCTGGGTGTCGAAGCGGCGCCCGATCACCAGGCGCCGGTACAGCTCGCGCAGCGAGTCGGCGGACGGTTCGGGGTAGTCGGCGCGGGCGGGCAGTGGCTTGCCACGCTCGTCGAGCAGCCGTACCGGCTCGGGGCTGGGCAGCAGGGCGCTGACCGGGTCGGTCACAGTGGCTGCCGCACGGCTGCGCGGGGCCGCCCTGCGGGCCGCCCGGGATGTGGTCGTCACGGCGAGGACCTCCTGGACGTGTGGTGGGCCTCTGCTGACGCCGTCGGATGATTGACTCAAGATCCGCCGAAAACACGGGACGCTTGGCAGCAGAGGGGTGCTTGAATGAGCCATGAGACCCAACCGGCGGCCGAGTTTCCATCGGGGGTAGGACGATCGGCCGGACCGATCGACGAGGTGGACCGGCGCATCCTCCACGCGCTGGTGCGCGACGGGCGGCTCTCCATCCGGGCCCTCGCCGAACGGGTGCACGTCTCCCGCACAAACGCGTACGCACGGCTGGAACGGCTGCTCCGCGACGGCGTGATCACCGGGTTCCGCGCACAGGTGGCGCCGGCCCGGGCCGGCCTCGGCACGTCCGCCTACATCGCCCTAAAGATCGAGCAGAACACTTGGCGGGAGGTCTCGGCCGCGCTGGCCCGGCTGCCCTACATCGAGCATGCGGCGCTGCTCGGCGGCGACCACGATGTGCTGGCCCTGGTCCGTACGCCGGACAACGCCGCGTTGCGGGACGTGGTGCTGGGCCGGGTACAGAGCATCCCGGGGGTGCTCTCCACCCGCACCTGGCTGATCTTCGAGGAGTTCGACGGTGTGCACACCCCCTGGGGTGAACGCAACTCGTAGGCTGGCAGTGCGACGGCGGTTGTCGATCGGGTGCGTCGGCTGCGCCAGGAACGCCGATGGCCCCGGGTCGCCTGACGCGGGGCCGTCAGGGCACGCCGGAGCGGGTCGTGGTTCCAGAAGGATTCGGGCAGGGCTGGTGGTGAGACGAGCCGGTCGCGTTCGGCCGCTTGGCAGGAGGCGCAGCGGCCGCTGGTGTTGTCGCGGGCCAGTTGTGCGCCGCGGCGGGGGCAGGTGGTGTGTCGTACCGGCGTCCTCGCCATGGTGGGCGGTTCCGTCCGTTATGGCCTGTTGCTGAGCGTACCCATTCAATCCGTTCTCTGGGACGGTATGCATTCCGCGTATATCGGTCAATAAGCAGCTCGGCCGAATCGGTAGCCGTCGAGGCGGTCAAGCAGCGCTGGTCAGAGCAAGTGCCAGGGGAGGGCGTCGTGAGGGTCGGCGCGAAGGGCGGCGAGGCGACGGTGGACTTCGTTGGCGGCAGAGGAGCCAGGGCGGGACTTGCGGGCATTGGTGACAATCATTTTTAGCTCGCGTAGCCGGCATAGGTTTTCGAAATGATGCCATGCCGCTGGGTCCCAGCCGTACGCCGTGATGAACGAAACGAAGGCATCGGGATCGGTGGGGGTGAAGCGGCGGCAGTGGACGGCGATGGTAGCCACGTCCCACTCTCTCGGGCCGATCGCGGCAGTGTCCCAATCGGTCAGCACCGCACAACCCTCGGAAGCGCATAGGGCGTTGTGCGTTTGCGGATCGGCGTGGATCAGGCCGGGGGAGAGGGTGAAGGGCATGTCTGCCCAGATTTTGGCGAGCTGATCAAGTCGAGTGTGCAGGAAGTCTCGGTCGTCGTCGGTAAGGATGGCCGAGGTCTTGATAGATCGGCGGATCCTGCTGATCGGCTCCAGTGGTTTTAACGCGATGGGCGGTGTGGGCAGGGCGTGGAGTAGACGCAGCAGGTGACCGAGTTCGCCGGCCGTGACGGGGTTCTCGATCGCAGGGTTGAGCCGTCGCCACACAGTGATGGTGTGACCGTCGATCTCTAAGGGCTGGTCGATGTCGTACAGCGGGGCGGTGGGAAACCCCTGGCTGGTGAGCCAGCGCACGAGGGCGATGGACGGGCGTACGTCGTCGGCGGCGATGTCCGGTGGTGCGATCTTGATGACGGCGTCACCAACGGCGTACACGGCGTTGGTGTGGTGCCGGATCAGCGTGGCGCGGTCTGCGGGTAGCCCGAGGTGTTGGCAGACCTTGGCGAGGATGGGGCGCGTTCGTGCTTCGACGAACATGGCCCTCCTACTAGACGAGCGCGGCTGCGACCGCCAGGGTACGGGCTTGGCTGCGGCACGCGCCAACCTGCTCGGCCAGCGCGGCCAGCTCTCCGCCCTGTTCGGCTGCGGGGGCGGCGTCGATGACCTGCTCGGCGCGGGTCAGTACCAGCTCCGTGCGCTGCGTTGGAGGCAGGCTGTCGATCGCCTGCCGGGCGACGGAGGCAGCCTCGGGGACGCGCCGCTCTTGGACCAGGCACATCGCCCGATCGAGGTGAAGCAGCGCGGGGTCGATCAGTGAACCGGGCGCCGAACGGTAAAGCGACAATGCCTCGTCTTGTGCCTGGTAGGCGGTGGCGGTGTCGCCGAGCCACGTCGCCGTGCCCGACAGGTAGAGCAGGAATCGCTTGGCGGGGAAGCGGAATGCGGCGTTGGTGTCCGGCTCGTCCACGGTGTCGAACATTCGCCGAGCCTGGCCGATGGCTTCGCGGGCCGGATGATGGGCGCCGAGGCGGGCCAGGGCACGTGCTCGCGCCGCGGCCGCGAGCGCCATCGAGGCGCACGGCGTGCTGGACAGGTTTAACGCGAGATCCGCTAACGTCACGGTCTGAGCCGGGTCAGCGAAGTAGTAGGGCAGCATCGCGGCCTGCGCCCTGACCAGGACCCGCAAGCGTGGATCGGCGCTGTCGTCGGCGGCAGTCATCGCCGTGCGGTACCAGCGGCGGGCATCAGCTGTACACCCCAGGCGCATTAACGCTTCCGCGCACATCGTGGCCAACAGCGCGGCTGCCCCGGACAGGCGCGCCTGGATTGCCGCCGGCTGGCGGTGCCGTGACAGCATCTGCACTTCCACGCAGTCCGCGGCCAGCCGGGTTAGCATCGCGGCCGGCGCCGTGCACGGATACACACGCACGTGCTCGTCAACCGATTCCTCGATTTGCTCCAGCTCGGCCAGTGACATCGTTCCCATGGCGAGGGAGGCATCCAGCTCGGCCCGTATCCGGCGCAGGGTCAGCAGAAAGTCGTAAGGGCTCGACTGGACTTGCATGACATCCGCCTTCGGCTCTCGGGCGACCTCCGCCCGGATTGCCGCACTGGCGGGACGGCCATCGTGCCGGGACGCCGCATCCGGCTTGTCGTCGCGGAGCTTGAACCAGAGCAGGTGGGCGGGGACACGCAGGACTTGTGCCCAGTGAGTGAGGCGGTCGAGGTGGACGACGGGGCGGCCGTTCTCCAGGCGGCTCATCTGCGCCTGCGTGATGCCGAGCCAGCGGCCCACGGTCTCTTGAGGGAGTGGGTCGCGGCCGTGGTAGGGGTGGTGTCGGTAGGCGCGGATCACCTTGCCGAGGTGGCGCTCGGCCAGCGCCTGCCGAATCGGTTCGTGATTCCAAAAGTCCGCAGGGAGCGCCGGTGGAGAGATCAGCCGATCGTGTTCGGCGGCCTGGCAGGGGCCACAGCGTCCGCTGGTGTTGTCGCGGGCCAGTTGTGCGCCGCAGCGGGGGCAGTTGGTGTGTCGTGCCGACGTCCTCGCCATGGTGGGCAGCTCCGTCCGTTATGGCCTGTTGCTGAGCGTGCCCATCCAATCGCTAATGTGAAGGTCCGGTATACGTGCCGCGTATACGGTCAGTACCCCTCGGGAGTTACGGCCGGCACGCTCGTCCGATCAGCCGCCCGCCACCCACCACCAGCCGTCACCGATGTGCCGACTTGGCAACCCAATCCCGCCAGGCGCGGTTCTGATCGCCGTATCCGTCGGCGAGGCAGATCCCAAGTAGACAAATCCGCCACCGGACTCGCCCCGCCAGTCCTGCCACATCGGCAGATACAGCGCCTCGGGGGAGCTTTGCCGGTGAGCATGCCCGTCGATCGACAGATATCGCATGTGCCAGGGCAGCGGTGCCTCGACTGGAAGGCGACCGGCGTCGTGTTCTGCGGCAAGCTGACTGAGGCTGCCGCGGTGCAACCAGAATTGGCTCTTCAGGTAGATCGTCAGCCAGTCCGCGTGCCAGATGACCAGGCCGGCAGCAACCGAGACCACGGTGAGCGCTACGGCCTGCCACCACGAATGCCGCGCCATTGAAATCACTGCGGCTGCCGAACCGATGATCGCCCACAACCAGCACCCTCCAACGACCAGCAAGCCGAACAAGGACAGGACGCCGAAGATCGGGAAGGTCAGATAATAGGTGGCGGCGAGAGCAAGCCAACCCAGGATCGCACCGGCTACCCGCCGGCGACGAGCAGTCATGGTCGGCGTCGAAGTCGTCACGGCCCATATTCTGGCCAGCGCTGACACGCGCACCAGACCCGACATCGCACTCGCCGCTGGCGACCGGCTTTTCTCTACGCGACCCGGGGTGCATGGCGCAACCCGACCCGTGATCGTGGCCGCATCATCGGCCGCGCGACGGTCAAAAGCTCCGCCCGGATGCTGGAGCAGCCGATCGAGATTGCGGGCCGTACCTTCGTCTCCGGCTGTGGCCTGAGCATCGACGGAGTTGTGCCCTACCCGGGCGGGGTGTAACTGCAGCCGTTCGTCGAGCGTATCGCCGCTTTCCCTAAGCCCCACGCGTGGAGCATCTATCTGCGACGGGCTCTGCTCGTGCTCCCGCCAGCCGACGCGAAACTCCTGGAAGACGCGCTGCTACCACTGCTCGTCCCGAGACAGCAGGCGCTGCCGAGCTATCCATCTACAACGGCGGCCGCAGAGACCTCATTGTGCTTCCGTAAGCCGCACCCGTGGGGCATCCTTGCGGGGCGCGATCATGAGATCGCCATGGATGGGAGGGTGATCTCATTGACTCGCGTGGAGCGTCCCCCGGTGAGTTGGCGGGCGCTGACCCTGGCGGTCTTCGGCTTCGCCGCGGTGCACGTCATTATGACCGTCGTCGCCATCGTCGTGCTGGTACAGGACTATCAGCTTGTCAAGCGCCTCGGGGCTGATCAGAGTCGTGTCAGCGACGCCGAGATCGACGCGATGCTACACCTCCAATCCTCCGTCGGCCCCGTCATCAGCTTGGCATTCCTGGCCTACATCGGCGCGTTCATCGCTTGGTACGTGGTCACCGGTAAGACAGTGGGGCGCTACGGTGGTGACCGCAAGAGGGTGCTCTCGCATTGGACTCTCACCGCTTGGCGGGTGACGGTCGTCGTGTTCTTCCTGACCGGCGTTTTGATGCGGAGTAGCACGGCTACAGAGTCAATCGATCTGGACGGTGCGGTGAGCGTTGCACTCGAATACGACCGCATCGGCATTTTTCGCGAGGCGCTGCGGTTCCCTATGGCTGCCTTGCTCGTCGGAGGCGTCTTGGTTGTAGCACGCCGGGTATCTGACCTGATCGCGAACCCTCCGTCGCGCGATGTCGACTACCGCCCAGAGGAAGTCAGCCTGGGCACGCCGGTGCTGTCCCGCCCGGCGATTGAGCGGGGGCCCGGCGACAACGCGTACTGGCAGCAGGTCGCCGAGGCGGTCGCACGCTCCTCCGGTCCGCTGCCGTTGCTGGAGGCCTGGGCGGCTGCAGCAGGCTGCCGTCGCTGGTACCTGCTCGCCGACACATCCGAGATCGACGCGGTCCGGGCCAGCCTCTCAGCCTGGTCCGGCATCACGGTGTATGGCGTACCGCCATGCCCGCCGGACGAGGCGGTGCTCAGCCAATTAGCGGACGAGGCGCGCCGGCTGCGCGACGACTCGGCCGCTGGCGGCGCGATCGGACTGATCGAGGAGGAAGGCGGGAAGCTTCGCTTCGAGCAGTTGCGGTCGGAGGAGGAACTGCTCAGCTGGCTCGACCGCGCCCGTACAGCGTCTCGGGTCGGTGTCTATCCGGTGCAGGCCGCCGCAGACCCTGCAGCGCTCATCTCAGCGTAAGACGGGCAAACGCCAACGGCTGATTTCGGCGAACGGCGTCCACCGGGCGTGTCGGTCACCTTCGATGACTGATCGGAGGGGTGGTGAACTCGGCGGCGACGCCGGGGGAGCTGGCGGGTATCGTGCCGACGTCCTCGCCATGGTGGACGGTTTCGTCCGTTATGGCCTGTTGCTGGGCGTACCCATTCAATCGCTCATGTGAAGGTCCGGTATACGTCACGCGTATATCGACCGAGTTCTCGGTGCGGCAGAATCGAGACGGCTGGGCATCGGGCTAGGCTTCGCGGATGCGTGGTGCCGAGTGGCTGGACAGCTCAAGATCCTGCTTCAGAGGCCGCCAGGGATTGGGAAAAGTACGGCCGTTGGGCGTCTGGCCGACCTGCTGATTAAGGCGGCTGTCTGATGAAGTCGACCCCGGAGCGGACCGCCCCCATCACCGTCTACAGCCGGCCAGGCTGCCCGTTCTGTTTCCTGCTACGCCGCGGCCTGCGCCGTCGCGGCCTCACCTTCACTGAGATCAACATCTGGACCGATCCGGCGGCGGCAGCCGCGGTCCGAGCCGTCGCCGACGGCAACGAAACAGTCCCCACCGTTCATGTTGCCGGGGAATGGTTGGTGAATCCCCGCGCCGAGCAGGTGGCGCGACTCGCTCGGCCGTAACGGGGCCCGAGCATGCAGCCGTCGGTGCCGCCTGCTTCCCGGGCCGACGTCGTGGACATCCCCGTCAGCTGGCTCGATGAGCGGTTCTTCGCCCTGCGCGTCGGCCTGACCGGGGAATCATACAGACCCCGTTGAGGGCTTGTAACACCGAGTGACGCCAACATCAGGGTCAGCAACCTGCTGCGGGCCGGGGGAAGGTATCCCCTGGCCGGCCGGGGAGACATCAATACCTACTGAGCCATTCCGCGTAACGGCGCGCTGACGGTAGGTACTTGACTGTTCGGACCGGCCCAGACGCGCCGGACGCAGCGCGGTGCCACGGAAAAGGCGCAGAACCCCGGTATGAAGGTGGTCCTCTCACAGATCAACTTCA
>DASULK010000206.1:0-9849 GCA_036278255.1 Micromonospora sp.
CCAACGCCGGCCTCGTGCTCCTCGTTGCCCTGGCGGTACGGGCGCTACCCGGCGGCTGGCGTCGGGGCCCCATCCTCGGGATGTCCCTCAGCGGCGGCGTCATCGCCCTCATCGCCGGCGCCACCGCGCTCACAGGCGGGCTGCAGGCCCTGGCCACCCCCGGCCGGCTGTGGCACGCCAACCTCGACGAATGGTCGATCGGCATCGCCGACGCGGGCGCCTGGCAGGCACCGGTGGCGCTGGTGCTGCTCGCCGCGGCGGCCGCAACCATGCTGCCGCGGCCCTGGGCCTACGATCTGGCCGGCCTCTTCGTCGGACTCGCCACCGTGGGCACACCGGCCGCGCTGGGTCTGCCCTGGTGGTCGCCGATCATGGTCGGCTGCACAGTGGCGACCGGGTACGCGCTCGCCGCCGTCGCCGCCCCCGACCCGCGCGCCGGCCTGGCCCGCGCCACCGTCGCCGCCGCGATTGCCCTGCACGCCGTCGGGACGAGCCTGGTCCGACCCGGGACGACCGCTGCCGCCCTCGGCCTCGTCGCGCTGGTCGGCTTCGTGGTCGCCGTCCTCGCCCGAGTCATCGCCACGTTGCCGGACACACCCCGCTTCGAGCCGGCAGCGGCACCGCACGGCAGGGGGATGCCGCCTCACCTCGCCCTGATCGGCGGCGTCGCCGCCGGCAGCGCACTGTTGGCCCTGCCCGGGGCCGCCGCGGCGCTCGCCGCCGCACTCGGGTGGCCGGCCTCGGCCATGCTCACCGCCGCGCTGGCCGCATCGAGTCTGGGTGTCGCCCTGCTGGCGCTGGCCCGTGCGCAGGTGCCGCACTATCTGCCGTACGCAACCATCGGCATCGCCGGCGGCGCGACACTGACCGCCGTCGCCTCCCTCTTCACCGACCTGCCAACCGGCGTCTACGCTGCGGCCGCGGTGCTGCTCGGGATCCTCGCTGAACTGCTCCGCGCAGTCACCGTGGCACCGGGCGCAGCCGACCCGCTCCGACGTCGGAAGCCGACGCCGGTCGGCCGGGGACGACCGACCGGGGGCGCGGTGCGCAGCGGTTGGTCGGTCAGCCCGGCCGTGGGGGCGGGGGTCGTGGCGGCGCTGCCCACCGCCCTGGCCGTCACCGCGTTGCTTCCGGCGCTGCAGGCCGCGCTCATCGTGCCCTATCAGACGCTGCACCAGGTGTGGGGCGGTCCACCGGTGGCGTTGACCTCTCCCTCCCCCGGGGCCGTCAACGCCACCAACGTGGCCGCCGCCCTGCTGCTGACGATCACCGCCGCGCTCGGCGTCACCGGTTTCAGCGGCGGCAGACCGACCCATGCGATCCCGGTGATCCTGCCGGGGGCGGCGGTCACTCTGCTGATCGCACCGATCTCACTGGGGCTGCCGTGGCCGGCGAGCACGCTCGCTGCGCTGAGTGTCTTCGCCATCTCGATGCTCGGCCTGGCGTTGACCCCGCCCCCACGTACCGCAGCCCGGACGCAGCCGGTCCGTGTCGCCCGGATCGTGGTCTTCGTCATCGGGCTCGCCGGCGGGGGTGCGGGCCTCGCCGGCAGCCTGGCGACCGCTCAGTTGACCCTCTTGACCCTCGGCGGGGCAGTCGTCGTGGGGGTGGTGGCCGCACTGGCCGGGCGGACCCAGCACGCCCGCATCCTCGGCTGGCTCTTCGCGTCGGTGATGGCGCACTGTTTCGTCCTCACCGCCGGCCTGGAACTGAACATCGGCCCGGAGTGGTCAGCGTTCGGGGTGTTGGCCGTGGGGGCTGCCCTGCTGGTGGTCGCCACGGCCTTGCCCCGCCTGCATCATGTCGAGGCGCTGCGGGAGAACGCCACGGTGGAGTGGAGCGGCTACGCGGCCGCGCTGATCGCCCTGGCCCTGGCCCACGATTCGTTACCCCACATCGCCGCGCTCCTCGCTGCCTGGGGAGCGGTACTCGGGGTGGCGGCGCTCCGCCCGGGCCGGCATCTGACCCAGTGGCGCATCCTGTTCTGGGGCGCCGTCGGCTGCGAAATTGCTGCCTGGTGGCTGATGATGTACCTGGCCGACGTAGCCCTACCCGAGGCCTACACACTGCCGCTTGCGTCGCTGGCCCTGCTCGTCGGGTTGTTGGAACTCCGCCAGCGCCCCGATCTGAACAGCTGGGTCGCCTACGGGCCCGCCCTGACCGCCGCGCTCCTCCCCACCCTGGTGCTCGTGATCACCAACGGCACCAGCAACCTACGGCAGGTGCTTCTGCTGCTCGGCGCGGTCGCCACGCTGATCTTCGGGTCGAAGCGGCAGCAGCAGGCACCGGTGGTGATCGGTGCGGTGGTGACGGCGGTCGCCGCGCTGCACGCCCTCACCCTGGTCGGCCCGTGGCTGGTTCTGATCCCGGTGGGGCTGGTGCTGCTCGCACTGGGGGCGAGCAGCGAGCGTCGCCGCCGCGCCCAGGAGCGGGTCAAGGCCGCCCTCCGCGACCTGCGCTGACGCGTCCCACCACCATGTTGATCAAAACGATGATCAGGACTGGAGTGAGGAGCGCAGCGCGGCATCCTTGTCGGCGACCACCGCCGCCAGTCCAGCTTGGTACGTCGACATCCGCTCCCGCAGCGCGTCATCACCGGCGCCGAGAATGCGTACAGCGAGCAGCCCGGCGTTGCGAGCCCCACCGATCGACACGGTCGCCACCGGCACCCCAGCAGGCATCTGGACGATCGACAACAGCGAATCCATGCCGTCGAGGTGCCTCAGCGGTACGGGCACCCCGATCACCGGCAGCGGGGTGACGGAGGCGACCATGCCCGGCAGGTGGGCGGCGCCGCCCGCACCGGCGATGATCACCCGGAGTCCACGATCAGCCGCGCTGCGGGCGTACTCAATCATGGCGAGAGGGGTGCGATGGGCCGATACAACCCCGACCTCGTAGCCGACCCGGAACTCGTCCAGCGCCTCGGTGGCTGCCTTCATGACCGGCCAATCCGAGTCACTTCCCATGATCACGCCGACCGTCGGCACCATCTCCGTCATGCCCGCCCCTCCCGCAGCCAGCGGGCCGCCGCTACAGCGCGGGCCCGTACCTCGTCCATCTCCGTACCGAGCGCCGTGACATGACCGATCTTGCGCCCGGGGCGCACCTGCTTGCCGTACAGGTGCACCTTGACGCCCGGGTCCGCGGCGAACATGTGGTGCAGCCGCTCGTCGATCGGCATGCCGCCGTCGGCGCCGCCGAGCACGTTGGCCATCGCCACCGCGGGCGCGGTCAGCCCAGTGTCCCCCATCGGATAGTCGAGCACCGCCCGTAGGTGCTGCTCGAACTGCGAGGTCCGCGACCCTTCGATCGTCCAGTGCCCCGAATTGTGCGGCCGCATCGCCAATTCGTTGACCAGGAGCCGGGGGCTGTCCCCGTCTGCCGTATCGACCTCGAAGAGTTCGACGGCGAGCAGACCGACCACACCTAGCGAGGTGGCAAGGTCGATCGCCAACTGCTGGGCCCGCACCGCCAACTCCTCGGGGAGTGCGGGGGCCGGGGCGAGCACCTCCACGCAGATGCCGTCGCGCTGCACGGTCTCAACCACCGGGTACGCCGCCACCTGACCGAACGGCGACCGGGCGACCTGCACCGCCAGCTCACGTCGCAACGGAACCCGTTCCTCCACGATCAACTCCGTGCCGCTGGCCAGTAGCGGGCCGGCCTGGTCGACCTCCGACACCACCCAGACGCCCCGGCCGTCGTAACCGCCCCGGACCGCTTTGACGATCACCGGCCAGCCCACCTCGGCACCGAAGTCGGCGAGGTCGGCCGGGGTCGCCACCGGCTGCCAGCGGGGCACCGGCACCCCCAGTTCCGACAGCCGCTGCCGCATCGCCCGCTTGTCCTGGGCGTAGAGCAGCGCGTCGGCGGGCGGGTAGAGCACCACCCCCTCTGCCGCCAGGGTGCGGATGTGCTCGGTCGGCACATGCTCGTGGTCAAAAGTCACCACGTCGCAGCCCTTGGCGAAGGTGCGCAGCGCGGCGAGGTCGGTGTGGTCGCCGTAGTGCACGTCGGCCGCGACCAGGGCGGCCCCGTCGTCGGAGGTGAGTGCGAGGACGCGCAGCGACTGGCCGAGGGCGATCGCGGCCTGGTGGGTCATCCGGGCAAGTTGACCGCCGCCCACCATGCCGACCACGGGCAAACCGGTTCGGGTATCCATCGGGCGTCAGCGTAACGGCGCTATGCGGTGACTTTTGCGGCACCCGTCGGTTTGGTCGGTCCAGCCAGCGCACAGACCTCGCGTCGAGTGCGCCAGGCGATAAGCGGGGAGCCGATGAGGGTCGGCGCCAGCCAGGCGATCAGATGCCCGTCGGCGACCTGTACCGCGAACGCGGTCACGAACGAGATCACGCTGCTGCTCATGCAATTCAGGTGCCAGATCCGCCATTGGCCGGGAGCACCAAGTCGGGGACGCCGGCGCGCCAGCCAGACACCCGCGCCGACCCATCCTGCGGTGAGGACCCCGAGGACCGCGAGCCCCATCAGCCGTACGGGGTCGTAGGCGACCAGTCCGAAGGCGCTCAGACACAGCACGGCGGCGGCCAGGGCGTAAGCCCGACCGAGCAGCACGTGCAGGCCACCGTTCTTCATTCGATTCAGAGCGCCGCCACGCGGTGCGGAGGCCGAATGACGGGCGCCACCTTTAGGCGCGAAGAGCACCGGGCCGGCCAGCAGCAGACCGGCGGTGCCGGCGGCGGCATGCACCGCGATCAGAGTGGTGGACACGGACATGTCGTCCTCCCGGCACCCCAGCACCTGGCACTTTGCCAGGTCATCTCCCCACGATGCGACATGACACAATGCCATGTCAACCTCATTGCCGGAGATATTCATGACCTCGTCCCGCCCCCTCAACGCGACCGCCGCATCCCTGCTCGGCTTTCTGCACGAAGGACCGATGACCGGGTGGGATCTGGTTGCGGTGGCGCAGCAACGCATCGGCGACTTCTGGTCCCTGACGCAGAGCCAGGTCTATCGGGAGCTGAGCCGGATGGCACAATCCGGCCTGGTCGTGGCCGGGCAGCGGGGCCGACGCGACCGGCAGCCCTACACCATCACCGACGCCGGCCGGCAGGCTTTCACCGACTGGGTACGCCAACCGCCCGGCGAGGAGACCATCCGCTTTCCCCTCCTGCTGACCGTGCTGTTCGGCCAACACCTGCCACCGGACCAGCTCCGGGAGTACCTCGCCGTACACCGCGCCACGCACGCCGCCCGCCTCACCCACTACGAACAGGTGCAGGCTGAACTACCTGACAACGCCGCCGAAGCCGACCCGTACGCCGTAGCCACGTTGCGATTCGGCCTGGCCTACGAGCGGGCGGTGCTCGACTGGTTCGACTCCCTGCCGCCGCAGATCGCCGCCGACTGATCGAAGATGCCTCGATGAGCATGCGTGACCAACTCCGCCACCTACCCGTCCTCGCGGGCCCGCTGCCGGCATTCGACGTGGCAGCCGTCCCCGCCGAGCCAATCGCCCTTTTCGCCGACTGGCTGACCGAGGCCATCGCAGCCGGCGTGGTCGAACCACACGCGATGACCCTCTCCACGGTCGACACGGAGGGCCAGCCCGACGCACGGGTGCTGATCCTCAAGGACCTCGACGCTGACGGATGGCACTACGCGACCGCCTCGACCAGCACCAAGGGTCGGCAGACCGCCGCCAACCCGCGGGTCGCATTGAGCTTCCACTGGCGGGAGCAGGGTCGGCAGGTCCGAGTACGCGGCCAGGCCCGGCCGGCCGACCCGCAGACGAACCGGGAGGACTTCCTGGCCCGCCCGCAGGGATCCCGGATCGCCAGCCTGACCGGCCGACAGAGCAGCATTCTCGCCGACCGGGAGACCCTCATCCGGGCGCTGGAACGGGCCCGCGCCCGGCTGGCCGACAACCCGGACCTGGTGGCCGAGGATCACACTGTGTACGTGGTCCGGCCCGACGCCGTGGAATTCTGGCAGGGCGACGCGGAGCGCCAGCACCTCCGCCTGCGCTACCGCCGCAACGACGGTGGCTGGCTCCACGAACTGCTCTGGCCTTGAGCGAGGTCAGCCGGCCCCCAGCTGGGTGAGCAGGTCGTCAACGGTGGCGACCGGGCGGTCGCAGACGAACCCCCGGCAGACGTACGCCGTCGAGGCGCCGTCGAGCAGCGACCGTCCGGCGAGCAGCGGCACACCCGGCTGGTCCGGGGCGCCGGCGACGATCACCGCACCGGGCGGGGCGTGCCGCTGTGCCGCCGCGAGCAGCGGATCACCGTCAGGTTCGGCCGTCACGATCGCGATCTCGTACGGGCCGGAGAGGATCGCCTCACCGGCGGTGGCGGCGTAGCCGGTGAAGCGGGCGTGCCGGGACAGGATCGGTGCCACCGTTCCCAATGCCAGTTCGGCGGCCTGCCGATAGTTGGGCTGCCCGGCCAGCGCAGCATAGGAGATCAGGGCCGCCACCAGGGAGGAGAGCCCGGAGGGAGTGGCGTTGTCGGTTGGGTCGGCCGGCCGTGTGATCAGCTGCTCGGCGTCGTCGGCGGTGTCGTAGAACCCGCCGCTGCCGGTGGCGAAACGGACCAGTGCGACGTCGAGCAACTCCTTGGCGAGGGTGAGCCACCTCCCCTCACCGGTGAGCTGATGCACCGCGCAGAACGCCTCGGCCACGCAGCCGTAGTCCTCCAGCACGCCGGCCGGCTCACCCACCACGCCGTCGCGGGACACCCGCCGCAGCCGCCCGTCCACGATGTGCCGCTCGGCGAGGATGTCAGCGATGGAGCGGGCCGCGGCGGCGGTGACCGGATCGCCGGTGAACATCGCGTGCTCGACCAGGGCGGTGACCGCCAGCCCGTTCCAGCCGGCGACGACCTTGTCGTCGCGGGCCGGCTGTGGGCGCTGGTCCCGGATCTCGCGCAGCCGTGCCCGTACGCGCTCCCAACGCTGCGTCACGGCGGGGTCGGCGTCATCAATGTCGCGGGCCAGCCGCAGCACGTTGGTACGGCTCTGTTCCGGCGTGCCGCCGGATGACGTGGAAGCCGGTTCGAGGGCGAAGTTGCCCTGCTCGGTCACGGCGAAGAGGTCCGCCACCCACCGGCCGTCTTCCTCCCCCAGCGCGTCGATCAGCTGGGCGGGGGTCCAGGCGTAGGTGAGCCCTTCCACGCCTTCGGTGTCGGCGTCCAGCGCGGAGGCGAGCCCGCCGGCCTCGGTGCCGAGGTCGTCGAGGAGGAACGCGGCGGTCTCACCGGCGATCCGGCCCGCCATCGGGTCGCCGGTCAGCCGCCACAGGTGGGTGTAGACCCGCAGCAGCAGGGCGTTGTCGTAGAGCATCTTCTCGAAGTGCGGCACCGTCCAGTTCCGGTCGACGGCGTAGCGGGCAAAGCCGCCGGCGATCTGGTCGTAGATGCCACCGCGCGCCATCGCCTCACAGGTGTGCCGGACGACCTCCAGGGCCTGCGGCGAGCCGGTGCGCTGGTAGTGGCGCAGCAGGAAGAGCAGATTCATGTGGGGCGGGAACTTCGGCGCTCCCCCGAAGCCGGCATCGACCGGGTCGTACTCCCGGGCAAGCTGTCTGGAGGCGGCGTTGAGCAGGTCGGCGGTGACCGGTTGGGTCGGCCCACCCACGGCCTGCTGGCCCGCGACGACCTCGACCAGCCCCGCGCCTTGGCGGAGCACCGCGTCGCGCTGCTCCCGCCACGCGGTGGTCACCGATTCCAGGAGTCGCTGGAAGTTGTCGCGCGGAAAGTAGGTGCCGCAGAAGAAGGGGGTGCCGTCGGGGGCGGCGAAGACGGTCATCGGCCAACCGCCCTGCCCGGTCATCGCCTGGGTGGCAGCCATGTAGACGGCGTCAACGTCGGGCCGCTCCTCGCGGTCCACCTTGATCGACACGAAGTTGTCGTTGAGCAGTTGCCCGATGGCGGGGTCCTCGAACGACTCGCGGGCCATCACGTGGCACCAGTGGCAGGCCGCGTAGCCGACCGAGATCAGCACCGGCACGTCCCGCCGCTGCGCTTCGGCGAACGCTTCGTCGCACCACGGCCACCAGTCGATCGGGTTGTCGGCGTGCTGGAGGAGGTATGGCGATGTGGCGCTTCCCAGCCGGTTCATGCGTCTACCCTGCCACGGCGCTCTCGTGCGTACCGGGCGACCGGCGCAAGTGCCGGACCGGCTGCCGCAGCGGCAGCCCCCACCTCGACCGACCTGGTTGCGCCGAGGGTGGCCAATATGGTTAGTTGAACCCAACCAACGATTTGAGGTTAGCGTGCAGGAAGCGGAACGCACGGCGGCAGCTGCGGAGCCCAACGAGGCACCCTTTGACGAAGCCACCCGGAGGGTGGCGAAAGCGCTGGGCACCGTGGGCAACTGGATGTTCTCAGTGGCCACCCGGCGCCGCATCATGGCAGCTTCGGGCATCAACCTGTCGCTGGGCGACTACACATTGCTCGCGCAGCTCTCGCATCGCGGTCCGGAGCGACTCTCGGTCATGGCCGAGCTCATGGGGGTCGACAAATCGACCCTCACGCCGCCCGCCAAACGGCTGGAAGCGCGGGGACTGATCGAACGCTCCCCAGACCCGTCCGACGCGCGGGCCCAACTGGTGAAGGTCACCCGGGCCGGACGGCTGGCCATCCGGAAACTGTGGCAGGCGCGGGCGCAGGCGGTCGCCGAACTGATGAACGGCTGGGAGACATCCGACATCGCCGACCTGGCCGACAACCTCGCGGCTCTCGCCGAAGCAATCGAGAAGCGGGGATAAAAAGTCCCCGTTCCCCCGCGACAACAAAGAGAGGAGTTTACAGCGCATGCGCGCGGTACTGCTGGACAAGTTCGGCCCTCCGGAAGCACTCCGGACAGCCGAGGTGCCCGAGCCGGAACCCCGGCCGGGCGAGGCGATCGTGGACGTGGCCGCCGCGGGAATCCAGTTTTTGGAGACCCAGGTCCGCTCGGGGCGGATGGGCAGAATCCTCGGTGACGTTCCCTTTCCGGTCGTACTCGGCAAGGAGATCGCAGGCCGGGTGAGGACCGTGGGCTCGGCCGCGCACCAAGAGCACGTCGGCCGGCGGGTGTTGGCGACGACCGCGGGCACCGGTGGCTACGCCGAGCGGGCCGCCGTACCCGTCGAATCACTCATCAAAATCCCCGACGCCTTGAATGTCGAAGAGGCCCTCGCCCTGTACCGGTACGGAGCGACAGCGGCTGGCTGGTACGCGCCGCTCGGCTCGGCCCCGGCGACCGGGTCCTCGTCCAGGCGGCCGCGGGTGCGGTCGGCACCCTGCTGGTGCAGCTACTGAAGGCCGCCGGGGTCAAGACCGTTGTCGGCACCGCCCGGGGCGAGCGCAAGCTGGCCCTCGTCACGGAGCTGGGCGCCGACGCGGCCGTCGACTACGGGCAGCCCGGCTGGGCTGACCAGGTACGCGCCGCAGCGGGCGGGGCGGTCGACGTGATCTTCGATCACATCGGCGGGGACCTCTCGCGTACCGCGTTCGGGCTACTTCAACCCGGCACCGGGCGCTTCGTCTTCTTCGGCTTCTCCAGCGGGGAGATGATCGACATCTCCCCGGGCGAGCTGCTCGGGCGGGGGCTCACCCTGACGGGCTTCACAGCGGGGCAGATCTGGAACCGCCCCGACCGCGCCCACGCGCTGGTGTCGGAGGTACTGGACCTTGCCGTCTCCGGACTGGTCAAGGCGGTGATCGGGCAGCGCTTCCCCCTCGAAGAGGCCGCGGCGGCGCATGCCGCAATCGAGTCGCGGACCACCGTCGGCAAGACGCTACTCATCCCGTGACATCCCATTTTCATGACATCCCTGATCGAGGAGAGACCGATGCAGACTCGGACAAAGGTGTTCGTGGCGGGCCCGACGGGCCTGCT
>DASULK010000207.1:0-2856 GCA_036278255.1 Micromonospora sp.
TCACCCCGTCGGTCGCCGTTCCCGGCTCGAACTGGTAGGAGAGCGGCAGCGCCGCCCCGTCGCTGCGCCACTCGTCCGGGTAGTCGGCCTCGTCGACACCCCCGCGCCCCGGGTTGATCAGCATCGACTTGTCGAAGGTGAGCAGCTCCGGCTGGGTGCGGCGGGTCCGCTTCCACCAACTGTCGAAGTGCCGGCCCGAGACCACCTCCGCTGGCAGACGTTGGTCGTAGAAGTCGAAGAGCGTCTCGTCGTCCACGACGATGTCGCGCCGGCGGGCCCGGTGCTCCAGCTCCTCGACCTCCTCGCGCAATTCCTGGTTGTGCTGAAAGAACCGGTGATGCGTCTGCCAGTCGCCCTCGACAAGCGCGTGGCGGATGAAGAGTTCCCGGGACAGTTCAGGGTCGATGCGACCGAAGTTGACCTTGCGGGAGGTGACCACGGGGATGCCGTAGAGGGTCACCTTCTCGTACGCCATGACGGCGGCCGCCTTCTTCTCCCAGTGCGGCTCGCTGTAGCTGCGTTTGACCAGGTGTCCGGCGAGCCCCTCGACCCACTCCGGTTCGATCCGGGCCGCGATCCGCCCCCACAGCCGCGTGGTCTCCACCAGCTCGGCGGCCATCACCCAGCGCGGCGGTTTGCGGAACAGCGCGGATCCGGGGAAGAGCGCGAAACGGGCGCTCCGCGCGCCGAGGTACTCGTTGCGGTCCCGCCCGGGTCTGCCGGTCGTCGTCCTACCGGCCGCTTTCTCGTCCCGGACCCCGATATGCGACAGCAGACCGGCCAGCAGTGACTGGTGGATGCGCTGCGGATCGGCCGGGGCGTTGTTCGGCGTCACCCCCATCGTCCGCAGCACCTGCCGTAGCTGGCTGTGGATGTCCTGCCATTCCCGCACCCGCAGGTAGTTGAGGTGTTCGGCCTTGCACATCCGGCGGAACGCGCTGGACGAGCGCGCCTTCTGCTGCTCCTGCAGATACCGCCAGAGGTTGAGGAAGGTGACGAAGTCGGATTCCGGGTCGATGAAGCGGGCGTGCAGCTGGTCCGCATGGGCCTGCTGATCAGCCGGCCGCTCCCGCGGATCCTGAATCGAGAGCGCGGCCGCGATGACCATGACCTCGGCGACGGCGCCGTTCTCCTCGGCGGCCAGCACCATTCGGCCCAGCCGCGGGTCGACCGGCAGCTGGGCGAGTCGGCGACCGAGCGGCGTCAGCCGTTTACGGGGATCGCTCTGGTTGGGGTCGAGGGCCCCCAACTCGTGCAGCAGCGCCACTCCGTCGGCGATCTGTCGGCGATCGGGCGGGTCGATGAACGGGAAGGCGGCGATGTCCCCCAGCCCGATCGCGGTCATCTGCAGAATGACCGAGGCGAGGTTGGTGCGCAGGATCTCCGGGTCGGTGAACTCCGGACGGGACAGGAAGTCCGGCTCGTCGTAGAGGCGGATGCAGATGCCGTCCGAGGTACGCCCGCAGCGGCCCTTGCGCTGGTTCGCCGAGGCCTGGGAGATCGGCTCGATCGGCAGGCGCTGCACCTTCAACCGGTTGCTGTAGCGGGAGATGCGCGCCGTGCCGGGGTCGACCACGTATTTGATGCCGGGGACGGTCAGGGAGGTTTCGGCGACGTTGGTGGCCAGCACCACCCGACGCCCGGTGTGCGGTCGGAAGACCCGGTGCTGCTCGGCGGTCGACAGCCGGGCATACAGCGGAAGGATCTCGGTGTTTCGCAGTTTCAGCTTGCCGAGCGCGTCGGCGGTGTCGCGGATCTCCCGCTCCCCGCTGAGGAAGACGAGGATGTCGCCGGGCTGCTCGGCGCTGAGCTCCCGTACCGCGTCACAGATCGCCTGGATCTGGTCGCGGACGATGTCGCCGTCCTCCTCCTCCTCCGCGACCTCGACCAGCGGACGGTAGCGGACCTCCACCGGATAGGTCCGGCCGGACACCTCCACGATCGGCGCATCGGAGAAGTGCCGGGAGAAGCGCTCCGGGTCGATGGTCGCCGAGGTGATGATCACCTTCAGCTCGGGGCGGCGGGGGAGCAGCTGCTTGAGGTAGCCGAGGATGAAGTCGATGTTGAGGCTGCGCTCGTGCGCCTCGTCGATGATCAGCGTGTCGTACTGGCGCAGCATCCGGTCGTGCTGCAGTTCGGCGAGCAGGATGCCGTCGGTCATCAGCTTGACCAGCGTGTCGTCACTGACCTGGTCGGTGAAGCGCACCTTGTAGCCGACCACGTCACCCAGTTCGGTGCCGAGTTCCTCGGCGATCCGGTCGGCCACCGTGCGGGCCGCCAGGCGACGTGGCTGCGTGTGCCCGATCAGGCCCTGGACCCCCCGGCCGAGCTCCAGGCAGATCTTCGGCAGCTGGGTGGTCTTGCCGGAACCGGTCTCCCCGGCCACGATCACCACCTGGTGGTCGCGGATCGCGGTGGCGATATCGTCCCGCCGCTCGCTGACCGGCAGTTCTGGGGGATAGGCGACCACCGGCACCGCGGCCCGCCGGGCCGCCAGCCGCTGCTCGGCCGCCGCCACGTCCGCCGCGATCTCCGCCAGCGCCGCGTCCCGCTTGCCGGCGTCGCGGATCTTGCGTACGCCGTCCAGTCGGCGCTGGATCCGGCGTTGGTCGCGGTAGGTCAGGTCGGCGAGGCGGCCGCGCACCTCGGCTACGGGTACGGCGGGAGCGGGTGGCGATGTCTGCATGTCGCCGCCAAGGATAGGCAAGCCGGCTGGTCGGTGCCTCCGGGTTACCGGCGCACGGCCCCGCCGTACATAGCCAGCCGGGTCGAGACCGTGCCGGGGCACCGGGGTGGCGTCAGGCGGCGCTCGACCAGAGGGCGGTGAAAGCCGCCGCCTCCCCGGCCAGCCAGCGC
>DASULK010000208.1:0-8631 GCA_036278255.1 Micromonospora sp.
GCGGAGGGCGTTCCGGCTGGCCGGCGTCGTGCTCTTCATCGCCTGGAACACCGGCACCCTGCTCGGCGTACTGGTCGGGGCAAGTGCCGGCGATCCGGCCATGTTCGGCCTGGACGCCGCCTTCCCGGCCGGCCTGCTGGCCCTGCTGCTGCCGTCGCTGCGGGACCGGGAGACCCGGTCGGCGGCGGTGCTGGGAGCGGTGATCGCGGTGCTTGCCACACCGCTGCTCCCCGCCGGCCTGCCGGTCCTGCTCTCCCTCGCAGGTCTCGCGGTGCTCACCCTGCGTCGCCCCCGACACGGTGGCGGCGAGCCAACCGGTGAGCCCTCGCCCCGGCGCGAAGACCCGGCTCTACGACAAGGAGCGCAGTGATGTTGATCGCCGTCATGCTGGCGCTCGCCCTCGGGACGTACGCCTTCCGGCTGACCGGCGTGGTCCTGCGTGACCGGCTCGACGTACCACCGTGGTTGCAACACCTGTTGCCGATCGCGGCCGCAACGCTGCTCGCGGCGCTGGCCGCGACCGCGGCGCTGACCGAGGAAGGCGCCTTCGCCGGTGTGGCCCGTCCGGCCGGTGTGCTGGTCGGTGTCCTGCTTGCCTGGCGCCGGGCTCCGTTCGTCGTGGTTGTCGTCGCGGCCGCCGCCACCGCCGCCGTACTGCGGCTGTTCGGCGTCCCCTAGATCTTGTCGCCGATCTGCACCCGGGGAATCGGCATCCGCATACGGCGGAAGTTGATTGACCGCATGATCGCGTAGGTGTAGAGGGAGCCCATCCGCTGTTCGGTCTTGGGGAACCGCTGCCGGATCAGTTTCTTGATCCGTCGGCAGAGCACCACCGAGTCGAGGATCACACCGACCGCCAACGCAATCCAGGCGATGTTGGAGACCAGTTGCACGATCGGCGGCATGGCCGGGTTCGCGCCGATGAAGACGATCAGTGCTCCGCCGAAGAACCAGGTGCCGACGTTACGGCGGGAATCGATCAGGTCGCGGACCAGGGCCCGCTCCGGGCCCCGGTCACGAGGCCCACCCTCGGTGCGGAACTCCGCCGCTGACTCGGCGCGCAGTTTGCGGCGCTGCTCCCGGGCCTCCTGCTTGGTCAGCGGTTTGGCGTTGGCAGCGGCCCGCCGCTGCGCGCTGGGACGCTTCGGGGTGACCTGCCCGAGCTCCCGCTTGCTCGGTGTGTGCCCCCGACGTGGGGCAGCGGTGGACACCTCGTCCGGCGTCACCTCGGTGACGGCCTCTTCGACGAGGTTCGTGGATCTGCGGCGAAACAGCGATGACACGACGTAAAGGGTAGCCAACGGCAGGGATCCACCGCATATCACGGTACGTCGATGTCCGGGCTGGCGCCGGGCTGCGCGGGGCGCGCCAGGGACGGAACGCCTCCGGTCAGGGGCGTTCGACCTGCGCGCCGAGTGCCGCCAGCTTGGCCTCGAAGTCTTCGTAACCGCGGTTGATCAGGTCGACGCCGTACACCCGGGAGGTGCCCTCGGCGGCGAGCGCCGCGATCAGATGACTGAACCCGGCCCGCAGATCGGGGATCTTCAGGTCCGCCGCGTAAAGTTTGCTCGGGCCGGCGATCACCGCGGAGTGCCGGAAGTTGCGCCGACCGAACCGGCACGGTGTCCCGCCCAGGCAGTCCCGGTAGACCTGGATCGTTGCACCCATCTGGTTGAGCGCGGTGGTGTAGCCCAACCGCTGCTCGTAGACCGTCTCATGCATGATCGACAGGCCGTGGGCCTGGGTGAGGGCGACCACCATGGGTTGCTGCCAGTCAGTCATGAAACCGGGGTGGACATCGGTCTCGATCGCCACCGGCCGGAGTTCATGACCGGGATGCCAGAACCGGATGCCACCCTCCCGACCGGGGTTGCCGCCCCGCGCCGGGCTGGCGTCGGTGACCTCGTAGGCCCCACCGACGGAGCGGAATACGTTGAGGAAGGTCATCATGTCGACCTGCTGCGCACCGAGCACCTCGACATCACCGCGGGTGGCCAGCGCCGCCGCCGCCCAGCTCGCCGCTTCGATGCGGTCAGGGATCGGGCGGTGGGTGTAGCCGTCCAGCCGGGGTACGCCCTGGATCTCGATGACCCGGTCGGCGTGCACGATGATGATGGCACCCATCTTCTGCAACACGCAGATCAGGTCGATGATCTCCGGCTCGATGGCGGCATTGCGCAGCTCGGTCACGCCGTCGGCCAGCACCGCGGTGAGCAGGACCTGTTCGGTGGCGCCCACGCTGGGGTAGGGGAGTTCGAACTTGGTCCCGCGCAGGCCGCCGGGGGCGGTCAGGTGCAGCCCCTGCGGGGTCTTCTCCACCACCGCGCCGAACTCCCGTAGAGCCTGCATGTGGAAGTCGATCGGCCGGGGGCCGATGTGGCAGCCGCCCAGGTCAGGGATGAAAGCTCGGCCGAGGCGGTGCAGCAGTGGGCCACAGAACAGGATCGGAATCCGGCTCGACCCGGCGTGGACGTTGATCTCGTCGCTGGTGGCGCTCTCCACGTTCTCCGGATCGAAGATCAGTTCGCCATCCTCGGCACCGTCACTGACCTTGACGCCGTGTAACTCCAGCAGCCCGCGGACCACCTCGACGTCCCGGATCCGGGGCACATCGAACAGCCGGCTCGGGCCCTCCCCCAGCAGAGTTGCCACCATCGCCTTCGAGACGAGATTCTTGGCGCCGCGAACCCGGATCTTGCCGCTCAGTGGGGTGCCACCGTGCACAATCAGGACGTCGTCGGTCAACATAACCTCCAGCGAGTGTCGGTGCTCCCGATATCAATCACCGTGCTGATGCCCACGGCGTCGCCATCGCCAAACCGCTTGCGTTTTTTCGCCCGGGGCAGCCGGTTTCGCCCGGGCAGCATAGCGCTGTGTTACCAGAGGCGGGTACACACCTGTCATTCACGACAGGAAACGGGAAGGTAGGCGGCTGTCGATGCCATTTTCGTTGCAGACAGTGACTGTGGGTCCTCGGTCTGTTCGGATTACGGCAGGGCCAGCATCTGGTCCAGGGCGACCCGAGCCTGGTGGGCGGTCACCGGGTCGACCGTGATCTGGTTGACGACACGACCGGCGACCAGTTCCTCCAATGCCCACACCAGGTGTGGCAGGTCGATCCGGTTCATGGTCGAGCAGTAGCAGACGGTCCGGTCCAGGAACATGACCTGCTTGTCGGGGTGCGCAAGCGCGAGTCGCCGTACCAGGTTGAGTTCCGTGCCCACCGCCCATGCAGAACCGGCTGGCGCCGCTTCGATGGTCTTGATGATGTACTCGGTTGAACCGACATGGTCGGCGGCCGCCACCACCTCGTGCCGGCACTCCGGATGGACCAACACGTTGACCCCGGGAACCCGCTCGCGGACCTCGTTGACACTGTCGAGGGTGAACCTGCCGTGCACCGAACAGTGCCCCCGCCACAGGATCATCTTGGCTTCGCGCACCTGCTGCGCGGTCAACCCGCCGCCGGGCTTGTGCGGGTCGTAGAGCACACAGTCGTCGAGCGAGAAGCCCATCTCCCGGACCGCCGTGTTGCGGCCGAGGTGCTGGTCGGGGAAGAAGAAGACCTTGGACCCCTGCTCGTACGCCCAGTCAAGGGCGCGTTTGGCGTTGGACGAGGTGCAGACCAGGCCCCCGTTCCGTCCGACGAAGCCCTTGATGTCGGCCGAGGAGTTCATGTAGGTGACCGGCACGGTCTCGTCGGCGACCCCCAGATCGGTCAGGAACTCCCAGGCGGCCTCTACCTGGGGCAGCGCGGCCATGTCAGCCATCGAACAGCCCGCTGCCAGATCGGGCAGGATCACCTTCTGCGCATCGGTGGTGAGGATGTCCGCACTCTCGGCCATGAAGTGCACACCGCAGAAGACGATGTACTCCGCCTCCGGCCGGGCTGCGGCCTCGCGCGCCAGCTTGAACGAGTCGCCGGTCACATCGGCGAACTGGATTACCTCGTCGCGCTGGTAGTGGTGCCCGAGTACGAAGACCTTTTCGCCGAGTTCGGCCTTGGCGGCGGCGGCCCGCTCGACCAGCGTGGGATCGCTGGGCGCGGGTAGCTCGCCCGGGCACTCCACGCCGCGCTCGGCGGAGGGGTCGGCGCCCCTGCCGAGCAGCAATAGGGCGGCGGCGGTGTTGGACGGTTCAACCCAGGTCGAAGTCACGCCCCCATGGTGGCATCGTTTCCGTTCCGTTGGGCTGTGGGGTCCGGCACTGTTCGGCCTGCCACACTGTTGGGGGTGCGGATCCTGATCTGTCCGGATAAGTTCGCTGGCACGCTGAGCGCCACCGAGGTGGCTACCGCGGTGGCCGCCGGTTGGTCCGAGGTCGCACCGGGCAACCAGTGCGTGCTGCGGCCGCTCTCCGACGGTGGCCCGGGGTTCGTCGGGGTGCTGGCCACCACCCTCGGTGGGCGCCGCGTCCCGGTACCCACCACCGACCCGCTCGGCCGCCCCGTCACCGGCGAGATCCTGCTGGTCGGGCAGGACGCGAGTACGGTAACCGATGCGGGGCGCGCAACAGTTTCCGGTGCCGGACAGACCGCTTACGTGGAGAGCGTGCAGGCCTGCGGCCTGCACCTGCTGGGGCAGACAGAGCGCGACCCGAAACACACCACCTCCTATGGACTGGGGCTGCTGGTGACGGCCGCGGTGGAGGCGGGAGTACGCCACATCGTGATCGGGCTGGGCGGATCCGGCACCAATGACGGGGGCGCCGGCCTGCTCGCATCGCTCGGCGCCGCGCCGCTGGATGCGGCCGGCTACGTCCTCCCGTACGGCGGGGCCGCGCTCTGCGACGTCGCCGCCCTGAGCGGCTCACCCCGTCTACGGGATGCGGCGCTGGTCGCGGCGACGGACGTCGACAACCCCTTGACCGGGCTGCACGGGGCGTCGAGCGTCTTCGGCCCGCAGAAAGGCGCTTCCCGCTCAGACGTGCTGCTGTTGGACGCGGCCCTGGAGCGCTTCGCCGCGGTGCTGCAAAAGACGCTGCCGAGCTGCCCGCCGGGGCTGGCGGCTCTGCCCGGGTCCGGTGCCGCCGGCGGGCTCGGCGCGGCGATCCTCGCACTCGGCGGCCGGCACGAGTCCGGCATCGGGCTGGTGTCCCGGCTGGTGGGGCTGGATACTGCGCTCGACGAGGCTGACCTGGTGATCACCGGTGAGGGGTCGTTCGACCATCAGTCGCTGCGTGGCAAGGTCGTCGGCGGGGTGGCCGCTGCCGCCCGGGACCGGGGCCTGCCCTGCGTGGTGCTCGCCGGCCGGGTCGCGGTGGGGCGGCGGGAGGAGGCCGAGGTCGGGGTTACCGCCTCCTACAGCCTGGTCGATCATTTCGGGGGCGAGGAGAAAGGGGGCGGGCAGGAGGCGATGACCCGGCCCACCGAGGGGCTCCGTGAACTCGGTGCCCGGCTGGCCCGTCAGTGGAGCCGGGCGGGCTCGGCCCCACCCACCGCTTGAGTTGATCACGGAGCCGGTGCCTCCGGTGCCGAAGGGGACGACCCGCGCCTCCGGCGACATACAATGGGGGACGATTGGGAATAGGTGGCCAGCCGGATACCGTTGGCCCGTACGGACAAGACAGCACCGGCGCAGGGAGAACTCCAGTGACCACGTCCACGCAGCCCGAGTCGACCGAGGCCCAGACTCCGAGCTCTGTCGTCCTCACCGACGTCGCGGCCGAGAAGGTCAAGGCTCTGCTCGAGCAGGAAGGGCGCGACGATCTGCGGCTACGGATCGCCGTGCAGCCGGGGGGCTGCTCCGGCCTGCGCTATCAGCTCTTCTTCGACGAGCGTTCCCTTGACGGCGACATCGTCAACGATTTCAGTGGCGTCGAGGTGGTCGTCGACCGGATGAGTGCCCCCTACCTGACCGGGGCCACCATCGATTTCGCCGACCGGATCGACGCCCAAGGCTTCACCATCGACAACCCGAATGCGCAGAACTCCTGCGCATGCGGCGACTCGTTCCACTGAGTCGATCTACAGCAAGGAAAACGGGGACGCCACGGTGGCCCCGTTTTCGCTTTCCAGGGCCTATCCGCACATCGTTTCAGGACCAGAATTCAAAGGGTTCGTCGATCCGTTCGCCGCGCAGATGAGCGGCGATCAGTTCCGGTAGTCGGCCGGGGTAGAACCTGCCGGCACTCGCGCGTACGTCGGCGACCGGCCACCACAGGCTGGCGGTGTAGTCCTCACGTTCATAGTCGAGCTGGCCGGACACATCAACGAGCGGAGTTCCGTCAACCCGGGCGGTCACCACTACCTCATGCTGCACGCGTCGGACCTCGCGATAGCGGAATGTCGCTGTTCGTCGCCAGTTCGGCCCGGACACCTGCCCGGGTAGGACCCGGATACCGGTCTCCTCCTGCAGTTCGCGGATCGCCGCGTCGAGGTAGGTCTCACCCGGCTCCATACCGCCACCGGGCAGCTCCCACCACATGCCCTGTTCGGGATAGGCCGGATCGCGGGCGTGGAACAGCAGTACCCGATCCTCCGAGTCGAGGAGCACGACGCGGACGACATCCCGCTCCTCGACCGGAAGGTCATCGGGCAGATCTGCAAAGAGGCCGGGTGAACGCGCACCGTCTGCGATGTTGGTCATAGGACGATGTAAACACGGCCGACCCATCCTGCTGCCGGCCGACGGGTGCCAGTTGGGCGGCAGCCGGGGTTGGAGTGCCGCCTTCGGTGCAGGCGACGTGACATTTTTCGGCCGGTAGGCTGGCCGCGCTTACCCGCCACCGACTCCAGAAGGCCTACCATGAAGATCGCCGTTACCGGCTCGATCGCGACCGATCATCTGATGCGTTTCCCCGGACGATTCGCCGATCAGCTCCTCGCCGACCAGCTGCACAAGGTGTCGCTCTCCTTCCTCGTCGATGATCTGGTGCTGCGTCGAGGCGGCGTCGCAGCCAACATCGCCTTCGGCATGGCCCAACTCGGGCTGCGCCCGGTTCTGCTCGGGGCGGTCGGAACGGACTTCGACGATTACCGATCCTGGCTGGAGCGGCACGGGGTGGACTGCGATTCGGTGCACATCAGCGAGATCGCGCACACCGCGCGTTTCGTCTGCACCACCGACCTGGAGATGTGCCAGATCGCATCTTTCTACGCCGGTGCGATGAGTGAGGCCCGCAACATCGAGTTGGCCCCGGTCGCGGAGCGGGTGGGAGGCCTCGATCTCGTGGTGGTCAGCGCCAACGACCCGGAGGCGATGCTGCGGCATTCGGAGGAGTGCCGCATCCGCGGCTTCGCCTTCGCCGCGGATCCGTCCCAGCAGCTGGCTCGGATGGAGGGCGCGGACATCGCCAACCTGATCGACGGTGCCGACTATCTGCTGACCAACGACTACGAGAAGTCGTTGTTGGAGAGCAAGACCGGGCTGACCGACGTCCAGGTGCTCGACCGGGTCAAGGTCCGCGTGACCACCATGGGAAAGGACGGTGTGGAGATCACCGGCCGGGGTATGGAGCGCATCCACGTGCCGATCGCCCAGGAGATCCAGGCCCAGGATCCGACCGGGGTCGGGGACGGGTTCCGGGCCGGTTTCTTCGCCGCACTCTCGTGGCAGCTGGGCCTGGAGCGGGCCGCCCAGGTCGGATCGCTGCTCGCCACCCTCGTTTTGGAGACGGTCGGCACCCAGGAGTATGAGGTCCGGCCCGACATCTTCGTCAAGAGGCTGGCCGAGTCCTACGGCGACGCCGCTGCCGACGAGGTGCGCCCCCATCTGCTCGTTTGAACCGTTCCAGCCGCCGTAGCCGTCGCCCGAACCGGTGCCCGGGGTGCGGACGGCTCACACGTTTGGTGCGAAGCGACCTGGGAACGTCTGCCAGCGTAGTCCGCCGCTTCGAACGGAGAACGTTCCATGCCTTTCATCACTGTTGGTACGGAAAACTCCGCGCCGATCGCTCTTTACTACGAAGACCACGGCTCGGGCCAGCCCGTGGTGCTGATCCACGGATTCCCACTCAGCTCCACCGCCTGGGAAAAGCAGGTGCCACCCCTGCTCGCGGCCGGATACCGGACCATCGCCTACGACCGGCGTGGGTTTGGGAAATCAAGCCAGCCGGGCACCGGTTACGAGTACGACACCTTCGCCGCCGATCTGAACGCGCTCATGCAGGAACTCGACCTTCGTGACGTGGTGCTTGTGGGTCACTCGATGGGCACCGGTGAGGTGACCCGCTACCTCGGCGCGTACGGCTCTGGTCGGGTGAGCCATGCTGTGCTCATCAGCCCCATTCCACCGTTTCTGCTGAAGACCGCTGACAACCCCGACGGTGTGGATCAGAGCGTCTTCGACGGCTTCATGCAGATGATCAGGAACGACCGGTACGCCTACCAGACCAGGTTCCTCAACGACTTCTTCAACTACGACCAGACCAAAGGCAAGCAGGTCAGCGAGGAGGCGTACCACGCCAACTGGAGCCTTGCGATCTCCGCCTCTGCGATCGGCACGCTCGCCGCAATCAAGACCTGGGAGACGGATTTCCGTCCTGACCTGCCCGCCATCGACATACCGGTGCTGATCATCCATGGGGACGCCGACCGCGTCCTGCCGTACCCGAAGACCGCCCAGCGGCTGCAGGACATGCTTCCGAACAGCCAACTGTTGACGTTGCCGGGTGCCCCGCACGCGATCCCGT
>DASULK010000209.1:0-54640 GCA_036278255.1 Micromonospora sp.
ACGATGATCCGGGCCTGGCGGGGCCTCAACCGCTTCGAGGGCCGGGCAGCGCTGCGGTCCTGGCTGTACCGGATCGCGACCAACGTCTGCCTTGACATGCTGGGCAGCGCCCAGCGCCGCGCCCGTCCGATGGATTTGGGCCCGCCTGGCACCGGCCAATCGGCGCCGGGCGAGGAACTGCCCGAGGCGGTCTGGGTCGGCCCGGTGCCCGACGCCCGGCTCACCACCACCGCAGGCAATCCCGCCGAAGTCGCCGTCACCCGAGAATCGATCCGCCTCGCGTTCGTGGCGGCGCTGCAGCATCTACCCCCGCGGCAGCGTGCGGTGCTGATCCTGCGCGACGTGCTCGCCTGGTCGGCAGCCGAGGTCGCCGAACTGCTCAGCACGTCGGTCGCCGCCGTCAACAGCGCCCTGCAGCGGGCCCGCGCCGCACTCGCCAACGCAGACCTCGACGGCGACACCCTGCGTCCGATGGACCCGGACCAGTCACAACTGCTCGACCGCTACGTCAAAGCGTTCGAAAGTTACGACATGGTGGCGCTCACCGCACTGCTGCATGAGGACGTCACGCTCAACATGCCGCCACTGCCGCTCTGGCTTCGCGGACAGGACGACATTCGTGCCTGGATGCTGGGCGCCGGCAGCGGTTGTCGGGGCTCCCGCCTCGTGCCGACCGTGGCGAATGGGATGCCCGCGTTCGGGCAGTACCGGCCGACCGGTCCCTGGGCGCTCATCGTCCTGGACATCTCAGCCGGCCGGATCCGCGGGATCACCAACTTCCTCGACGTCGAGCGGCTGTTCCCCCTCTTCGGCCTGCCGCTGCGCTTCACAGATCGCATCGGTCCCACGACCGAAGTTTTCGCCGCACGTACCAACGGATAAAACAGGGCCGCCGCGCTGAGCGCGGCGGCCCTGTGAAAACCCGGTACGGTCTTCGTCTGCGGGGGTCAGACGTTGAAACCGAGGGTCCGCAACTGGTCGCGGCCGTCATCGGTGATCTTGTCCGGCCCCCACGGCGGAATCCACACCCAGTTGATCCGCATGTCGTTGACCAGTCCGCCGCCGGGCCCGGTCGTCAACGCCTGCCGCGCCTGGTCTTCGATGACGTCGGTGAGAGGGCAGGCCGCCGATGTCAACGTCATGTCGACAGTGGCGACGTTGTCGTCGTCAACGTGCACCCCGTACACCAGCCCCAGGTCGACCACGTTGATGCCCAACTCGGGGTCGACGACATCCTTCAGCGCCTCTTCCACATCGGCGACCGCCGCCTTGGGACGCCCCGCGGCAGCGGCCGTCGCAGTCTCGTCCGCGCTCATGTCCTCATTCTGCTCTGTCGTCATGCCTGCTCTCCAGAAAACTCCGGCCCCGTGACCGTCGGATCCGATCCGTTCCCGCCGCTGGCGGCCGCCGGCGTCCCGATGTCCACCCCGGCCCGGGCAGCGGCGTCCTTCAACGCCATCCATGGCAACAGCGCGCATTTCACTCGCGCCGGGAACCGTGCGACACCGGCGAAGGCGATACCGTCGCCCAGCAGTTCCTCATCCGGTGTCACCGCACCGCGGCCGGAGAGCAACTCGACGAACGCCTGGTAGATTTTCGCCCCCGCGCCGACCTCCTGGCCGCTCAGCAGTTCGTGCAGCACGCTCGCCGATGCCTGGCTGATCGAGCAGCCGACGCCGTCGTAGGACACATCGGTCACCACGTCGCCACCGACCGCCACCCGCACGGTGATCTCGTCCCCGCAGGTCGGGTTGACGTGGTGCGCCTCGCCGCCGTACGGCTCCCGCAGCCCCCGCCCCTGCGGGTGCTTGTAGTGGTCGAGAATAATCTCCTGGTACAGGCTCTCAAGTTGCATCAGTCGAAGACCTTCCGCACCTGTTCCAGGCCGCGCACCAGCGCGTCCACCTCGTCAAAAGTGTTGTAGAGGTAGAACGACGCACGGGTCGTCGCCGGCACCCCGAAACGGACGCAGACCGGCCGGGCGCAATGGTGCCCCACCCGAACCTGCACCCCCTGAGCGTCGAGAATCTGCCCCACGTCGTGCGGGTGGATGCCCTCCAGCGCGAAAGAGATCGTGCCGCCCCGCCCGACCGGTACGTTCGGCCCGAAGATCCGCAACCCCGGCACGGTCGCCAACGCATCCAACGCGTACGCGGTCAGCTGCTTCTCGTGCCACTGGATGGCCGCCATACCGATCGACGACAGGTAGTCGATGGCGGCACCCAACCCGACCGCCTCGGCGATCGGCGGAGTCCCCGCCTCGAACCGGGCCGGCGGCGGCGCGAAGGTGGAGCGTTGCATGGTCACCGTTTCGATCATCGACCCGCCGCCAAGCACCGGCGGCATGGCCGCCAGCAGTTCACCCCGCCCCCACAGCACGCCGACCCCGGTCGGGCCGCACATCTTGTGTGAGGTGAAGACGATGAAGTCGGCGTCGTAGGCGACCACGTCCATCGGCATGTGCGGCACCGACTGCGAACAGTCGAGCAGCAGCAGCGCACCGACCTCACGTACCCGTGCGGTGATCCGCGACAGCGCGTTGACCGTGCCGAGGATGTTGGACATGTGCACCAGCGAAACCAGCTTGGTGCGCTCGTTGATCAGCTCGTCGAGGTTGGACTCGTCGAGCCGGCCGGCGTCGGTCACACCGAACCAGCGCAGGGTCGCTCCGGTCCGCTCACAGAGCAGCTGCCACGGGACGATGTTGGAGTGGTGCTCCATCTCGGAGATGACGACCTCGTCGCCGGGGCCGAGCCGGAACCGGGGATCTCCCCCCGTCCCCACGGAGGCGTTCGAGAAGGCGAACGCCACCAGGTTGATCGCCTCCGTGGAGTTCTTGGTGAACACCACCTCGTCAGCGCTCGGGGCGTTGATGAAGGTCGCCACCTTCGCCCGCGCCGCTTCGTACGCCTCGGTCGCTTCGGTGCCGAGCGTATGCACCGAGCGGGAGACGTTGGCGTTGCGCCACTCGTAGTGGTCGCGGAGGGCGTCGAGCACCTGCCGGGGCTTGTGGGAGGTGTTGGCGCTGTCGAGGTAGACCATCCGCTGCCCGTTGACGTCCCGGTTCAGGATCGGGAAATCGGCGCGCACCCGGTCAACGTCGAAGCGGGGCGCGTCCTCGTACTGCGGCATGCCCTGCGGAATGGTGAGAGTGGTCATCTGCGACAGCGCCCTTCCTCAGGCCTTCGCCGCGCCGGCGCCGGCGACGTAGCGCTCGTACCCCTCGGCCTCGAGCTTCTCGGCGAGTTCGGGGCCGCCCTCCTCGACGATCCGGCCGGCCACGAAGACGTGTACGTAGTCCGGCTTGATGTAGCGCAGGATGCGGGTGTAGTGGGTGATCAGCAGCAGCCCGGTGTTGCCGGTCTCCCGTACCCGGTTGACGCCGTCACTGACCACCCGCAGCGCGTCGATGTCCAGGCCGGAGTCGGTCTCGTCGAGGATGGCGACCTTCGGCTTGAGCAGCTCCAGCTGCACGATCTCGTGCCGCTTCTTCTCGCCTCCAGAGAAGCCCTCGTTGACGTTGCGCTGAGCGAACGCCGGGTCCATCTGCAGCCGTTCCATCGCGCCACGCAGCTCGCCGGCCCAGGTACGCAGCTTCGGCGCCTCGCCGTCAATGGCGGTCTTCGCGCTCCGCAGGAAGTTGGCCACCGACACACCCGGCACCTCGACCGGGTACTGCATCGCCAGGAAGAGCCCGGCGCGGGCCCGCTCGTCGACGGAGAGGGCCAGTACGTCCTCACCGTCGAGGGTGACCGAACCGCCGGTGACCTCGTACCTCGGGTGGCCGGCGACCGCATAGGCCAGCGTCGACTTACCCGAACCGTTGGGACCCATGATGGCGTGGGTCTCTCCCGCCTTCACGGTCAGGTTGACCCCGGCGAGGATCGGCTTGAGCCCCCCATCGGGCAGCTTGACCGACACCTGCAGGTCGCGGATCTCGAGGGTGCTCACGGGTTAACTCCATTACTCGGCGTCAGGCTGATGTAGATATCGCCGTCGCGGATTTCGATCGGATAGACGGGTACGGGTTGGACGGCCGGCGGGCCGGTGGGTTGACCGGTACGCAGGTCGAAGCGGGAGCCGTGCAGCCAGCACTCCAGGGTGCAGCCTTCGACCTCCCCCTCGGAGAGCGGGACCGCCTGGTGGGAGCACTCGTCGTAGATGGCGTAGTAGTTGCCATCATCGGCGTGCACGATGGCGACCTCGGTGCCGTCAACGTCGACACTGATCACCGATCCCTTGGGCAGCTCCGCGGCCGGGCAGATCCTGATCATCAGGCACCCGCTCGCATAAGCCGCTGCTCGATGGTCTCGCCGAGCCGCTCACGCAGCTCCGCCACCGGGATCTTGTTCAGCAGTTCGGCGAAGAAGCCGCGGACCACCAGCTTGCGGGCCTCCTCCTCCGGGATACCGCGGGTCATCAGGTAGAAGAGCTGCTCGTCGTCGAAGCGTCCGGTGGTGCTCGCGTGTCCGGCGCCGGCGACCTCGCCGGTCTCGATCTCCAGGTTGGGTATGGAGTCGGCGCGGGCGCCCTCGGTGAGCACCAGGTTGCGGTTGATCTCGTACGTGTCGGTGCCGGTCGCCTCGGCCTGGATCAGCACGTCGCCGACCCAGACGGTGTGGGCGCCGTCGCCCTGCAGCGCGCCCCGGTACGAGACGTAGCTGCGGCAGTCGGGGACCGTGTGGTCGGCCAGCTGCCGGTGCTCCAGGTGCTGGCCGGCGTCGGCGAAGTAGATGCCGTACAGCTCTGCCTCGCCGCCCCGGCCGGTGTATTCGACGCTGGTGAACTGCCGCACCAGGTCACCGCCGAGGGTCACCTGCACGTGGATGACGCGGGCGTCACGGCCGAGCCGGACCTTCAGGTGCTGGGCCTGCACCGAGTCGGCGGCCCAGTCGGTGACCGTGACCAGGGTCAGTTTGGCGCCGTCGGCGACCGTCACCTCGACGTTGTCGGCCAGCGTCGCCGAGCCGACGTGTTCCAGCACCAGGGTCGCCTCGGCGAAGCGGCCAACATCGATGAGGGTGTGGCCGTAGGCGATGCCGTCGGCACCCCCGCCGACCACCCGCAGCAGGGCGGGTTCGGCAACCACCGCGTCGGCCGCGACGGTGACCAGCAGCGCCTGCTCGGCACCGCCGTAGGCGAGTGCGCTGACCCGGTCGAACGGGGTCAGCACGCTGCCGATCCGCTGGTCGCTGCGGTCGAGGGTGGAGGCGGAGACACCGGCCGGCAGGTCGCCGTATTCGTGTTTGACGGTCGCCGTCGCCGCGGGCTGCCCGGCGGTCAGGCCGCGCATCCGCTTGATCGGGGTGAACCGCCACTCCTCCTCCCGGCCGTTGATGACCGGGAAATCAGCGACATCGTACGAGCGCAGCGCCTGTGACTTGGTCTTCGGCGGCGCGGAAGCTTCGGTAGTCATCTCTTCCTTGTGTTGTCTCGCGAGATCGGCCCGGGGGTCGGCGGGCGGCCGGCGTCAGCCGACTGCGCCCTCCATCTGCAGTTCGATGAGGCGGTTGAGCTCCAGCGCGTACTCCATCGGCAGTTCCTTGGCGACGGGCTCGATGAAGCCACGCACGATCATGGCCATCGCCTCGTCCTCGCCCATGCCGCGGCTCATCAGGTAGAAGAGCTGGTCTTCGTTGACCTTGGAGACGGTCGCCTCGTGCCCCATCGCCACGTCGTCCTCGCGGACGTCGACGTAGGGGTAGGTGTCCGACCGGGAGATCGTGTCGACCAGCAGGGCGTCGCACTCGACGGTGCTCTTGCTGCTGTGCGCGCCTTCAAGCACCTGCACCAGGCCACGGTACGAGGTACGGCCACCACCGCGGGCGATCGACTTGGAGACGATCGTGCTGGAGGTGTTGGGGGCGGCGTGCACCATCTTGGCACCGGCGTCCTGGTGCTGGCCTTCGCCGGCCATCGCCACCGAGAGCACCTCGCCGGTGGCGTGCTCACCGGTCATGTAGACGGCCGGGTACTTCATGGTGACCTTGGAGCCGATGTTGCCGTCGACCCACTCCATGGTCGCGCCCTCGTGGCAGACGGCGCGCTTGGTGACCAGGTTGTAGACGTTGTTCGACCAGTTCTGGATGGTCGTGTAGCGGCAGCGGGCGTTCTTCTTGACGATGATCTCCACGACGGCGCTGTGCAGCGAGTCGGAGGAGTAGATCGGCGCGGTGCAGCCTTCGACGTAGTGCACGTAGGCGCCTTCGTCGACGATGATCAGCGTCCGCTCGAACTGGCCCATGTTCTCGGTGTTGATCCGGAAGTAGGCCTGCAGCGGGATCTCCACCTGCACGCCCTTCGGCACATAGATGAACGAGCCACCCGACCACACCGACGTGTTGAGCGCGGCGAACTTGTTGTCGCCGACCGGGATCACCGTGCCGAAGTACTCCTTGAAGATGTCTTCGTGCTCCTTGAGGGCGGTGTCGGTGTCGAGGAAAACGACACCCTGCTCCTCAAGGTCATCCCGGAGCTGGTGGTAAACAACTTCGCTCTCGTACTGGGCCGCCACACCGGCGACCAGCCGCTGCTTCTCCGCCTCCGGGATGCCCAGCCGGTCGTAGGTGTTCTTGATGTCCTCGGGCAGGTCCTCCCAGCTGGTCGCCTGCCGCTCGGTGGAGCGCACGAAGTACTTGATGTTGTCGAAATCGATGCCGGTCAGGTCCGCGCCCCAGTTGGGCAGCGGCTTACGGTCGAAGAGCCGCAGCCCCTTCAGCCGCAGGTCCAGCATCCATGCCGGCTCGTTCTTCTTCGCCGAGATGTCGCGCACGACCGCCTCGGAGAGACCACGCTGGGCCGCCGCGCCGGCCACGTCGGGGTCGGCCCAGCCGTATTCGTACGTCGCCAGGGCAGCCAGGGTCTCTTCCTGGGTGGGCTGGACGATCTGCTCGGTCATCTATCTGTCCTCACGTTGGTGGCGGATCGACTTGCAGCGTTAGTGACGCGTCGCGGCTGGGCCGGGATGTGCGTCGTGCAGATCCCGTTGCCATGCGCGATGGTGGCCAGGCGCTGCACGTGGGTACCGATCAGGCGGGAGATCACCGCAGTCTCGGCCTCGCACAGCTGAGGAAACTCGGCCGCCACATGCGCCACCGGGCAGTGGTGCTGGCACAACTGCCCACCGGAGGCGATCGTGGACGCATTGGCAGCGTAACCCTCGGCGGTGAGCGCTTCGGCGAGAGCCTCGGCCCGCGCGAGCGGGTCGTCGCCGGCCCCCTCCAGGGCGGCCCGGCACCGGGCCTCCAGCTCCGCCACCTGCGCGGCGGCGAAGGCCTCCACGGCCTCGTCGCCACCGTGCTGGGCGATCCAGCGCAGGGCGGCGGTGGCCACGTCGTCGTAGGTGTGGGTGCCGCGGCGCACCTCTGCCGATTCGGTCAGTGCGAAGATCTTGGCGGGGCGACCACGGCGGCGGCGGCCCCGTACGGGCTGGTCCCGGGCGACGACGTCCCCGTCGGCCAGCATCGCGTCGAGGTGACGGCGGATCGCCGCCGGGCTCAGCCCCAGCTCGGCGCCGAGTTGGGCGGCGGTGGCCGCGCCCCGCTCCAGCAGCAGCTGGGCGACCCGGTCGCGGGTGCGTCCGTCGACGGCGGCGCCGAGACGGGTCGCGGCGGCGCCGGCGGCCGTACCGGCCTCCGGTTCCTGCTCGGGGAGCATCGCCACGGTTTTCACAACACCAACGTTACGTAATTCGCGGAACGCCCGCAAATTCGGCTCCCCGTGATCCGCGCCACCAGACCCGCCACGGTGGGTGCCCCCGCCGGACGATCATCACTACGCTACGTAGGATTACGCCCGTGGATCGTTCCGGTCGGACCTCGGTAGGCATACGGCTGCTCCGACGCCTCACCCTGGCCCCAGTCAGCACGCGGCTGCTTCGGCGCCTCGCGCTGGCCTCACTCATCGCCAACGTCGTCATCGTCGTCACCGGCGGCGCGGTCCGCCTCACCGGCTCCGGCCTCGGCTGCCCCACCTGGCCACGCTGCACCGAGGACTCCTACATCGCCACGCCGGAGATGGGCATCCATGGGGCGATCGAGTTCGGCAACCGCATGATCACCTGGGTGGTCGGTGCCATCGCCATCGCCGGCCTGGTCGCCGCGCTGCGGTACCGGCCGCGTCGCCGCTCGCTGGTTCGGCTGGCCGGGGCGGTGCTCTTCGGTGTCGCGCTGCAGGGGATCGTCGGCGGGATCACGGTCCGCACCGGGCTGCACCCGTCGATCGTCGGGATTCACTTCATCCTGTCGATGGCGCTACTGGTCGGTACGTACGCCTTCTGGCGTCGGGTAGACGAGCCGGACGGACCGGTCCAGCCGCTGGTTCCCGGCCCGCTGCGGAGCCTGACCTGGATCACGGTTGCGGCCAGCGCGGCGGTCCTCTTCGTCGGTGTGGCGGCGACCGGCAGCGGCCCGCACTCCGGCGACCCGCAGGCCCCACGTAACGGCCTCGACCCGGAGATGATCTCCCAGGTGCACGCCGACGTGGTCTTCCTGCTGATCGGCCTCTCGATCGCGCTCTGGTACGCGCTGCGCGCCGTCGGCGCCCCGCCGGCCGCCATCCGGGCCGCCGGCATCCTGATCATCGTGGAGCTGTCGCAGAGCCTGATCGGCTTCGTGGAGTACTTCACCGGCCTGCCCGCCGTGCTGGTCGGCGCCCACATGCTCGGCTCCTGCCTGGTCTGGCTGGCCACCCTCGCCGTGCTGTGGTCCACCCGGAAACGCCAGCCGCTGACCGCAACTTCCGGGCAGGCCGCTGCCCCACCGGCCGAGCTGATTGATACTTTGCGGCCCTGAAAGCATCAACGGCGCTCGCGGTTGATACTTAAGTACCGATCGCGGACCTACTCTCGGAGTCCGTTCGCCGTCTCGTTCAACGCTGCATGATCGAAAGAAAAAGATCTGTAGGGCGAGTGCGGCGGGGGCTGATCAGGCCAGGCGGACCAGGATGGCGTCGGCGAGCCGCTCGGCGGCGTCGGGGGCGTAGCCGAGGAAAAGCGACGGCTCGGTCAGCTCCAGCTCGACCAGCAGCGGCGCACCGCCGGGACCGGGAATGAGATCCACCCGGGCGTAGAGCAGGCGGTTTACGCCGCCCGGCACGGCCGCCAGCACCTGCTCGGCGACCGCCCGCTCGGCGTCGGTGGCGGTGCGGGCCTCGATCTTCTCTTCCTTGTAGAGGCCGTCGACCCCCAGGTCCGGCCCGGTCAGCATCGCGCCCTTACCGATGGCGTGGCTGAAGACGGGCCCGTCCGGGCCGACGAAGTAGAGCAGCGCCGTCTCCCCCACCGAGTCGACAGCCGACAGGTACGGCTGCACCATAACCAGCCGACCGGCGGCCTGCAGGCGGGCGACGTGTTCGACGGCGAGTCGCCGGTGGTCGGCGTCCAGCAGGTCGTAGCGGCCGGTGTCCTTGCTGCCCGCGCTGACCGCCGGCTTGACGACCCACTCACCGGCGGCCGGTGGGATCCACTCCTGGCCGGGCTCCACCCAGGTCGTGGGGACGACCGGCACACCGGCGCCGACCAACTGCTCAAGGTAACGCTTGTCGGTGTTCCAATCGATGATGTCGGCCGGGTTGAGCAGCTCCGGCACGGTCTTCGCCCAGGCGACGAAGTCGTCGCGGCGCGGCACGTAATCCCACGGCGAGCGCAGGACGACCAGGTCGTAGCCGGCCCAGTCGACGTCAGCGGCGTCCCAGGCCACCGGCTCGGCCCGCACCCCGCGGGCGGCCAGCGGCTCAACCACGAGCCGGTCGTCGTCTTCCAGCTCAGGAATATCGGCGCAGGTGACAAGGGCGACCCGAAATCCTTCCCGGGTCGCCGCGGAGAGGTTGTCGATCACGTCTCGTTACCGAGCCAGCGCCCGCTTGGCCATTGAGCGCCACAGGTCGTTGCTCGGACGCATCTGGTCCATCAACTCCCGCTCCCACCCGTTCTCCACCTCGACACCGGCGGTGGCGCAGGCCAGCCGTGCAACATCGGTGCTGGGTGCGAACTGGTCACCCCAGGCGCCG
Organism: Micromonospora sp.; assembly: GCA_036278255.1. Taxonomy (GTDB): domain Bacteria; phylum Actinomycetota; class Actinomycetes; order Mycobacteriales; family Micromonosporaceae; genus DASULK01. The sequence goes on from DASULK010000209.1 coordinate 10,009, forward strand.
TCCTCACCCACCAGGACGATGCGCGCACCACGCTTGCCGACGTACTCGATAACCGCCTTGGCACCTCCGTGCCCGGCGGCGAACGATCTGATGCCAGCGACAAGACCACCGGGCACCTGCCCAGCGGAACCCTGCTCTGTCATCAGGGTCGTATCGGAACCATCTGCCATGTGGGGAAGCGTATGCGGACCGCGATGGCGTTGCCGTGCGACGACCAACCTTTTGTGATCCCAATTACCTCACGATTTGGCAATCATCAGACAACTTCCGGAGCGATCTCGCCGAATACCCGAAATCCGGCTAAATCAACGCATCGACGGCGATGGCGATGGAGAGGATCGTCAGATAGGTGTTCGACCAGTGGAACAGGCGCATGGGCTTGAGGGGCTCACCGCGCCGGGACCGGCCGGAGAGCTTGTGCGCCTCGGAGAGGAAGACCACGCCGGCCACCACCGCCGGGATCCCGTAGATCGCCGACAGTCCCAGCGGCCACAGCGCCAGCGAACACGCCACGGTGACCCAGGAGTAGGCGACGATCTCGAAGCTGACCCGCGCCGGTGAGGCCACCACCGTCAGCATGGGGATGCCGGCCCGAGCGTAATCGTCCTTGAACTTGATCGCCAACGCGTAGAAGTGCGGCAACTGCCAGAAGAAGATCAATGCGAAGAGCATCCAGGCCGCCGGTGCCAGGGAGCCGGTGACCGCAGCCCATCCGATCAACACCGGCGCCGCCCCACTGGCCCCACCCCAGAAGGTGTTCTGCCAGGTGGTGCGCTTGAGCCACAGGGTGTAGATCAGGTCGTAGTAGACGATCGCGGCGAGGGTCAGGCCGGTGGCCAGCCAGTTGGTGAAGACGGCCATCAGGGCCACCGAGAGCACCGCGAGCACCAGCCCGAAGATCAGGGCGTTGCGGGGTGAGACGGTGTGGCTGGGCAGTGGGCGACGCTTCGTACGTCGCATCACCTGGTCAATATCGCGGTCGATGTAGCAGTTGATGACGTTGGCAGCCCCGGCGGCGAGTGAACCGCCGACCAGCACCACAATCATGAGCCACACCGACGGCAGGCCACCGGCCGCGAACATCATCGCGGGCACGGTCGTCACGAGCAGCAGTTCGATGATCCGCGGCTTGGTGAGGGAGAGGTACGCCCGCACCACCTCCCGGGCGCCCCCTCTGCGGGCCGCCTCCGAGGCCGCCGGCGCAGCGGTAACCGCCGGACGCTCGGTGATCATGCTCACGGATTGCCACCTTCCGCATCTGCTCTGGGTAGTTGGCTCGGCGGCAACCAGCACCGCCGCCACACCCCCGTCCCAGCCTACGCGCAGCTATTTCCGCTGGCCGATCGCCCCGACCCGGGTGCCGACGATCACAACGTGCTCCGCACCTGGGGATGACGATACGCATGTGACGGGACGACGTTTCCGGCACAGCTTGTCTCAGTCTGCGAGGGAAGCACCCGATCCGCAGCCACATGGATATCTGCCCTCGATAGGGTCATCACGAAGGGTTCCGCCCACTTGTCGAGGAGCACAACCAACGTGGCTGCACACCAAACCGAGCACCCCGCGCTGACCTGGTCCGATCTCGACCAACGGGCGGTGGACACCGCCCGGGTGCTGGCAATGGACGCCGTCGAGAAGTCCGGCAACGGACATCCGGGAACGGCGATGAGCCTTGCTCCCGCAGCACACCTGCTGTTCAACAAGGTCATGCACCACAACCCGGCGGACCCGCACTGGCCCGGCCGGGACCGGTTCGTACTCTCGGCCGGCCACACGAGTCTGACGCTCTACATTCAGCTCTACCTGACCGGTTACGGGCTCGAGTTGAGCGACCTGATGGCGCTGCGGCAGTGGGGGTCACTCACCCCGGGCCACCCCGAACACGGCCACACCAAGGGCGTCGAAACCACCACCGGGCCGCTCGGGCAGGGGCTGGCCAACGCGGTCGGGATGGCGATGGCCGCCCGGCGGGAGCGGGGCCTCTTCGACCCCGGCGCCGCCCCCGGCCAGTCGGTCTTCGACCACCACATCTGGTGCATCGCCTCCGACGGCGACATCGAAGAAGGCATCACCCACGAGGCCAGCTCGCTGGCGGGGCACCAGAAACTCGGCAACCTGGTGGTGATCTTCGACGACAACGAGATCTCCATCGAAGACGACACCCGGATCGCTCAGAGCGAGGACGTGACGGCCCGCTACGAGGCGTACGGCTGGCACGTGCAGACGGTCGACTGGCGCCGCGGCAACGACGACGACTACCACGAGGATGTCGAGGCGCTGTATGCCGCCCTGAACGCCGCCAAGGCGGAGACCGACCGCCCCTCCTTCATTGCGCTACGCACCATCATCGGCTGGCCGGCACCGAACAAGAAGAACACCGGCGCCATCCACGGCGCGAAGCTGGGTGCGGAGGAGGTCGCCGCCACCAAGGAGATCCTCGGCTTCAACCCGGGCCAGAACTTCCCGGTCAACGAAAAGGTGCTGGCCCACACCCGCCAGACGCTTGAGCACGGCCGGGCCGAGCAGGCCGAGTGGGAGCGGGCCTTCGCCGCCTGGGCCGAAGCCAACCCGGAGCGCAAGGCGCTGTACGACCGCATGGCCACCCGCAGCCTGCCGACGGGCTGGACCGACGCGCTGCCGACCTGGCCGGCCGACCCGAAGGGGATCGCCACCCGGGCCGCCTCCGGCGCCGTGCTGAACGCCCTGGCCCCGGTCCTGCCCGAACTGTGGGGCGGTTCTGCCGACTTGGCCGAGAGCAACAACACCCTGATGAAGGGGGAACCGTCCTTCATCCCCAGCGAGCACGCCACCAAGACCTTCCCCGGCAACGAGTACGGCCGCAACCTGCACTTCGGCATCCGGGAACACGCGATGGGGGCGATCCTCAATGGCATCGCCGTGCACGGCGGCACCCGCCCGTACGGCGGCACCTTCCTGGTCTTCAGCGACTACATGCGCCCGGCGGTACGGCTCGCCGCGCTGATGAAGCTGCCGGTGATCTACGTCTGGACGCATGACTCGATCGGGCTGGGTGAGGACGGCCCCACCCACCAGCCGGTCGAGCACCTGGCGTCGTTGCGGGCCATCCCCGGCCTGGACGTGGTACGCCCGGCCGACGCAAACGAGACCGCCTGGGCGTGGCGGACGGCGCTGGAGCACACCGACCGGCCCACCGCGCTCTCCCTGACCCGGCAGAACGTGCCGGTGCTCGACCGCAGCACGCTGGCCGGGCCCGAGGGAGTGGCGCGGGGCGGCTACATCCTGGCCGAGGCGTCCAACGCCCAGCCAAAGGTGATCCTGATCGGCACCGGCTCCGAGGTGCAGCTCTGCCTGACCGCGCGGGAGCGTCTGGAGGCGGAAGGCACCCCGACCCGGGTGGTCTCCCTGCCCTGCCAGGAGTGGTTCCGCGCACAGGACGAGGCCTACCGCGAAGAGGTGCTGCCTCGTGGGGTGAAGGCCCGGGTGAGTGTGGAGGCCGGCATCGCGATGTCGTGGCGGGAGTTCGTCGGCGACGACGGCGAGTGCGTCAGCCTGGAGCATTACGGCGCGAGCGCGCCCTACCAGGTGCTGTACGAGCAGCTCGGGTTCACCGCGGACCGCGTCGTCGCGGCCGCGCACGCGTCGCTCACGCGTATCGGCGCCATCACCGGTACCACGACTGGCAACTGAGGAGATCAAAAATGACCGACAGGTTGGGTGAGCTGTCCGCCCAGGGTGTGGCGATCTGGCTCGATGATCTTTCCAGGCAGCGGCTCAGTTCCGGCAACCTGGACCAGATGCGCCGGGAGAAGCACCTGGTCGGGGTGACCACGAACCCCACCATCTTCGCCACCGCCCTCAGCGACGCCGACGAATACAACGAACAGTTGCGCGACCTCGCGGTGCGGGGGGTGGACGTCGAGGAGGCGGTCCGCCTGCTGACCGGGTACGACGTGCGCTGGGCCTGCGACGTGATGATGCCGGTCTTCGAGGCGTCGTCCGGCGTTGACGGCCGGGTGTCGATCGAGGTCGACCCCCGGCTGGCGTACGAGACGGAGAAGACCGTCGCGGAGGCCAAGGCGCTCTGGTGGCTGGTCGACCGCCCGAACCTCTTCATCAAGATCCCGGCGACCGAAGCCGGCCTGCCGGCGATCACCGCGGCCCTGGCGGCGGGCATCAGCGTCAACGTGACCCTGATCTTCTCGCTGGACCGGTACACGGCGGTCGCCGAAGCCTTCCTCGCCGGCATGGAGCAGGCCAGGGCCAACGGGCACGACCTGTCCACGATCGGCTCGGTGGCCTCGTTCTTCGTCTCCCGTGTCGACACGGAGATCGACAGCCGGCTGGAGAAGATCGGGTCGGCGCAGGCCAAGGCGCTGCGGGGCAAGGCCGCCGTCGCTAACGCCCGGCTCGCCTACCAGCGCTACGCGGAGATCTTCTCCTCCCGCCGCTGGCAGGCCCTCGCCGACGCCGGCGCCCACCCGCAGCGGCCGCTGTGGGCGTCGACCTCGACGAAGAACCCCGACTACCGCGATGTCCTCTACGTGGAGGAGTTGATCGCGCCGGGCACGGTCAACACCATGCCCGAATCGGTCATCAACGCCTACGCCGATCATGGCGAGACCCGCGGCGACACCGTCACCGGCTCCTACGATGAGTCGAAGCAGGTGCTCGCCGACCTCGCCGCCGCGGGTGTGGACTACGACGATGTGGTCGCCACGCTGGAGCGCGAGGGTGTGACCAAGTTCGAGGCCAGCTGGGTGGAACTGCTCGACGGGGTACGTAAGTCGTTGGAGTCGGCCGCCCGCGGTGAAGGGCACCCCGGTCAGGTGGCCCGGGAGAACGCCGCTGCCGCACAGCGGGCAGGGGGCAACGCGTGACATCGCCACCTTTGATACAGAGCGGGGTAACAAACATGACGCAGCTACTCGACGGAGGGGTCGAGGCGGCGGCAGGTCTGGTCGTCTACGGTGCCGACACGATCGACAGGGCCACGCCCTCCTCCGCCCGTCAGGCGCTGATCGCCGACGAGGTGCCGCGCCGGCTGATGGAGAAGGACCCGACGCTGTGGGGCCCGGAGGCGCAGGACGAGGCGCGGATCCGGCTGGGCTGGATCGACACGTTCCGCCGCAGCCGTGACCTGCTGCCGCAGCTGGCCCAGTTGAAAGCCGAGCTCGCCGACCTGAATCACGTCGTCCTCGCCGGCATGGGCGGTTCGTCCCTGGCCCCCGAGGTGATCGCCCGCACCCTCGACGCACCGCTGACCGTGCTGGACACCACCGACCCGGGACAGGTCCGGGCGGCATTGGGTGACCGGTTGGAGCGCACCGTCGTGGTGATCTCCAGCAAGTCCGGTACGACCGTCGAGACGGACAGCCACCGTCGCGCCTACTGGCAGGCGTTCCTCGATGCGGGACTCTCCGAAGCCGAGGCGGGTCGACGCTTCGTCATCGTCACCGATCCCGGCTCACCGCTGGCGGAGACCGCGGAGCAGATGGGCGCCTTCGTGGTGCTCGCCGACCCGGACGTCGGGGGCCGCTACTCGGCGCTGACCGCGTTCGGGCTCGTACCGTCGGCCCTGGCCGGGATCGAGGTCGCTGAACTGATCGAGGAGGCGGAGGCGTTGTCGTCGGCGCTCAGTCGCGACCGGGACAACCCGGGCCTGGCGCTGGGCGCGGCGCTCGGCGCCGCCGCCACCGCCGGACGCGACAAGGTCGCGCTGATCTCCGACGGCACCGGCATCGAAGGGCTCGGCGACTGGATCGAACAGCTCATCGCGGAGTCCACCGGCAAGAACGGCCTCGGCATTCTGCCGGTGGTGGTGGAGACCCCACAGAGTCCCGGCACCGGGGGCGCCGACGTGCTCACCGTGACCACCGGCGGCACCCTGTCCCCGGGGTTGGTGCCGGGTGGCGGGGTGGAGCCCGACCTCTCCGTCAACGGCCCCCTCGGCGCGCAGTTCCTCGCCTGGGAGTACGCCACCGCGGTCGCCGGGGTCATGCTCGGCATCGACCCGTTCAACCAGCCCAACGTCACCGAGTCCAAGGACAACACCAACCAGCTGCTGGCCTCCGGGCTCCCGGTGGAGGAACCGCTCTTCACCGAGGAGGCAGTCGAGGTCTACGTTCCGGCGGGGACCGCGACCGACCTGGCGGGGGCGCTGCGCTGGCTGCTCGGCACCCTGGGCGATGCCGGGTACTTGGCGGTGATGGCCTACCTCGACCGCAACGGCGACGCCGGGATCAGCCAGCTGCGCCCGCTGCTCGCCGCCGCCACTGCGGCGGTGCCCGGGCAGGAACGCCCCGTCACCTTCGGCTGGGGGCCACGGTTCCTGCACTCCACCGGGCAGTACCACAAGGGCGGCCCGCAGGTCGGTTCCTACCTGCAGATCACCGGCACGGCCAGCCAGGATCTGCCGGTGCCGGGCCGGCCGTACACCTTCGGCGAGTTGCAGGCGGCGCAGGCCGCCGGTGACCGGCAGGCGCTGACCGGCCGCGACCGGCCGCTGCTGCGGCTGCATCTGACCGATCGTGCGGCGGGCATCGGCCAACTGCTCGGTGCGGCTCGTGCCCTGCGGAGTTGACCATGCGATCGGGGGCAACCAGCGAGGAGACGGCGTGAATCCACTGCGCGATCCACAGGACCGGCGGCTGCCCCGCATCCCGGAACCATGCGCTCTGGTCATCTTCGGAGCGACCGGTGACCTCTCTCGCAAGAAGCTGCTCCCCGCCATCTACGACCTGGCCAATCGGGGGCTGCTGCCGTCGGGGTTCACGCTGCTCGGCTTCGCCCGGCGGGACTGGGCCGACGGGGATTTCGAATCCCTGGCCTACGAGTCGGTGCGCAGGTACGCGCGTACCCCTTGGCGGGAGGAGGTGTGGCGACGACTCGCCGGCAACATCAAATTTGTCGGCGGGTCGTTCGACGACGACGACGCCTTCGACCGCCTGGCCGAGAAGCTCGACCATTTCCGCGACACCCAGGGGCTCCCGGGCAACGCCGCCTTCTACCTCTCCATCCCCCCGGCGGCTTTCCCGCTGGTGCTCAAACAGCTGGCCCGCACCGGGATGGCCGACAGCGCCAAGGCCGGCGGGTGGCGTCGCGTGGTGGTGGAGAAGCCGTTCGGCTCCGATCTGCCGTCGGCGCGGGCCCTCAACGAACTGGTGGACGACGTCTTCCGCCGCGACGACGTTTTCCGCATCGACCACTACCTCGGCAAGGAGACGGTTCAGAACATCCTCGCGCTGCGTTTCGCCAACAACCTGTTCGAACCGCTCTGGGACGCCCGGTACGTCGACTCAGTGCAGATCACCATGGCCGAGGATGTCGGTATCGGCACCCGCGCCGGCTTCTACGACGCCGCTGGCGCCGCCCGCGACGTGCTGCAGAACCACCTGCTGCAGCTCCTCGCCCTGGTGGCCATGGAGGAGCCGACCAGCTTCGACGCCAGCGAGATCCGGGCCGAGAAGCTGAAGGTCCTCAAAGCGATCTCCCTGCCCTCCGATATCAGCCGGGACACCGTACGCGGGCAGTATCTGCGCGGCTGGGTGGCCGGCGAACGGGCGGTGGGGTATCTGGAGGAGGAGGGGGTTCCGCCAACCTCGACCACCGAAACTTACGTCGCGGTCCGGCTCGGCGTCCAGAACCGGCGCTGGGCCGGGGTGCCCTTCTATATCCGGGCCGGCAAGCGTCTCCCCCGCCGGGTCACCGAGGTTGCGGTCCTGTTCAAGAAGGCCCCGCACCTGCCTTTCGACCCGGCCGATGTGGAGATGCTGGGCTGCAACCAGCTGGTTATCCGGGTCCAGCCTGACGAAGGTGTGGTGCTGAAGTTCGGGGCCAAGGTGCCGGGCACAACGATGGAACTCCGCGACATTGCCATGGATTTCCAGTACGGGGCGGCATTCACCGAGGCCAGCCCCGAGGCGTACGAGCGGCTCGTGCTCGACGTGTTGATCGGCGACCGGACCCTCTTTCCCGACGCAGCCGAGGTGGAGCAGAGCTGGGCGGTCATCGACCCGTTGCAGGCCGCCTGGCGGGGCACCGTCCCCGAGTCCTACCGAGCCGGAGAATGGGGCCCGCCGGGGGCTGCCGAACTGCTGGGTCGGGACGGCCGGGCCTGGAGGAGAGCATGATCAGCTTGTGGGATACCACCGGCAAGGAGGTGGTCAAGGCACTGGCGGCCGAGCGGCGCAGTGCCGGGGGCGTTGCCAGCGGCATGGCGCTGTCACTGATCGTGGTCGTTGACGAGCCACGGGTCGACGAGGCGGAAGCCGCGGCGACCATCGCCTCGGCGGCCCATCCCCTGCGCCTTCTTCTGGTGGTCCGCTCCGACATCGAACGCGACCGCAGCCGGCTCGACGCCGAAATCGTGGTTGGTGGGCGGCTCGGCCCGGGCGAGGCGGTGGTGATGCGCATGTACGGGCGGCTGGCCCTGCACGCCGAATCCGTCGTCATGCCGCTGCTGGTGCCGGACGTCCCCGTGGTGACCTGGTGGCACGCCGCCCCGCCGGAACGGATCGCCAACGACTACCTGGGGGTGGTCGCCGACCGGCGGATCACCGACACGGCGCAGGCGTCCGACCCGATCGGGGCCCTGCGGCAGCGGGCCGACGACTACGCCCCCGGCGACACCGACCTCGCCTGGACCCGCATCACCCCGTGGCGCACCCTGGTCGCCGGCGCCCTGGATACCATGCGCGGCGAGGTCACCGGCGCGACGATCGTGGCCCCCAAGAAGGAGCCGACGGCAGCACTGATGGCCGGTTGGCTCACCGCCCGGCTCGGTATCAGCCCCCGGTGGGAGGAGGTCGCTGGCGATCCTCGGATGCGTTCGGTGGAGCTGCACTGCTCCGACGGCGACCATCTACTCCTGACCCGGGACGACGGCACCGCTACCTTGCGGCACACGGGGCATCCTGACCGGCATCTGCCGCTGATCCGGCGGCCACTCGGTGAGGAGCTGGCCGAGGAGCTACGGCGGCTGGACGCCGATCAGATCTACGCCGACGCGCTCGGCGCTGCGACCGGCCGGTCCGGGCTGCAGGAACGCTCCGGGCAACGCATCCACATTTGGAAGGACCCGGTGTCGGCGCGCACCCGCGAGGCGTCGGAATGAACGGGCAGCTGCGCGCAGACCACGCCCGGTTATCCCCGGGCCGGCCCGGCCGCCACCGCCATCCATGATGTTCCAGCATTCGAGAGGGGGAAGGCGCCGCCCCGCGGGTCCGCCGCGGGTTATGGCGCCGAAGTGCCGATGAGTGATACGGGTGTCGTTGTACACGCCGACCCGGGGGTGTTGGCCCAGGCCGTGGCAGCCCGCCTGGTCGTCAAAATGATCGACGCGCAGGCTGAGCGAGGTGAGGCGAGCGTCGTCCTGACCGGTGGCCGTATCGCCGCGGCCGTCTACCGGGCGATACGCGACCTGCCGGCCCGCGACGCGATCGACTGGAGCCGGGTCGACCTGTGGTGGGGTGACGAGCGGTTCCTGCCGAGTGGGCATCCGGAACGGAACGAGACCCAAGCCCGTGAGGCGCTGCTCGACGCCGTGCCGCTGGATCCGGCACGGGTGCATCCGATGCCGGCGTCCGACGGCCCGGACGGGGACGACCCGGAGGCCGCCGCGGCCCGTTACGCGGCGGAGCTGGCGGCTGCCGCCCGGCCCGGCACGGCGGCGCTGCCGCACTTCGACGTACTGCTCTGCGGCGTCGGTGAGGACGGGCATGTCGCGTCGGTCTTCCCCAACCACCCGGTCATCTACGAGCAGCGGCTGGTCGGCGCGGTACGGAACAGCCCGAAACCGCCGCCCGTCCGGGTCACCTTGACCCTGCCGGCGATCAACACCGCCGAGGAGGTGTGGCTGGTGGCGAGCGGGTCGGACAAGGCCCAGGTGATCGGGGCGGCGCTGGCCGGCGCCGGTCCGGCGCAGTTGCCGGCCGCTGGGGTCGAGGGCGTGCAGCGCACGTTGTGGCTGCTGGACCAGGCCGCGGCGGCAGAGGTGCGACCGGAGTTCCGCAGCCTCCGCTGACAGCGATCCCGCTCGCTAACACTCACCGATGAGCTGGCCCTCGTGCCCGCGACGGGTGATGCAGACAAGTGCGCGGCCCGAGATGCGGGCCGCGCACTTGTATTCGTTGCGTGGTTAGGCGCTGGCTGGCCTTGTGTTGCCTTGCGGCTGTGGTTCGGGGCGGGGTGCCCGACGAAGGGATCAAGCCTGACCGCCCTGAGCAGGCACCCCGCCCCGGAACCCTACGACGAACGCCCCGAACCCCTACGACAGCGGCGTCAGCCCACGGCCGTGGCGAGCTTGAGCCAGAGCCCCAGCCCCACCAGGCAGGCGAACCAGACAATCCCCACCAGGACGGTGTAGCGGTCGAGGTTCTTCTCCGCGACGGAGGAGCCGGCCAGACTCGAGCTGGCTCCGCCGCCGAACATGCTCGACAAGCCGCCGCCCTTACCCCGGTGCAGCAGAATCAGCATGGTGAGCAGCACGCTCGTGATGATCAGCAACACGATCAACGTGTACGCGAAACCGATCGGCATGGTGGGGGTAGTCCTCTCGTTGCGCTCCTCAGGCCGCCAACCGCACCAAGCGGCATCAATCGGTGGGCGGGCCCGTCAAGGATAGCGGTGGTCAGCTGGGGGTGTGCTCCCGGAACCGGCAGATTTTCGCGAACTCCTCGGCGTCGAGGCTCGCACCGCCGACCAGCGCCCCGTCAACATCGGGCTGGGCCATGATGCCGGCGATGTTGTCGGCCTTCACCGATCCGCCGTACAGCACACGGACCCGCTCCGCCGTCTCCGGGCCGTACAGCTCCGCGATCCGCTGCCGCAGGGCGCCACAGACCTCCTGGGCGTTCTCCGGGGTGGCGGTCTTGCCGGTACCGATGGCCCAGACCGGCTCGTAGGCCACCACCACCTTCTCCACCTGCTCGGGGGTTAGCCCCTGCAGCGCGGCTTCGACCTGGTCGCGGCAGTACGGCACGTGCCGCGACTCCTCGCGGATATCCAACCCCTCACCGACGCAGAGGATCGGCGTGAGGTCGTTAGCCAGCGCGGCCGCCACCTTCGCCTTGACCACCGCGTCGTCCTCGAAGTGCATCGCCCGCCGCTCCGAGTGACCGACCGTCACGTACCGGCAGCCGAGCTTGGCCAGCATCGGGCCGGAGATGTCACCGGTGTAGGCCCCGGACTGGTGGGGGGAGAGATCCTGTGCGCCGTACCCGATCAGCAGCTTGTCCCCCTCGACGAGGGTCTGCACGCTCCGCAGGTCGGTGAAGGGTGGCAGCACTACCACTTCGACATCGGTGAGTTGCTGCTTGTCGAGGCTGAACGCCAACTTCTGCACCAGGGCGATGGCCTCAAGGTGGTTGAGGTTCATCTTCCAGTTGCCGGCCATCAGCGGCCGGCGGGTGGAGGAAACCATGTCTATCTCTCCAACGCGGCAAGACCGGGGAGCGTCTTGCCTTCCAGGTACTCCAGCGAAGCTCCCCCGCCGGTCGAAATATGCCCGAATGACGACTCGTCGAGTCCGAGAGCACGCACCGCGGCGGCTGAATCACCACCGCCGACCACACTGAAGCCGTCGATCCCGGCGATCGCCTCCGCCACGCCGCGGGTGCCCGCCGCGAAGGGTGCCATTTCGAAGACCCCCATCGGACCGTTCCAGAACACCGTACGCGCCCCGCTCAGCGCCGCCGCGAATTCCACGACGCTGCGCGGTCCGATATCCAACCCCATCCGGTCGGCGGGGATCTCGTCGACGTCGACCGTGACCCGGTCGGCATCGGCGGCGAAGGCGGTCGCAGCCACCACGTCGACGGGGAGGAGGATCCGCCCCTCGCCGCGGGCCAGCAGGTTGCGGCAGGTGTCGACCATCTCCTCCTCCAACAGGGAGTTGCCGACCTCATGCCCCTGCGCCTTCAGGAAGGTGTAGCACATGCCGCCACCGACCAGCAGCCGGTCGACCTTCGGCAGGAGCGCCTCGATCACCGCAAGCTTGTCGGAGACCTTCGACCCACCGAGCACCACGATGTACGGCCGCTCCGGCTCGCCGGTCAGGCGGGAAAGCACCTCGACCTCGCGCATGACGAGCCGTCCGGCCGCGTGCGGCAGCCGGGACGGGACATCGTAGACACTGGCGTGCTTGCGGTGCACCGCGCCGAACGCGTCGTCGACGTAGGCGTCGGCGAAGCTGGCCAGTTGATCGGCGAAGGCTCCCCGCTCGGCGTCGTCCTTGCTGGTCTCCCCCGGGTTGAACCGCAGGTTCTCCAGCAACACCACCTGCCCGGGGGAGAGCGCGTCGACTGCGGCGCGCGCCGACTCGCCGACGGTGTCGGAGGCGTGGGTGACCGGGGCCCCGAGCAGTTCGCCGAGCCGGGTGGCCACCGGGGCCAGGCTGTACTTCGGGTCCGGTGCCCCCTTGGGCCGTCCCAGGTGGGAGCAGACGATCAGCGATGCGCCGGCGTCACGCAGCGCGGTGAGCGTGGGCAGCACCGCCCGGATGCGTCCATCGTCGGTGATGGAGCCACCGTCGAGGGGCACATTCAGGTCGGCGCGCACGAGCACGCGCCGACCTGACACCCCCTCGACGAGCAGATCGTCCAGGGTGGGGATACTCACAGCGACGAGCCCACCAGCTTCACCAGGTCAACCAGACGGTTGGAGTAGCCCCACTCGTTGTCGTACCAGCCCACGACCTTGACCTGGTCACCGATGACCTTCGTCAGTGGAGCATCGTAGATGCAGGAGGCCGGGTCGGTGACGATGTCGGTCGAGACGATCGGGTCCTCGGTGTAGGTCAGGATGCCCTGCAGCGGCCCCTCGGCGGCGGCCCGGAAGGCGGCGTTGACCTCCTCAACGGACGTGGAGCGGCTCAGCGTCACGGTGAGGTCCGTGGCCGAACCGGTCGGCACCGGCACCCGCAGCGCGTAACCGTCCAACTTGCCCTTCAGCTCCGGCAGCACCAGCCCGATCGCCTTGGCCGCGCCGGTGGAGGTCGGCACGATGTTGAGCGCGGCGGCCCGGGCCCGACGCAGGTCCTTGTGGGGGCCGTCCTGCAGGTTCTGGTCCGCCGTGTAGGCGTGGATGGTGGTCATCAGACCACGCTCGACACCGAAGGTGTCGTTCAGCACCTTCGCCAGGGGCGCCAGGCAGTTGGTGGTGCAGGAAGCGTTGGAGATGATCGTGTGCCGCGCCGGGTCGTACTCGTCCTGGTTGACCCCCATGACGACAGTAACGTCCTCGTTCTTCGCAGGCGCGGAGATGATGACCTTCTTGGCGCCAGCCTCGATGTGTGCGCGGGCCTTAGCCGCATCGGTGAAGAAGCCGGTCGACTCGATCACCACATCGACGCCGAGATCGCCCCAGGGCAGCTTGGCCGGGTCACGCTCGGCGAACACCTTCACCGAGTGGCCGCCGACGGTGATCTCGTCAGCGGTCGCCTTGACCTCCTGCGGAAGCCGGCCAAGGATGCTGTCGTACTTGAGCAGGTGCGCCAGAGTGGCGTTGTCGGTGAGGTCGTTCGCCCCGACCACCTCGATGTCCGCATCCGAGGCGAGCACCGCCCGGAAGAAGTTGCGGCCAATGCGGCCGAAGCCATTAATGCCAACGCGGATGGTCACTTGTTCCATCTCCTCGCGGTCTGGTCTGCCGGCAGCAACAGCATTCACCGGCAGAGATTTATGCGCTCCCGGCTTCGTCGCCGTACGCTTGCGACCTTATCGGAGCGATCGGCGTCGCGCTGTGTTGGGGCGGAATCCGTCCAGGCTGAGGTGCGGAATCCGCCGCGGCTCACACGACGAGCATGTCCGGCGTCACCGCCGACTCGGTGTCGGGAATACCCAACTCCCGGGCGCGTTTGTCGGCCAGGGCCAGCAGCCGCCGGATCCGCCCGGCGATGGCGTCCTTGGTCATCGGCGGGTCGGCCAGGGTGCCCAACTCCTCCAGCGACGCCTGGCGGTGCTCCAGGCGCAGCTGCCCCGCCGTGTGCAGGTGCTCGGGGACGTCGTCGGCCAGGATCTCCAGCGCCCGGGTGACCCGGGCGGCGGCGGCCACGGCGGCGCGGGCCGAGCGACGCAGGTTGGCGTCATCGAAGTTGGCCAGGCGGTTGGCGGTGGCGCGGACCTCCCGGCGGACGCGGCGCTCCTCCCAGGCCAGGACGCTGGAGTGGGCACCGAGCCGGGTCAGCAGCGCGGCGATGGCGTCGCCGTCCTTGACCACCACCCGGTCGACGGTACGGACCTCACGTGCCTTGGCGCCAACCCCGATGCGGCGCGCGACCCCCACCAGCGCCAACGCCGCCTCCGGGCCGGGGCAAGTGATCTCCATCGCGCAGGAGCGGCCCGGCTCGGTCAGCGAGCCGTGCACCATGAACGCCCCGCGCCAGGCGGCCACCGCGCAGCACACGTTGGCGGAGACCACATGTGGCGGAAGCCCCCGCACCGGGCGTCCCCGCACATCGAGCAGGCCGGTCTGGCGGGCCAGCGACTCACCGTCCTTGACTACCCGCACCACGAAGTGGCTGGAGCGACGCAGGCCCCCGGAGGCGAGGACGTGGACCTCACTCGGATACCCGTACACCTCAGCGATCTCCCGGCGCAGCCGGCGGGCCACCACCCCGGTGTCAAGTTCCGCCTCCACCACCACGCGCCCGGAGACGATGTGCAGTCCTCCCGCAAAACGCAGCAGCGCCGTCATCTCCGCCCTGCGACAGCAGGGTTTGGGCACGTCGACCCGGCTCAACTCGTCCTTGACCGCGGGGGTCATCGCCATTCTTCTGTCACCTCGTGTACCGGTTCCGACAGGATGCCAGGATTCGCTCGTAGGTGCTTAACGATCGGAGCGGAGGACGGGCACCAGGGCCGCCCCCAGCGCGGCACAATCATGCCGTGGACTGCCATCGGCGGCAGCCACCGGGGCCAGCACCAGTCGGGCCCCCAACGATTCGGCGGCCCGTCTGACCGGTCCAGGGTCTCCTACCGCGGTAGGATCGGCCAGTACGACGTGGACCGCCAGAGCGGGCAGATACCACCGCAGCGCCGCCAGATGATCGGCGACGGAGAGACGGAGGGTCTCCTTCTCCGACGCCAGATTGAGCATGACCAGCCGACGGGCCGGACTGGAGACGATCGCCGCGGCGAGATCCGGGACCAGCAGATGCGGGATCACACTGGTGAACCAGCTGCCCGGACCGAAGATCAGCCAATCCGCGGCGCCGACCGCCGCCACCGCCTCAGCGCAGGCACGCGGGGCGGACGGGGTCAGACGCACCGCCTCGACCCGCCCGGTGGTGGCCGCTACCTCACGCTGTCCGCGGAGGGTGACCACGGTGTCCGGCTGGCCGGGATCGGCGCCGTGCACGTCCGCTTCGATGCAGAGCGGCTCGCAGGACATCGGCAGCACGCGGCCGGTCACCCCGAGCATCGCTCCGGCATGCTCCAGAGCGGCCACCGGGTCGCCGAGCTGCTCGAAGAGCCCGAGCAGCACCAGGTTGCCGACGGCGTGGCCGACGAGCGGATCCGCGACACCGTTGTCGGGGCGCCCCGCGGTGAAGCGGTACTGGAAGAGTTCGGCACTGCGCTCGGTCTGCGGGTGGTCGTCGGCCAGCGCCACCAGTGCCTGCCGCAGGTCGCCGGGAGGCAGCGAGTCTCGTTCCATCCGCAGCCGGCCGCTGGAGCCGCCGTCGTCAGCAACGGTCACCACGGCGGTGATGTCCAGATCGAGGTGCGGCGCACAGCGCCGCAACGCCCGCAGGGCGGCCGACAAGCCGTGACCACCCCCGAACGCGACCACCTTGGTGGCTGTCACTCGCGCCCCAGGTCACGGTGGTGCGCGTGGGCGGCCACCCCCGCCTGGCGCAGCCGCTCGGCTAGCTCTTCGGCAATCGCCACGCTGCGGTGCTTGCCACCGGTGCAGCCGACGGCGACGGTCAGGTAGCGCTTGCCTTCCCGTTCGAATCCAGGAGCGGTGGCGCTGATCAGTTGGGCGTACCCCTCGACAAAGGTCACCGCCCCCTCCTGGCCGAGCACGTAACGGCTGACCTCCGCCACCCGGCCGGTGTGCTCCCGCAGGTCTGGCACCCAGTAGGGGTTGGGCAGGAAACGCGCGTCGAGGACGAAATCTGCGTCGGGCGGCAAACCGTACTTGAAACCGAACGACAGCACGGTGGCCCGCAGCCGGCGGACATCCTCCTCGCCGAAAAGCTCCTCCACCCGGCGGCGGAGCTGGTTGACGTTGAGCTGGCTGGTGTCGATGATCACATCGGCTAGCTCACGGGCCTCCGCCAGCAGCTTCCGCTCGGCTGCGATGCCGTCGACGAGGCGGCCCTCCCCCTGCAGCGGGTGCGGGCGTCGGACGCTCTCAAAGCGGCGGATCAGCACCTCGTCGTCAGCGTCGACGAAGACCACCCGGGGCTGGAATCCACGCTCCTTGAGGGCCCGGATCGCACCGACCAGGTCGGTGGAGAAGGCCCGGCTGCGGACATCCAGCACCATCGCGGTCTTACGTGCCGCACCCCCGGCCTGAAAGGCCAACTCAGCCATGTCGAGCATGAGCGCCTGTGGCAGGTTGTCCACGACGTAGAAACCGACGTTCTCCAGGGCCCGGGCCACGGTGCTGCGACCGCCGCCGGAGAGCCCGGTGACGACGACCAGCGCCTTGTCGGATCGCGCCGGTGGCGGTGCGGATGGATGCGCCTGCGCCCCGCTGGCCGCTGTCAGCTCCGGGTGGGCCGTGGTCACTCGTTGCCTCCCAATCATGGACGCGCGGTTCGGCCGATCCGGCCACTGCGGCGCGCACCGGATCGGCAAAAGTCACCTGTCGCCGTCTCGGGGCGGCTGAGTCAGATGGGGTTTGCCGGGGCGAAAGCCGAGGACCAGCGCCGCATCGCGTCGTTGTTGATGACAAAGACCACCTACTCTATCCGGCTGGCCCCCGCGGAAGGGGCACCGGCCTTTCCGAGGGGCAAGACGGGGGCCCGGACGCCGGCAGGTTGTCACCGACGGGGGAGGCGGCGCCTTCGTTCTCCAGCCCGAGGCGGTGCTGCAACCGCCGCCCGACAGGCTGGTCACCGTCGCGATTCGACCAAGAAAAACACTGATCTATGTATAGTGACCTATCGTCCCCCCAAGGCATAGCCATCTGGAGTGGCCCTATGGAAGAAGCCGAGGACCAGCGTCGGTATCGCGTCGTCATCAACGATGAAGATCAATACTCTATCTGGCCCGCCGACTCAGAGCCGCCGTCGGGCTGGCGATTGGAAGGGATGGAAGGCGACCAGAATGCCTGCCTTGCCCACATCGACAAAGTGTGGACCGATATGCGTCCCCGCAGTCTCCAGCAGTGGATGGCCCACCAGACCTAGTCGTTAAACAATGAACTGAGCCGGTGTCCCGCCTTTTGCAGGACACCGGCTCTTCGTGCCTCAGCACCACACCAGATAATACTTGCTCCAATTTCATGACAATTCAGGCCCGGGCTGGCACTGCGGGCATCCGGGCATTCCCGGCGAGCGCGTCAAGCAGCGCGACCATGACGCGCAGACGCCCACTGTTGGCCCCGATCAGGGCGACGGCCTGGCCAGATCGTCCCGCACGCCAGGGGCGTGGAGGAGGGTTCTGCGAATTTCGCCCGAGGCTGAGCCGAAGCTCCCGCTTTCGCCGCACCTCTAGGCACCCATAAATGGACCAATCCGCTCGTTGTCCAGTAATCAGGACGCAATAGTGCGGCACAACCAATCAGCTTATAAGGCACATTGCCCAGCAATCCTCTCTGGACACTCAAAACCATCGCTCACTGTTGACACTCTGCGGTTGGGCCCGTACCTTCTGGTGAACTCGCTTGCATTGCTCTCCTTTAATGCATCGGGTGCTGTTCCACGGATTCGGCAATGCGCCCGTGGCACTCGACCGAGGGTGGGACAGGTATGTCAACGACGACTTCAAAAGGAGGCGAAAGGCCGTGGTTTTAGCAGATAGGAAAGGCGCCACGGCCGACGATAGGCGCCTCGGTCGAGATCGGTCGAGCCCCGTCCCGGAACGCCATGCCGCCATCGCACTGCAGCAGGGAATCCTGTTCCAGAGCCAGTTCGATCCCGGCGCCGGCGTCGACCTCATACAAATGGTCATGGACTGGCCGGAACCGCTGGACACCGATGCCACGATTGGCGCCTGGCAATCAGCTACGCAGCGGCACCCGGTGCTGCGGACGGCTTTTGCCTGGTCACCGCCGCACACGGTGACCCAGCAGGTGCATGCCGAAGTGAACCTCCCGATCAGCCTGCATCACTGGTCCGACACCGATGGCGACCGGACCGAGCGGCTCGAACGCTTTCTCGTGGCCGACCGGGCCCAGGAATTCGATATCCGGGTTGCCCCGCTGGCCCGGGTCTCACTCATCCGGCACCGGTCCGACCACCACACCATTGTCTTCACCTTCCACCACGCGATCCTCGACGGGCGGTCGGCACACATGCTGCTCACCGAGGTGTTCGGCGGCGCCACGGCGGCCCTACCCGACCGGCGGCCGTTCCAGGACTTCGTCGTCTGGGCAAACCAGCGAAACCTGGATGGCGATCGGGCGTTCTGGCAGGAGCAGCTCCGCGGGGTCACCCTGCCCACCCCGCTCCCGCTCACCCCAGCCCGAGACCTGCCGGCACGCGGTCCGGAATCGGTACGGGAAATCGTCGCCACGCTGAGCGAAGCCGAACATGACGCGGTGCGGCGAGCCGCACAGGCCGCCGCGGTGCCGCTCAGCACGATGGTCAACGCCGCCTGGGCGGTGCTGCTCCACCGCTACAGCGGCGAACGCGACGTGGTGTTCGGAGCGACCCGCAGCTGCCGGCACGGCACCATCACGGGCGCGGACAGCATCATCGGGCTCATGATCAACACGGTGCCGCTGCGCGTAACCGTGGATCCCGCCCTCCCGGTGCGGTCCTGGCTGGCCGCCGTCCGCGCGCAGATCGAAGCGCTCCGCGCGTACCAGGTCACCCCGCTTCCGGCAATCCGGGAGCACACGCACCTCTCCCCGGCAACACCGCTGTTCGAAAGTCTGCTGATGTACGAACACCGGGACTTGCAGAGCAGCCTCGACACCTCGGTCCCGGGCTGGAACGACCGTTCGGTCCAGGTCCGGCGGAACCCTGGTTCACCGTTGACGCTCTGTGCGTTCGGCGAGCCGACGCTACGGATCTTCCTCTACCACGACCAGCGTCGGCTCCCCGCCGAGCACGCCAACCATCTGCTGCACCATCTGACCACCTGTCTGATCGGGATGGCAGCCGGACTCGACGCCCCGGTCTCGGCGCTGCCTCTCTCCGACGACGAAGAGGTACGGCGCATCATCAGCGAGTGGGCGGGCCACCACCCCGCCTATCCCGCCGGGGCAACCATCCCCGAACTCTTCGCCGACCAGGCGCGACGCCACCCGGACCGGAACGCGGTGAGCGGCCCTGATGGCACCCTGACCTATGCGGAACTGGACGCCCGTGCCAACCGCCTGGCGCACCTGCTCGTCCGGCACGGCGTCACCGTCGACGCTCCCGTCGCCATCGCGCTGCCCCGCTCGGTACGTCTGGTGGTAGCCCTGCTGGCGGTACTCAAAGCCGGCGGCGCCTATCTGCCGATCGATCCGAACAACCCGCCAGGACGGATCCGGGAACTCCTCACCGACAGCGGCGATCCGCTACTGCTGGCTGCCGACGGCGGCCCCCCGCCACCCGACGAGGTGAAGGTGCTCCGACTGGATCGGATCGACGCAGAGCTGGCCGAGCTGCCCACCACCGCACCCGCCAGCGCGGCCCGGCCGACCAGCCTCGCCTACATCAGCTACACCTCGGGATCCACCGGTGCCCCGAAAGGGGTCGCGGTGCCGCACCGCGCCGTGATCCGACTCATCCACCAGCCGGGTTACCTGCACCTCGGCCCGGAAGAGTCTGTCCTACATCTCGCCTCGGCCGCCTTCGACGCGTCCACGCTGGAAGTGTGGGGGGCCCTGCTCAACGGAGCACGGCTCGTCGTCGCGCCCCCCGACCCGCTCGACCTCACGGAAATCGCCCACCTGCTGCGAATCGAGCGGATCAGCGTGCTCTGGCTCACCGCCGGGCTATTTCATCAACTCATCGAGCACGACCCGGAGTGCCTGGCCGGCGTCGGCCAACTGCTCTCCGGCGGCGACGTGTTGTCCCCGGAAGCAGTGCGCAAGGCGCTACGGGTCCGAAAGGGCCAGCCGGTGATCAACGGATACGGCCCGACGGAGAACACCACCTTCACCAGCTGCCACCGGATGACCGACCCGCAGTCGGTCACCGAGTCGGTCCCGATCGGTCGGCCGGTCCCCCGCACCACGGTCTACGTGCTCGACGCGGCCCTACGTCCCGTGCCGGTAGGCGTGCCGGGCGAGCTCTACACCGGTGGGGACGGGCTCGCCCGGGGCTACCAGGGGCAGCCCGGCCGGACCGCGGAACGCTTCCTGCCCGATCCGTTCAGCACAACCCCCGGCGCCCGCATGTATCGCACCGGTGACCGGGTCCGCTGGCGCTCGGACGGCACCCTGGAGTTTCTCGGCCGCATCGACCGGCAGGTGAAGATCCGCGGATTCCGCGTCGAACCAGCCGAGGTCGAGGCGGTGCTGCGGGCCCACCCGCTGGTCCGCGAGGTCGCCGTGGTGATGGACGGCGAGGGAGAACGCAAGCGCCTGCTGGCCTACCTGTCACCCGGCTCCGCAGCCGCCGAGCAGCAACTCGTTCAGATGCTCGATGCCCACGTCCGGAGGCAGCTTCCGCCGTACCTGCGACCGGCAACCTACGTCGTGCTGCCGGCCCTGCCGCTGAACCGGAACGGCAAGGTCGACCGCGCGGCGCTGCCCCCGCCGCTGGCAGCGGCGCCCCCAACCATGCCGGACAAGCCGTTGACCGACCCGACCCAGATCCGGCTCGCCGCGCTCTGGGCTGAGCTGCTCGAGGCTCGGGTCACCTCCCCGGACGACGACTTCTTCGCGCTCGGCGGCAACTCCCTGCTCGCCACCCGGCTGACCTTCCTGGTTGCCGACCATTTCGGAATCAATCTGCCCGTCCGCGTGCTGTACGACCACCACACGCTCGCCGCGCTCGCCGCGCAGATCGATCAACAGTGTTTGGCGCCCGCCGTCGATGCGCCGCGGATCACCGCCCGGGACCGGACGGTGATCCGCTCCGGACCGGAACGGCCACATCTCCTCCGGCCCACACCCGGCCCTTGGGGGCTGTGGCGGTGGACCGCGCTGCGCGCCGCAGGATTCCCGATCCGACCACTCATCGAATTCGGCGACCCCGGATACGTCTCCGTCACCGACACCCTGCTCGCCGCCGAGGACGCGGTCGCCAGAGCCCGCCGGAATCTACTCGACCGACTGTGGGCAGCGCGCCGGGCCGGGCCGGCCGAGCAGCGGGCCGGCTGGAACCGCGCGGACCGGGTGGTCCGTCGCGGTGGACTGCCCGATGCACTGCCACACCCCGTGGACCCGGCGCTCGTCACCGGGCTGCGCGACGCCCAGCGGGCGCTGGCCGACGCCGCCGCCCGGCTCCGCGCCGCACAACAGGCATTCACTCAATCGCATGAGGAACTGATCACACGCAGCGCCGAGGCACTGCGGACGGTCGCCGCCGATCCCACCTTCCGCGAGGCGGTCACCTGGCAAAACCGCCATGCGCTGCGGACCGGAGTGGACCAACTGCTGCGGGCCGCGCCGGCCAAACTCCTCCGCAACTCCAAACACCGTCAGCATGCCGCGCTGGTCGCCACCTACCTGCAGCGCTACTGTGCCAAGAACGACACGATCGGCTTCTTCGGCCCGGTAAATTGGGCCACCTTCGACAAGCAGGGCGTGCCGGTGCGGATCCGACACGGCGCCTCACCGCTGCGCAGCCGAACCGTCTTCTTTGAGAACTGGACGATTGCAGAACTGGCCGAGACGATCGCGAACCGCGACCGCCGGCTGCGGCCGTGGCTGATCCCCCGCCGACTGCCGTTCCTGTCGGTCGTAAATGATCAGCTACTGCTCCCACTGACCCCACCCACGCCGCTTCCGTACACCGTGGCCCGGCTGCTGTCGGCCTGCGACGGCATCCGCACGGCCGGGGAGATCGCCGACGAACTGATCGCCGACCCGGCATGTGAGGTGGACTCGCCGGAGGCGGTCTACCAACTGCTGGCACGGTTGCGGGACGAGCGCCGGATCTCCTGGTCGCTGGAGGTGCCGAAGGAGGACCTCTTCCCGGAACGAGCGCTCCGGCAGCGGCTCGGCACGGTCACCGATCCCGACATCGCCGGTCCTGCGCTGGCCACCCTCGACAGATTGGAGCAGGCCCGCGACCGGGTCACCGCAGCCGCAGGAGATACGGAGAAGCTCGGTTCGGCGCTCGCGGATCTGGAGCAGACCTTCAGCGAACTGACCGGCCTGGCGCCGACCCGCCGCTCAGGGGAAGTGTACGCGGGCCGCACCCTGGTCTACGAGGACTGCGAGGCGAGCGCCGAGGTGAGCCTCTCACCGACGCTCGCCGGCACCCTGTGGCCGGGGCTCAGTCTGCTGCTGGAGAGCGCCCGCTGGTTCACCTATGCCGGAGCGGCCCTGTTCCACCGCGCCTGCCTCGAGCGCTACCGCGAACTGGTTGAGCGCAGCGGCAACGAGATCGTGCCCTTCGCCGACTTCTGGCACTGGGCGAACGACCTGCTGTTCTACATGCCGGAAAAGCTTCTCGCACCGGTGGTGCGGGGGTTGCAGAACCGGTGGGCACGGATCCTCGATGGCGCCGAAGGCGACCACCGCCGGCTACAGCTGGACAGCGCCGCGATCGCCGACCGGGTCGCGGAAGCCTTCGCCGTGCCCCGGCCCGGTTGGACCGGCGCCTACCACCACAGCCCTGACGTGATGCTCGCCGCGCACGACGCCGCAGCCATCTCCCGTGGTGACTTCCTGTGGGTGGTCGGCGAGGTGCACCCAGGAATCAACACCGTCCGGTCGGCGGTGTTCGCGGCGCACCATCCACAACCGGAAGCTCTGCGGGCGGCGATGTCGCTCGACCTGCCCGGA
Source organism: Micromonospora sp. (assembly GCA_036278255.1). Lineage (GTDB taxonomy): Bacteria > Actinomycetota > Actinomycetes > Mycobacteriales > Micromonosporaceae > DASULK01. The sequence goes on from DASULK010000209.1 coordinate 33,055, forward strand.
CCGCGGATCACGCTTGCGGCAACGGGTGAGGAAGGTGGCGCGCCGGCGCGGTTGACCGACAAACTGATCACCGAACGCGACCGGCGGCTGCTCTTCGGCCACGACAGCTGCGGGCTCGACCCACGGACCGCGATGGCGGTCGGGGACTGCGTCATCGAACCCCGCCGCGACGGCCTGTGGGTACGGACGCGCGACGGCCGGCATCAGATGCCACTGGCCGAAATGCTTGGCGAGCCGCTCATGCTGCAACTGGTGCAGTGCTTCGACATCCGGCCGGCCGCCGACCACCAACCGCGGATCACCGTTGACCGGGTGGTGCTCGCGCGGGAGAGCTGGCGGTTCGACTCGGCCGGTCTGTCGTTCGCGCACACGCCGGACCAAGCCGAACGCTTCCTCGAAACACGACGCTGGCAGGTCGCCGCTGGTCTGCCCCGGTACGTCTTCGTCAAAACACCGACGGAGAAGAAGCCGTTCTTCGTCGACTTCGCCAGCCTGCTGTCGGTCGATGGTTTCGCCCGCGCCATCCGTCGCGTTCAGTCCGACGGGGAAGCCGGCGCGACGATCCGGTTGACCGAGATGCTGCCGACCCCGGAGCAGCTCTGGCTGACCGACGTCGACGGCGAGCGGCGGACGGCCGAGTTCCGGTTGGTGGCCGTTGATACCCGCACCCCCATGGATCCCGGCACCCTCGGAAAGGCGGTCGCATGACCGGTGACACATACCTCCTGCCCGCGTCATCGACCCAACGGCGACTCTGGCTGATCGACCGGCTAGAGCCCGGTTCGCCGGCCTACAACATCCTCTGGTCGGTGCGGTTGACCGGGCCGCTGCGGGTGCCGGCGCTGGAGTCGGCGCTGGCTTGGCTGATCAGCCGGCACGAGGCGCTACGCACAACGTTCACCGCCACCGACGGTGAGCCGATTCAGGTGGTCAACCCGCCGTGGCCGGTGCAGCTTCCGGTCACCGATCTGTCAAACCAGCCGGACGAACTGGCACGGAAACGGCTCGACAGCATCCTCGATGAACTGGGACGTGCCCCGTTCAACCTGGCCGACCGCCCGCTGCTTCGGCTGCGGCTGATCCGCCGGGCCGCCGAGGAGCATCTGCTGGTCATCGTCGTGCACCACATCATCGCCGACGGCTGGTCGTTCGGCACCATCTTCGACGAACTGGCCCATGCCTATCAAGCGGCGGCCGACGACCGGCAGCCGAGCCTGCCGCCACCCCCGATCCAGTACGGCGACTTCGCCGTCTGGCAACGCGAACAGCTTGAGCGTGACGCCTTCGCCGACGATCTCGACTACTGGCGGGCGGAGCTGGCCGGTGCGCCGACCCTGCTCGACCTGCCAACGGATCGCCCGCGCCCCGCGGAGCAGACCTCGACCGGCGGGCTGCTCACCTTCGACCTGCCGCAGCCCCTGGCCGACGGGGTACGGCGGCTCGCCCGGGATGCCGGCACCACCGTCTTCGCTGTTCTGCTCGCCGCGTTCCAGTCCCTGCTGCACCGGCTGAGCGGTCAGCCGGACCTGCTGGTCGGGGTGCCGGTCTCCGGCCGCAGCCGACCGGAGATCCAACAGGTGGTGGGCTTCTTCGCCAATACCCTGGCGCTGCGGGCCCGGTTCGCGGATCGGACCACGTTCCGTGCGGTGCTGGACGCCGCCCGCGCCGCCGCCATCGCCGCCCAGTCGCGCCAGGACGTACCGTTCGAACAGATCATCGAGCTACTCGCGCCGCAGCGGAGCCTGGCCTACACGCCCGTGGTACAGGTGATGTTCGCGCTGGAGGAACCGCCCGTCCCGCGTACCGTAGCGGGGCTGCGCATCGCCCCTGAACTGCGGGAGAACGGCGATGTCAAGTTCGACCTGACGCTCACGGTGGAGCAGCGGGCCGACGGGCTGCGGGGCCGGCTGACCTACCGCCGGGAGCTTTTCGACCATGACCGGATCAGCCGGTTACGCGACCAGTACCGGGCATTGCTCACCACAGCCGTCGCCGCGCCGGGCACTCGAATCAGCGAACTTCCGCTGTTGACCGACGAGCAGTTGCGGCGCCTGCAGGCCCGCTGGCGGGAAGAGCGACTCGCGCCGTCGGGCTACGAGTCGGTGGCGGACCTGCTGAATCGGGAGATGAAGACGGATCCGGAGGCGGTGGCGGTTGCCTCCTCCGGTGAGTCGCTCAGCTATCAGCAGCTCATCGCCGACAGTAACCGGCTGGCGCACCTGTTGCGCCGCCACGCCGTGGGCGTGGACGTGCCTGTCGGCCTCTGCATGTCTCGCCGCCCGGCGATGGTCACCGCCCTGCTGGCGATCTGGAAGGCCGGTGGTGGCTTCCTCCCGCTGGACCCGGATCTACCCGTTGAGCGGCTCCTCGACATGGCCGCCGAGGCGGCGCCACCGGTGATCATCACCGATCGAGCCAGCCGCGACCGGATCGGCGCGTCCTGGCCCGTCGGGACCGTGGTGTGCTGCCTCGACGATGAGCCGGCCGCGCTGGCCGCCCAGCCGGCGACGCCGCCAGCCGGGACCGGCCACCCCGATGCCCTGGCCTATCTCCTCTACACCTCAGGTTCGACGGGGCGGCCGAAAGCGGTGGCGGTCACCCATGGCTCGGTGGTCAACCTGCTGGTCGGCATGAACCGGCTGCTGAACCTGTCCGCGGCCGACCGGGTTGCTGCCATCACCACACCCGCATTCGACATCTCCATGGTGGAACTGGTTCTGCCCCTGCTCGTCGACGCCCGGGTCGAGATGATCGACACCGAGACCGCGCGGGATGCGGTAGCGCTGCGCCGGGAGCTGACGACGCGGGGCGTCACGGTGGCGCAGGCCACGCCCGCCACCTGGCGGATGCTCGCCGCGGCCGGCGGCGCTCCGCCCGGTGTACGGCTGCGGATCAGTGGCGGCGAAGCCTTGACGCGCGATCTCGCCGACGCGCTCGGCGCCGACGGCGCCACCGTCATCAACGGCTACGGCCCTTCGGAGACGACCATCTATTCCACGGCGGGCCGGATCGGAACGCGCGGGCCGGTCGATCTCGGCGCCGCCATGGACAACACCCGGCTCTATCTGCTCGACCCAGCAGGCCAGCCGGTACCCGTCGGGGTCATCGGTGAGCTGCACATCGGCGGGCTCGGTGTCGCCCGCGGCTACCACGAGCGTCCCGGGCTCACCGCCGCCAGCTTCCGCCCGGACCCGTTCTCGTCGCGGCCCGGCGCCCGGCTCTACGCCACCGGGGACCTCGCCCGCTCTCTAGCGGACGGCCGGCTGGAGTACGTCGGACGCAGCGACCACCAGGTGAAGGTCCGCGGCTACCGGATCGAGCTGGGCGAGATCGAAGCGGCACTGCGTGAGCAGCCCGAGGTCCGCGATGCGGTGGTCAACACCTGGCGCGCCGGAGATGAGGATGTCCGGCTGGTCGCGTACGTCGTCCCGACCGACGATCCGGCCCGGGCGGCAGCGCTTTGGCCGCGGTTAAGGCCGGCGCTGGCCCGGCGGCTGCCGGAGTACATGCTTCCGGCGGCACTCACTGTGCTGGACCGCCTCCCACGTACCGCTTCCGGCAAGATCGACCGGCGGGCGCTTCCCGAGCCGGACTGGCGGAATAATGGAGCAGCCGCCACCCCCGCCCCACCTCGTAACGAGACCGAGGAGCGGCTGACCGCGCTCTGGTGCGATGTACTCGGCCGGGCCGAGGTCGGCATCCACGACAACTTCTTCGCGCTGGGCGGGCACTCGCTGACCGCGACCCGAATGATCGCGCGAATTCGGGCCACGTTCGGCACGGAGCTCGCGTTACGCAGCTTCTTCGCCGCGCCCACCATCGCCGAGCTCGCCGATCTCATCGTCCACGAGGCCGTCGACCCGGCCGAGCGCGCGGTTGTCGACCGCATCGCCCCCGCCCGGTCGAGTCCGGAGCGGCTGCTCGCCTCGATCGACAGCCTATCCGACGGGGAGATCGACGAACTGCTGGAGAGCCTGATCGCCGAGGAGGAGGCGGGATGAGCAGCGCAGCGGTAACCGATCACCAGCCACGCGTGGTGATCATCGGCGCCGGGTTGGCGGGCTCGCTCGCCGCTGTCTACTTCGCCCGTCGCGGCTGCGCCGTTGACGTCTACGAGCGGCGCGCCGACCCACGCCTGTATCCGGCCGGGATCAACGCCCGCTCCATCAACCTCGGCCTCTCCGCCCGCGGCATGCGGGCGCTGGCCGGGGTCGGCCTCCTGGCCGACGTGCTGAAACGGAGCGTGCCGATGCGCGGCCGGGTGGTGCACAGCCCGTCCGGCGAGGTCACCTTCCAACCGTACGGGGTACAGGCGGATCAGATCCTGCACTCGGTGCTGCGGGACGACCTGGTCGCGTTCCTGGTGGACGCCGCCGCCACCCGGCCCGCAGTACGGTTCCACTTCGGCTGGCGGATGGAGCAGCTCGACCGGGACAAGCCAGCGGTCACCGTGGTGTCCGTCGAGGACGGGCGATCGGTGGAGGTGACGGCGGACCTGGTCGTCGGCGCCGACGGCGCGTTCTCCACAGTGCGTGCGCAGATGCAGCACGGCCTGCGCGCCAACCATTCGCAGGAGTTCCTCGAGTGGGGCTACAAGGAACTGAACCTTCCGGTCGGGCCGGACGGTCAGCCCCAGGTACGCCTGGAAGCACTGCACATCTGGCCCGGCGAACAGGCGATGATCATCGCGCATCCAAATGTGGACGGCTCGTTGACCTGCTCTCTCTTCATGCCCTGGGAGGGTGAGCCGAGCTTCGCCGCGTTGGCCTCCGCACCAGCCATCGAAGAGTTCCTCGACGCGAATTTCCCCGACGTCCGGACACTCATGCCCGATGTGGTCGAACAGATCATGTCCCATCCCACCGGGCATCTCGTCACCGTACGGACCTCCCACTGGCACCACGCGGACCGCGTGGTACTCCTCGGGGACGCCTGCCACGGGGTATACCCCTTCTACGGGCAAGGCATGAACTCGGCGTTCGAAGACTGCCTCGTGCTGGACCAGTGCCTGGATCGCCATCCCGCCCGGGCCGACGCGCTGGCCGCATACCAGGCGGCCCGCAAGCCACACACGGATGTACTGGCCGATCTCTCGGCCCGCAACTTTGTGGAGCTCCGCGACCGGGTGCACCAAGCCGGATATGCCGCCCGGGCCGCCGCCGACCGCGTGCTGACCCGGCTCTTTCCACGGCGCTGGATTCCGCTCTACACCATGATCGCCCACACCACCACGCCGTACGCCGACGCGCTGGCTCGGGCGAAGCGCCAGGACCGCATTCTGCATGCCGCCGCGGCTAGTGCGCTGGCGGTCGGAGCGTCGGCAGCCTATCTGTTCATGCGGACGGCAAACCGTGCCCTACGAAGGCGGTGAACGACTTGTGTTAACCCATCCCATCCGTCCAGCCTGCGTCCTCATCAGGGAACGGGACCTGGACGACGAGGCCGACCACCCCGCGCTGGTCGGGATCGTTGACAAGCTACGCGGGATGTTCTCCTGGGCCCGCGAGTATCTGTCCCGACCACATGCGGAACTGGGCCGCAAAGGACCGGTGTGCCCATTCGTTCAGGGCGCGATGGAGCGGGAAAGATTCTACCTCGCCGTCTACCGAGGCACGGCCCTGCAGGGCGACGACCTCAACGACGAGTTGATGATCTACCGGGACTGGTTCCGTGTACTGCCCCCCACCGACGGTCCCGCCGCCCAGTTCAAGACCATTCTGCTGACCCTGCCGGACGTCTCCGGGCCAGCCGCAAACGCCCTGGTGGACGCCATCCAGCAGCGGCTGAAACCCCGATACGTCGCCGACGGCCTGATGATCGGCGAATTCCACGACGGGCCGCCGGACAAAGGCGGGCTGTGGAACCCCGACTTCCGACCGTTGCGTAGCCCGCTGCCGTTGCTCGCCATTCGGCACATGGTGCCATCGGATTTCCCGTTCCTGGCCGGCGATCCCGCCTTCCTCACCGCCTATCTGCGGATGTTCGGTGATGTGGTGCCCGCCGCGCTGCGGCCCCGCGTCGCCGCCGCGGCCAACGCGTTCGGTCTGAGCCTGCCTGCGCAGCCCGCCGCGCCCGCCTCGTCGATGTCGCAGCCGTCAAATCAGGGAGCATGATGACGACCACCGGTTCGCCCGAGCCCGGCGCCAAGCGGGTTCTGCTCACCCGGATGCTCACCCAGCGAGTCAAGGCCCCACGCACCTATCCGCTCTCGTTCGGCCAGCAGCGACTGTGGTTCCTCGACCGGTTCCAGCCCGGCCACTCCGTCTACAACCTTCCGGTCGCGTTCCTGGTGCGGGGTCCGCTAGACATCGCCGCGCTGCGGGCGGCGCTGAACCTGGCCGTGGCCCGACACGGGGCGCTGCGCACCACCTTCACCGACTCCGGCGGCGAACCGGTCCAGTTGGTGCAGCCCACCGGCGAGGCCGACCTGGAGATCATCGACCTATCCGACGTGCCGATGGATGAACGGGCCGACCGCGCCGTGGAGATGATGCGGGCGGAGGCACGCCAGCCGTTCGACCTCGCGAAGGGCCCGCTGTTTCGCGCCCGCGTGGTCCGGGTAGCCGACGACGAGCACTACCTGTCGCTCTGCCTGCACCACATCATCTCGGACGCGTGGACCCTCGGAGTGCTCTTCAGAGAGCTGAACACGGCTTATGCCGCATTGCGTGACGGGCGAACCCTCGAGCTGCCCAACCTGCCCGCCCAGTACGCCGATTACGCGATCTGGCAGCGGGACCGCCTCTCGGGAGAGACGCTGCGCCAGCAAACGGAGTACTGGATCGAGCATCTGCGCGGCGCGCCCGCCCTGATCACTCTCCCCACCGATCGACCACGACCGCCGGTCCAGTCCTACCAGGGCGACACCTACTACTTCAGCGTGCCCGATTTGGTGGCCCGCCGCGCAGACCAGTTCTGCCAGGCCAACGGCGTGACGATGTTCATGGCCTTGCTAGCCGCATTCAGCGCGCTGCTGTCGCGCTACAGCGGCCAGGACGACGTCGTGGTCGGCACCCCCGTCGCCGGTCGCAACCATCCCGACCTTGAGCCGCTGATCGGCTTCTTCGTCAATACCCTCGCGCTGCGGATCTCCACCACCGGCCTGCCGACCTTCCGTCAACTGGTAGAGCGGGCCCGCGACGCGACGCTGAACGGGCTGGCGAACTCCGAACTGCCGTTTGAAAAGCTGGTGGAGGAGCTGCAGCCGGAGCGCAGCCTCGGCCACGCTCCGGTCTTCCAGGTGCAACTGATCCTGCAGAACACCCCGGCGACCGCACTCACCCTGCCGGACACGATCTGCAACGGATTACAGGTGGAGAGCGGCACCTCCAAGTTCGATCTCTCCCTCGTCGGCGATGTATCCGCCTCCGGCGCACTGCGGATGGCGGTGGAGTACGACAGCGCGCTGTTCGACGTGGAGCGGATTGAACGGCTCAGCCGCCACCTGATCACTTTGCTCGACGCTGCGATCACGGAACCGGACCGGCCGGTCAGCGAGCTTCCGCTACTCAGCGGCATCGACCGATGGCGTGCGGTCATGGAGTGGAACGACACCGGTCGGGAGCTGCCGCCGGTCACCTCGGTCCTGGAATTGCTGCCGGACCCGCAGCCCGACGGCCGGCCGGTCGTCACCGGGCCCGACGGCGCGTTGACGTTGGCCGAGCTGACCAGCCGCAGCGCCCAACTCGCCCACGTACTGCGGGCTCGCGGCGTCGCCCCGGATAGCCCGGTCGGCCTCTGCCTGGATCGCGGGGTCGCAATGGTGGCCGGGGTGCTCGGCGCCTGGTGGGCGGGGGCCGGCTATCTGCCGCTCGATCCGACCCTGCCCATAGAACGGCTGCGCTACATGCTGGCGGACTCGGGTGCCCGGGTGGTGGTGACCCAACGCGCGGTCCGGGACCGACTCGGTGATCTGCTGGATGCCGTGCCGGTGCTGATCTGCCTGGATGACGACGCAGCGGAGCTGGCCGCCACTCCGGCTGGCCAGCCGGCCGGCCCGCTGCACCCCGACTCGCTCGCCTACCTGATCTACACCTCCGGCTCCACGGGCCGGCCGAAGGGGGTGGCGATCCCGCACCGGAGCCTGGTCAACCTGGTCGCCGCGTTCCACGACAACCTCGCGCTGTCTCCGGTGGACCGGTTCGCGGCGGTCACCACACTATCATTCGACATCTCCATTTTGGAGCTGATGGTTCCGCTGATTAGCAGCACACCGATCACCATCGTGGACGCGGAGGAGGCCGCCGACGGCGTGGCCCTGCGCCGTCGCTTGCAGGACGAGGACATCACCGCGATGCAGGCGACCCCGGCGACCTGGCGGCTGCTGCTGGCCGCCGGCGGCGTGCCGGCGAGCCTCCGACTGCGGCTCTGCGGCGGCGAGGCACTGCCTCGCGACCTCGCAGACACGTTGGTGCCGGACGGAGCCAGCCTGTGGAACTGCTACGGGCCGACCGAGACCACCGTCTGGTCGACCGCCACTACAGTGGCCCCCGCGCCCGCCCCCATCGACCTCGGGGCCCCGATCGCCAACACCGAAATCTATCTGCTTGACCGCGCAGGGCAGCCGGTGCCGGTCGGCGTGATCGGCGAGGTGTTCATCGGTGGGTACGGCGTGGTGCGCGGCTACCACAACCGGCCGGCGCTCACCGCGTCACGGTTCGTGCCCGATCCGTTCAGCGGGCGGGCTGGCGCGCGGATGTACGCCACCGGGGATCTGGCCCGGCAACGCCCGGACGGCCGGCTGGAGTTTCTCGGCCGCACCGACCACCAGGTCAAGGTGCGGGGCTTCCGCATCGAACTGGGGGAGATCGAGGAGACGATCCGGGGCCACGAGCAGGTCGCCGATGCGGTGGTGACCGCCTGGACCGGCGAGTCGGGTGACAGCCGGCTCGTCGCGTACGTGGTGCCGGCCGACGACGCCACGGAGGATCTGTGGTCGGTGTTGCAGCCGTGGCTCGCCGTCCGGCTGCCCGGCTACATGGTGCCGGCCACCCTGATGATGCTGCCCGCCCTGCCGGTGAACCCGAACGGGAAGACCGACCGGAACGCGCTGCCGGAGCCGGACTGGCGCCAATCGGTTGCCGCCGAGCGGGTGGCGCCGCGCAACGTCGTCGAGCAAGCGCTGGTGGAGATCTGGGAGCAGGTGCTCGGCGTCAAACAGATCGGCGTGCACGACGACTTCTTCCGCCTCGGCGGTCACTCGCTGCTCGCCGCCCAGGCGCTGAACCGCATCAGCACCACCTTCGAGATGGACGTCCCGATCCGGGTGCTGTTCGAAGCGCCGACGGTCGCACAGATGACGCAGGCGCTGATCGAGCACGAGCCGGCGCCGGGGCAGGTGACGGCGATCGCACAGCTCCGCTCCGACGTCGCCGGAATGTCGGCCGAGCAGCTCCGCGCGCTTCTCGGGGAATGACTAAGAAAGGGGGCCGGGTGGCTGTATCGAACACCGACGAACGGGAGCGGCTGATCCGAGAACTACTGGCTCGACGCGGGCTGACCTCCGCTCGGCGCAGCACCACCATCAGCCGTCGCCCGCCCGACGCACGGATCCCCCTCTCTCCGTTGCAGGAGGGAATGTGGTTCCTCGACCGGCTCGACCCGGGCAACTCCGCGTATGTGCTCGCCAGCACCCTGCGGTTGAGCGGGCCCCTCAACACCACCATGCTGCAGGCTGCGGTCGACACGGTGGTGGCCCGGCACGAAGCGCTACGCACCGCGATCGTGCTCCGCGAAGGGCGGGCCGAACAGGTGGTACGGGATCCAGCCAAATGCCCGGTGCCGGTGCGGGTCGACGACCTCACCGGCCAGCCTGCGGCCGGGCGGGAGGCGCGGGCGCTGGAGATCACCCGCACCGAGGTCGAGACCGGCTTCGACCTGAGCCAGGCGCCGGTGGTCCGGGTGCGGCTGACCCGGATCGACCGGCACGACCACCTGCTGACGGTCTGCCTCCACCACATCCTCGGCGACGACCGGTCGGTCGGCATAGTCCTCAACGAGATCCTCGACCACTACCACCGGCTCCGCTCCGGCACAGCGCCCCCTGATGGGCCGGCGCCGGTCCAGTTTTCGGACTACGTCCTATGGCGGCAGTCCGAGTTGGATGAGGCTGCGGTCGAGCGGCAACGACGGTTCTGGGCGGACCGGCTCACCGGCATGCCCGGCCTGCTCACCCTGCCGACCGACCGGCCCCGCCCCCGCACCCAGTCCTTCGCCGGGGAGACGTTCCGGTTCCAACTCGACGCGGATCTGAGCAAGGCCGTGGAGAAGCTGGCCACGACCGGCCGGTACACGCGGTTCATGATTCTGCTGACCGCGATGCAGGTGCTCCTCAGCCGCTGGAGCGGCCAGGACGACGTCTGCGTCGGAACCCCGGTGTCAACCCGGTCGGCTCCGGAATTGCAGTCGGTGGTCGGGCTGATGGTCAACAGCCTGCCACTGCGGGGCGATCTGTCTGGCGACCCGACCTTGGCCGAGGCGCTCGACCGGATCCGCCGCACCTGCGTCGACTCCCTCGACCACCCCGACCTGCCCCTGGCTCACCTGGTCGAGCTCGTCGGGCTGAACCGTGACCTCGGGCACAACCCGCTTTTCCAGACCATGTGCGTGGTCAACCCGGCGGGCAGGCAACAACGCTGGGACGAGCTGACCGGGCATCCGCTGGGGGTTACTCGGCGCACCTCCCGGATGGATCTCACCCTCATGTTCTTCGAAACCGCGCCCGAACTGTCCGGCGTGGTCGACTACAGCACCGAACTGTTTGACCGGTCCACCATCGAACGCTTCGTGCAGCGGTTTACGTTGGTGCTGGGAGCGCTGATCGCCACGCCCAGCCGCCGGCTCTCCGAGGTGGACCTGCGCACCACCGCTGAGTCTGCCGAAATCGCCGAATGGAACCGGACGGATCGAGACTATCCACCCGCCACCGGGCTGCACGAACTGATCCGGGCGCAGGCCGCCGCCACCCCCGATGCCGTCGCGATCGTGGACGGCGACACACTGCTCAGCTACGCCGATCTGATCCGCCGGGCCGAGTACGTCGCACGTCAGCTACGCACGGCCGGGGTCGGCCCCGACACGCCGGTCGGGTTGGCTTTGCCGGCCAGCACCGCAGCGATCGTCGGACTGGTCGGGATACTCCAGGCCGGTGGCGCCTATCTGCCGCTGGACCCGAGCCATCCCGCGGGGCGGCTACGGGGGCTGCTCGACGACGCAAAGGCGCCGGTCACCGTCACCAGCGTCGAACACGTCGACCGCCTCCGCGAGCTCTCCGGCACACTGCTCGTCCTCGACGAAACCGGGCATCCGGTGCAGGCGGGACCGCCGACGCTGGCCAGCGCCCCCGCGATAGACGGGCCGGAGACGACCCGCTGCCACCCGGACCAGTTGGCGTACGTCATCTACACCTCCGGCTCAACCGGCACCCCGAAGGGGGTCGGGGTGGCGCACCGCAGCGCCATCAACCTGACCCGAGCCTTCATCGACCTGCATGGCATCACCACCACCGACCGGCTGCTGATGCTGCCGCCGCTCAGCTTCGACGCCTCGGTCGGTGATGTCTTCCCCGCGCTGGTCAGCGGCGCGACGCTGGTGCTGCACCGACGGCCGGCTGAGCTGACCGGCCCCGGTCTTCTGCAGCTCTGCGCCGAGCAGCGCATCACCCTGGTCGACACGGCAGCGGCGCTCTGGATCCGATGGGTCGCCGACCTGGACGGGGCGCTTCCAGCGGAGACGCCACTGCGCGCGCTGATGATCGGCGGTGAGGCTGCCCCGGCCACCGCAGCCCGGGAATGGGCGCGGATCACCGGTGGCCGGGCAGCGATCTACAACCACTATGGGCCGACCGAGGCAACGGTCTGCGCCACCACGTACCGGACCGTGGACGGTGCCGAGTTGGCCAACCTCACCCACCTGCCCATCGGCCGCCCTGTGCCGAACGTCCAGGCACACCTGCTCGACACGGCGCTGCGACCGGTGCCGATCGGCATGATCGGGGAGGTCTACCTCGGCGGCGCGGCACCGGCGCGTGGCTATGTGGGCTCGCCCGCCCTGACCGCGCAGCGGTTCGTGCCGGACCCGTTCGGCGAGCCTGGCGCTCGGCTGTACCGTACCGGCGACCTGGCCCGGCACCGCCCGGACGGCACGATCGAATTTCTGGGGCGCAGCGACCGGCAGGTGAAGATCCGCGGCCACCGGATCGACCTCGGCGAGGTGGAAGCGGCCTGCATGGCGCTGCCCGAAATCGCACAAGCCGCGGTCGTCACGCGCGACGACGGAACCGGTGATCGGCTCGTCGGCTATCTGGTGGCCGCCCATGAGCCGGCGCCTAGCCCGGCGGCGGTACGCGCCGCACTGCGCCGCCACCTACCGGAGTACCTGGTGCCGTCCGCGCTGGTCTTCCTGCCGGAACTGCCGCTGACCGCGCACGGCAAGCTCGACGAAATTACGCTGCCTGCGCCACCGGCGCTCGCCAGCGTTGAACGGATGCCGCCGCGCACCGCCACCGAGCGAAAGCTGGCCGCAATCTGGGCGGCGCTGCTCGGTGGCGGCCCGGTCGGCGCGAACGACAATTTCTTCGACCTCGGCGGTCACTCCTTGCTGGCCGGACCGCTGATCGCACGGGTCGACACGGAATTGGGGATCGACCTGCAGCCGCGGGCGCTCTTCGAAACGACGGACCTGGCCGAGTTGGCCGCGCTGCTCGACGAATTGCGCATTGGCGCCGCCGCTGACCGGGATCGGGCAGCCAACCGTCCGCCGCTCGCCGCAATGATGCGCGCCGATGCGGAGCTGCCCGACGACATCTGCGCGCACCTGCCGGCACAGCCGCCCACGGCGGACCCGGCCGCTGTGCTGATCACCGGCGCCACCGGCTTCCTCGGCGCCCACCTGCTCGCCGACTGGCTCGCCAACAGCGACTCCGAACTCCACTGCCTGGTGCGGGCCGGGTCACCGGAGACCGCCCTAGCCCGCGTCCGCGACAACCTGCGCCGCTACGAACTCTGGCGGGACGAATACGCCCACCGGCTGATCGGGGTGCCGGGAGATCTCGGCGAACCGGCGCTCGGCCTGCTCCGGCGGGACTTCGACGCGTTAGCGGACCGGGTCGACCTGGTGCTGCACAACGGCGGCGCGGTCAACTTCCTCACACCATACGAGCAGCTGCGCCCGGCCAATGTGAACGGCACGATCGAGGCGATCCGGCTCGCCGCCACCGGTCGGCCCAGCGCCCTGCATCTGGTGTCGACCCTCGGGGTATTCCTCACGTCGAGACGGCAGGGCGAGACGGTCTACGAGCAGGACACGCCGGACGACAGCGATGGACTGGATGGCTACAACGCGACGAAGTGGGTGGCGGACGCCGCGGCCCAGGCGGCCCGCGATCGCGGTCTCGCGGTCAGCATCTACCGGCCGGCGCGCATCAGCGGGCACGGCACCACCGGAGTAGGCAACGCCGACGACTACTTCAGCCGCCTGCTCAAGACCTTCATCCAGCTCGGCGCCGTGCCGGAGATCGTTGGCGACGAGGCAGACCTCACCCCGGTCGACCATGTCGCCGCCTCGATCGGCTACCTGGCTCGGCAGCCCGACCAGCGGGGCAAGGACTTCCACTTCTACAACAACCACACCATCTCCTTCCCAGGGCTGGCCGAGGCGCTGTCCGGTTTCGGCTATCCGGTCCGGCTGCAGCCGTACCCCGAGTGGCGGGCCGCTCTGCTAGCCCGCCCCGATACGGCGCTGACACCGTTTGCCTCGTTGTTCCGCGCAGCGGCACCGCGACGTACCCAACCGGTGTTCGACTGCGCCGCGACCGAGAAGGCCCTCGCCGCCGCCGGGCTGCGCTGCCCGCCAGCGGACGCCGCCTTGATCCACACCTACCTGGCGTGGTTCGTCCGCGTCGGGCACCTCGACCCGCCGAATGTTGGGAGGACCGGTGACTGAACGGGTACGGCCCCACCTGCTGATCACCATCTGGCTCAGCCAGCTCGTGTCGCTGATCGGCTCCAGCCTGACCGGCTTCGTCCTCGGGGTCTGGACCTACCAGAAGACCGGGTCGGTCACCCAGTTCGCGCTGATCTTCCTGGCCAGCACGCTGCCGGGCGTACTCGTTGCACCGTTTGCCGGGGTACTCGCCGACCGGTACGACCGGCGCCGGCTGATGCTGCTCACCGACACCGGCGCGGCGGTCGGCACCGCCGTCCTCGCCGTGCTGGTCGCCACCGACAGCCTGCAGGTATGGCACATCTGGACCGCCACCGCGCTGACCGCCGCGTTCAACGTGGTGCACCAGGTCAGCTACCAGGCGATGACCCCCGCGCTGGTAGGCAAGAAAAACCTCGGGCGGTTCAACGGATTCATGCAGATCACCCGGGCGGTGCAGATCGCCGCCCCGGTGCTTGCCGGCGTGCTCTGGGTAACCATCGGGGTCGGCGGCGTGATGCTCATCGACCTGGGCACCTTCGCCGTGGCGGCGTTGACCCTGCTGCTGGTCCCGCTCTCGAAGGAGGTGACCCAGCCGCCCGCCGGCGGATCTGTCGGAGCCCGCAAGTCGGCGCTGCGGGAGGCTGCGGCCGGCTGGCAGTACCTGCGGCAACGCTCCGGCCTCTTGAGCCTGGTGCTGCTCTTCGGCGGCTTCAACTTCCTGTTCGGCATCGCCGGGGTCCTGGTGCAGCCGCTGATTCTCTCTTTCACCACCCCGGACACACTCGGCATATTGATGTTTGCCGGTGGATCCGGGCTCTTCCTCGGCAGCCTCGTGATGGGGGCGTGGGGCGGCCCCGCACGGCGCATCAACGCCGTGTTCGCCGGACTCACCCTCGGCGGCGTGGCGCTGATCGGGCACTCGCTGGCCCCGTCCGTGTGGCTGATCGGCGTGGCGGCGCCACTCTTCCTGTTCACCCTGCCGGTCCTCAACAGTTCCGCGATGACCATCATCCAGACCAAGACCGAACCGTCGGTGCTGGGCCGGGTGCTGGCCACCGCCCGGGTACTCGCTGAAGCCAGCGTCCCGGTGGCGTACCTGCTGGCGGGTCCACTCGCCGACGGCATCTTCGAACCGTTGATGCAGCCCGACGGCGCCCTCGCCGGCAGCATCGGCGCGGCCATCGGCACCGGAGACGGGCGGGGCACGGCCCTGCTGTTCGCGGTCGCCGGGGCGCTGATGCTCGTGCTCACCGCCGTCGCCTGGGCGCACCAGCCACTGCGGAACGTTGACCTGATGCCGGACGCGCTGTCGGACCCATCCGACACTCCGCCCAGGACGGAACAGCCGAAGCCGGCAGACGACGAGCCGGCGACCGTCGACCCACGGCCCGACGTGGCGGAGCCGCTGCCCGACGTGGCGGAGCCGCTGCCCGGCGATCCGCCCGGCCCCGCCGCTGCACCCGCCCACCGCTGATCGCCCCTTCGACCCAGGAGCCCGCATGCCTGTTCCGTTGACACCTGAGCAAGCCCACCAGTTCGACAACCACGACGCTCCTGTCGCACACCTGGATCTACTCAACGCGATCTCCTTCCGGTCAGCCACGGCCGGCCTGCGGCTCGGCGTTTTCGAGGCGCTCGCGGATGGCCCGCGGCCCGCCGCGGCCCTGGCCGAGCAGATCAGCGTCGACCCGCTCGGACTGCGGATCCTGCTCGACGCGCTGGTCGGCTTCGGCTATCTGACCTGCAGCGACGGCGGCTACGCCAACAGCACGAACACCACCCGGTGGCTGCTGCGCACCGCCACCAACAGTTACGCGCCGGTGTTGTCGTTCTGGGGCAGCGTCATCGCCGAACTGTGGGGCGATCTGGAGGAGTCGGTGCGTCGCGGCGACGCCACCGGCGACTTCTACCACTGGCTAGAGGATCGCCCGGAGACCCTGGCGGACTTCCACATGATGCTGCGGCGGCTGGCCGGTTGGCTGGCCGAGGAGGTCCTGTCGCTGGTGCCGGCGCCCCCGCTGGACGGGACGATGCTGGATCTGGGCGGCGGACACGCCGCCTACACCATCGCGTTCTGCCGCGCCTATCCGCAGCTTCGAGCCACCGTGCTCGACCTGCCCGGCGCGCTGGCGCAGGGTACAGCCGCGGTAGCGGAGGCGCAGCTCAACGATCGGGTCAAGCTGCGCCCCGGGGATCTGTTCAGCGCGGAGTTCGGTGCCGGGCACGACCTGGTGCTGCTGCTCAACATCCTGCACGGCTACCCGGAGCACGAGGCGGCCCAGCTCCTGAAGCGGGTTGCCGCGGCGCTGCGCCCCGGCGGCCAGGTGGTGCTGCTGGAGCCGTTGGCGGAGTCGCCACAACCGCCCCCGGGCATAGGTGACGCGTGGGTGCGGGCATTCAGCCTCAACCTGTTCCACACCCAGGGCGGCCGGGCGTACGGCCTCGACGAGTTGAGCGGACTGCTGACGGCGGCCGGCTTCACCGACCTCCGGCAACACCTGCTCACCCGCTCCGACACCGACCACCTGGTGCTCGCCACCCGGGCATGAGCGGCGCCGCGCCGGCCGTCGCCGTGCTTGTCAGTCCCGCAAGGCGGCGGCGACCGCCTCGGCGGTGCGCCGGCCGATGCCCGGCACCTGGGTGATCTCGTCAACGGTCGCCGCCGTGAGCCGCTTGACCGACCCGAAGTGCCGCAGCAGCGCTTTGCGGCGCACCTCGCCCAGGCCGGGAATGTTGTCCAGGCGGGAGGTGGTCATCCGCTTCGAGCGCCGCTGGCGATGGAAGGTGACGGCGAAACGGTGCGCCTCATCGCGGACCCGCTGCAGCAGGTAAAGCCCTTCGGAGGTGCGGGGCAGGATGACCGGGAAATCCTCGCTGGGCAGCCACACCTCCTCCAACCGCTTGGCCAGCCCGCAGAGCGCGATGTCGTCGATGCCGAGGTCAGCCAGCGTCGCCGCGGCGGCGGCGACCTGCGGCGCCCCGCCGTCGACCACCACGAGCTGCGGCGGGTAGGCGAAACGACGCGGCCGGCCCGTGGTCGGGTCGATGCCGACCAGTCCCCGCCCCGGCGGATCTACGCCCGGGCCACCGACCCGGTCCGGGTCGACGGTCGTCTCCGCTCCCATCTCACCCGTCTCCGCCTGGGCCTGCAGATAGTGGGCGAAGCGGCGACGCAGCACCTCCGATATCGCAGAAAGATCGTCGGTGGCGCCGCGGATGATGAACCGACGGTAGTCGCTCTTACGGGGCAGCCCGTCCTCGAAAACGATCATGCTGGCGACGACGTCGGTGCCCTGGATCTGGGACACGTCGTAGCACTCGATCCGCAGCGGCGCCGCCGACAGGTCGAGCGCTTCGGCGATCTCGTCGAGGGCCTTGCTGCGGGTCGTCAGGTCGCCGGCGCGGCGCAGCTTGTGCCGGGCCAACGCTTCGGCTGCGTTACGGGCGACGGTCTCCAGCAGCGCCTTCTTGTCCCCCCGCTGCGGCACCCGCAGACTCACCCGGCTGCCCCGGTGGCCGGAGAGCCAGTCGGCCAGCGCCTCCGCGTCGGTTGGCAGAGCGGGCACGAGCAGCTCGCGCGGCACGTCCGCCTCGCCCTGCTCGCCGCCGTAGACCTGGCTGCAGAAATGGTGCACCAGGTCGCCGGTGGTCAGGTCCTCGACCTTCTCCACCACCCAGCCGCGCTGGCCACGCACCCGGCCGCCCCGGACGTTGAAGACCTGGACCGCCGCTTCGAGAGGGTCTTCGGCGAAGGCGACAACATCGGCGTCCGTGCCGTCACCGAACACCACCGTCTGTTTCTCCATGGCCCGGCGCAGCGCGGCGATGTCGTCCCGCAGCCGGGCGGCCCGCTCGAACTCCAGCCGCTCGCTGGCCTCGGTCATCTCGCGTTTCAGGCGGCGCACCATGGTGTCGGTCCGGCCCGCCATGAAGTCGCAGAAGTCGTCGACGATCCGGCGGTGCTCGTCGGCCGAGACCCGGCCGACGCAGGGCGCCGAGCATTTTCCGATATCGCCGAGCAGGCACGGCCGGCCGATCTGGCTGGCCCGTTTGAAGACGCCGGAGGAGCAGGTCCGGGCCGGGAAGACCCGCAGCAGCAGATCGAGCGTCTCCCGGATCGCCCAGGCATGGGAGTACGGGCCAAAGTAGCGCACACCCTTGCGTCTGGCCCCACGCATCACCTGCAGGCGGGGGAATTCCTCGTCCAGCGTGACCGCCAGGTACGGGTAGGACTTGTCGTCGCGGTAGCGGACGTTGAACCGCGGATCGTACTCCTTGATCCAGGAGTATTCGAGCTGCAGCGCCTCCACCTCGTTGGCGACGGTGACCCAGTCCACCGAGGTGGCGGTGGTGACCATCTGCTGGGTGCGCTGGTGCAGCTGCCACAGGTCGCCGAAGTAGGAGTTGAGGCGGCTACGCAGGCTCTTGGCCTTGCCGACGTAGATCACCCGGCCGGTGGCGTCACGAAAGCGGTAGACCCCGGGCGCGTCGGGGACGGTGCCCGGCGCAGGACGGTAGGTAGAGGGGTCGGCCACGGCATCCAGCCTAGCCCGCACCCCTGTCAAGATCGGGTCGGCGCTTCGCGCCGGGCCCGGATCACGCCAGGGTGATGCTCTCCCCCTCGACCCTGACCTCCCTTTCCGGGAGGGGCCGGGTCGCCGGGCCCCCGGTGACGGAGCCATCCTCGATGGAGAAGTGGCTGTCGTGGCAGGTGCAGTTGATCGTGCCGCCGTCGATCCTGCTCACCGGGCAGCCCTGGTGGGTGCAGATGGAGCTGAAGCCTTTGAAGACACCTGCGCTCGGCTGGGTCACCACCACGCCACGGCTGGCGAAGATCACCCCGCCACCGACCGGGATGTCGCTGGTTTTCGCCAACTCGGCGCTGCCCCGGGTGCCCTTGCCGCCATCAGCCGCGGCGCCGTCCGCTGCGCCGCCGCCGGTCGTGCCGGCTCCCGCGGTACCGCATCCGGCCAGGGCCATGCCCGCCCCGATCGCACCGGCTCCGGCGAGCAGCCCCCGCCGGGTGGCGGCGCCCCCGGAGACGCTCTCCCGCACCTGGTCCTCGCTCATCCCAACCTCCCGCCTCGACGCTGGCTGCCGGCACAACAGTAGACCCGCACGGGGGATCGCTGGTTCCTCAGGCGGACGCCCCGGCCCGGGTACGGCGCGCCGATGCCTTGCCGGCGGTGCCCGTCCCCTTACCGGCGCCGCCGTTGCAGCCGGCGGCGCGGCGGGCCGCCGCGGCGGCCCCGGTCCCCTCCCCGGCGATGTCGAGCACCTGCCGCAGGAAATGGCCGGTGTGGCTCTCCGCCACCTCAGCCACCTCCTCCGGGGTGCCGGCGGCCACCACCGTGCCACCCCGGTGACCGCCTTCCGGCCCCATATCGATCAGCCAGTCGGCGCTCTTGATGACATCCAGGTTGTGCTCGATGACGATGACGCTGTTGCCCTTGTCGACCAGCCCCTCCAGGACCGTGAGCAGTTTGCGGATGTCCTCGAAGTGCAGGCCGGTGGTCGGCTCGTCGAGCACGTAGACGGTGCGGCCGGTAGAGCGCTTCTGCAGCTCGGCGGCGAGCTTGACCCGCTGCGCCTCCCCACCGGAGAGCGTCGGCGCGGGCTGGCCGAGCCGCACGTAGCCGAGGCCGACGTCGACCAGGGTCTTCAGGTGCCGGTGGATCGCCGGGATCGCCGAGAAGAACTCCGCGGCCTCCTCGATCGGCATCTGCAGGACGTCGGAGATGCTCCGCCCCTTGTAGTGGACCTCCAGGGTCTCGCGGTTGTAGCGGGCCCCCTTGCAGACCTCGCAGGGCACGTACACGTCGGGCAGGAAATTCATCTCGATCTTGATCGTGCCGTCGCCGGTGCAGTTCTCGCAGCGTCCGCCCTTGACGTTGAAGGAGAAGCGTCCCGGCCCGTACCCGCGGACCTTCGCCTCGGTCGTCTCCGCGAACAGCTTGCGGACATGGTCGAAGACGCCGGTATAGGTGGCCGGGTTGGAGCGGGGGGTGCGCCCGATCGGCGACTGGTCGACCCCAACCACCTTATCGACGTGCTCCAGTCCGGTGACCCGGGTGTGGCGGCCGGGCACCAGCCGGGCTCGGTTGATCTGGTTGGCCAGCACCGCGTAGAGGATGTCGTTGACCAGGGTCGACTTGCCCGAACCGCTGACCCCGGTGACGGCGATGAGTTGGCCGAGCGGGAAGGTGACGTCCAGACCGCGCAGGTTGTTCTCCCGGGCGCCGCGCACCACCAGCTCCCGCCCCTCGGTGCGGGGCCGCCGCCCGGTCGGGGTGGGGATGCTACGGCGGCCCGCCAGGTAGGCGCCGGTGAGCGACCCCTGGTTGTCGAGCAACTCCGCCACCGGTCCGCTGTGCACGATGGTGCCGCCGTGCTCACCCGCCCCCGGCCCGATGTCGACGATCCAGTCGGCGGTACGGATGGTGTCCTCGTCATGCTCGACGACGATCAGCGTGTTGCCCAACCGCTTGAGGCGCACCAGGGTTTCGATCAGCCGGTGGTTGTCGCGCTGGTGCAGGCCGATCGACGGCTCGTCGAGGACGTAGAGGACCCCGACGAGGCCGGACCCGATCTGGGTGGCCAGGCGGATGCGTTGGGCTTCGCCCCCCGAGAGGGTGCCGGCCGGTCGGTCCAGGGAGAGGTAGTCCAGCCCAACATCGACCAGGAACCTCAGTCGGGCGTTGATCTCCTTGAGTACCCGTTCGGCGATCATCTTCTGCCGGTCGGTGAGCGTCAGCCCGCCGAGCAGTTCGGCGCACTCCCCCACCGAGAGAGCGCAGACCTCGGCGATGCTCTTGCCGTCGACCGTGACCGCCAGCACCTCGGGCTTCAGCCGCGCCCCGCCGCACGAACCGCACGGCACGTCGCGCATGTACCCCTCGTACCGGTCCCGCGACCAGTCCGACTCGGTGTCTGCGTGCCGGCGTTCGATCCACTGCACCACCCCTTCGAACCCGGTGTAGTAGGAGCGCTCGCGGCCGTACTTGTTGCGGTACCGCACGTGCACCTGGTCGTCGGAGCCGTACAGAATGGTTTTCTGCGCCCGGGCCGGCAGGGCGCGCCACGGGGTGTCGAGGCTGAAGTTCTCGGCATCGCCGAGCGCCTCCAGCAGACGCAGGAAGTAGTCGAAGGTGTGCCCGCCCGACCACGGCTGGACGGCCCCTTCGCGCAAAGAGCGCTCCGGGTCGGGGACAACCAGCTCCGGGTCGACCTCCTTCTTCATGCCCAGGCCGGTGCACTCTGGGCAGGCGCCGTAGGGAGCGTTGAAGGAGAAGACCCGCGGCTCAAGATCCTCGATCGCGAGCGGGTGGTCGTTGGGGCAGGCCAGATGCTCGGAGAAACGACGCTCGCGGTGCGGGTCATCCTCGGGGCGGTCGACGAAGTCGAGCAGGACCAGCCCCCCGGAGAGCTGCAGCGCCGACTCGACCGAATCGGTGAGCCGCTGGCGGGCGCTGGCCTTGACGGTGAGCCGGTCGACAACCACCTCGATGGTGTGTTTCTCCTGCTTCTTCAGCTTCGGCGGCTCGGTGAGCGGGTACACCACCCCGTCGACCCGAGCCCGCGCGTAGCCCTTGGACTGCAGTTCGGCGAAGAGGTCGACGTATTCACCCTTGCGGCCACGCACCACCGGTGCCAGCACCATGAA
>DASULK010000210.1:0-8187 GCA_036278255.1 Micromonospora sp.
GCGAGCCGGGCCTGCGCCCCGGCGTGGCCTTCGCGCTGGTGCTGCTCACCATCCCGGTGCTGGCGCTGGCCGGCCAGTGCGTCCGGCTCGGCGCACCCGCCCGTGACCGACGACTCGCCGCCCTGCGGCTGGCCGGAGCCACGCCCCGGCAGGCGGTGACGATCGCGGCGACCGAGACCGGGCTGGCCAGCCTGCTTGGCACCGGCTTGGGGCTGGGGGTCTATCTGCTCGGCCGGCAGGTGCTGCACCGGCCAGATGCCGAGGGACGGATCCCGCTCCCCACCGACGTCCTGCCGTCGGCCGGTGCGCTGGCCGCCGTGGTGATCGGCCTGCCGCTGCTCGCCGCGCTCGCCGCCGTCATCACGATGCGCCGGGTCACGGTCACCCCGTTCGGTGTGGTCCGCCAGCACCGGCGCGAGCGCGCCCCCCGGCCCTGGCCCGGTGTCCTCATCGCGCTGGGCGTCGCGGCTTTCATGGCCATCCAGCCGCTGATGCTCTGGTACTCCCGCACCGACCGGGAGATGCCGGTCGCTCTGCTGCCGCTACTGCTCTTCGGCGGCGGGCTGCTCGGCGCGATCGGTGTGGTGCTCGGCACCGGCTGGCTCTCCTACACCGCCGGCCGGGTGCTGCACCGGTTCGCCGGGCGGCCGGCTGCGCTGCTCGCCGCCCGCCGGCTGATGGCCGACCCGTGGGCCGGCAGCCGCACCTTCGCCGCGCTGCTCGCCTGCGTGCTCTTCGGCGCCGGGGCGGCCGGCTTCCGCTCCTGGTTCGTCGCGCAGGCAGAGACTGAGCAGGCGCATCAGCGACTTACCGCGGTCGCGATGGGCGAGGAGCACCACGGATATTCGGTGAACGACTTCTATCTACGGTCGATGGATCTGGTCGACGCGGCGGTGGTCGTGGCGCTGGTCATCGCCACCGGTGGACTGCTGGTCACCCTCGCCGAAGGCATTGTCTCGCGACGCCGGGCCTACGCGGCGCTGGTCGCGACCGGGGTGCCGCGCCCGGTGCTGGGGCGCGCCGTGCTGTGGCAGTCGCTGGCTCCGGCCGTCCCGGCGATCCTGCTGGCGCTTACCGTCGGCGTGCTGCTTGCCCGCGGTCTACTCGGGGACGAAGTGAGGTCCAGCGGCACTGTTTTTGAGACCTGCGAGGCGGGTCCGGAACTCTGCGACAATCCAGCGACCCGAGAGCAGTACACCCGGCTGGTCGAGATCCCGGCGGTGACCCGGGCCTTCCCCGTACCGTTTGATGATCTTGCTTTGTTCGGGGCGGGCGCGCTGGCGGCGGTGCTCGTAACGGTCGGGATCGGCTTGCTCTTTCTACACAGCAGCACCGCGCTGGAGGAACTGCGGGTCAGCTAATTGATGAGACCCGCACCGTTGAGCGACAGCTCGATCATCTGCCGGCCCCGGTCGCGAATCCCGTCAGCGATGTCGCCGCCGAAGGCCAGCAGAAGCGCTGCCGCCCCGGCGCAACAGCAGAGCAGCAGCACGCCGATGACGCCGAGGATGATCGCAAGCCGGTTGTCGCGCTTCGGCGGCGGTAGCGGCGGTCCCGGCGGGTACGGCGGTACCGGTCCGCCCGGCGGCGGGGGTAGGTGTGGGCCCCCGGGAGGCGGACCGGACGGTGGTGGCGGGGGCGATCCAGGCGGCGGGGGCGAGCTGCCGGTGGGCGGGGGCGGGGTGGCCGGTTGGTGTGAGCCGGCGACCACGGGGGGCAGCCGTTCGGCTGGCGGTGGCTGCGGATAAGCCGGCGGCGGGATGTTGGCGGAGAACCAGGGGGCGCTAACCGGAGTCTGCGGCGTGGACCAGGGGGGTACCGCACCCGGCTCAGCGGCCGCCGGTGGAGTTCCGAGCGTCGGTGCCGTCGGGGTGGGGGGAGCGAAGGGGTTATCGACCCAGCTCCGGCTGCTCCCCAGCGGTGACGACGTGGGTGCGGGCGGGGCCGGGTCGACCGCTGAAGCCCACACTTCCGGGTCCTCGGTGGGCGGCCACTGCTCGGCCTGGTCGGGGTTCGGCCAGGGTTCGGTGTCCCCCGGTGGTCTCCACTGCTCGGCGCCCCCAGGCGGTGCCCAGGGCGTCATCTTGCCGGCGGCGGCCCACGGCACCGCTTCCGCTGCCGGGATGCCGGAGGGATGGACGGACCCGCTCTCCTCCTCCGGTGGCTGCCCCGGCTGATCACGGGGCTGCTGGGAGCCGTTCTCGGCTGGGTCGGACGTGGTCATATTCGCGTTCCCCCGAATCACGCGGACTCTGACCGATCCTAGGCTTTCGCACTATTCATCCCACCCAAGATCGGGCTTTCCGGCTTGTTGCCACAGGAGGGATGGCGCGGGCTGGGAGCCCGGCGTGGCCTCAGGCGAGGTGGAGGCGGTCGAGAATCCAGGCGGAGACGAACGCCTCCTCCCGCCAGGCGTCATAACGGCCGCTCGGGCCGCCGTGACCCGCCTCCATCTCCGTCTTGAGCAGATAGTCGCCCCCCGGCGCCACCGCCCGCAGCCGGGCGATCCACTTCGCCGGCTCGTGGTAGAGCACCCGCGTGTCGTTGATGCCGGTCACCGCGAGAATCGCCGGATACTCCACCGCCGACACATTCTCGTACGGCGCATACGACTTCATGTAGGCGTACACCTCCGGGTCGGCCAGCGGATTGCCCCACTCCTCCCACTCGGTGACAGTCAACGGCAGCGACGGGTCGAGGATCGAGTTGAGCGGGTCGACGAACGGCACCTGGGCGACGATCCCTGCAAACGCATCCGGAGCGAGATTGGCGACCGCTCCCATCAGCAGACCGCCGGCCGAACCACCGCGCGCCACCAGCCGGTCGGCCGAGGTCCAGCCGGCCCGGACCAGGTGCCGCGCACAGGCGACGAAGTCGGTGAAGGTGTTCTTCTTCGCCAGCAGCTTGCCATCCTCGTACCACCGGCGGCCCCCCTCGCCACCGCCCCGGATGTGCGCGATCGCGAAGACCACCCCGCGGTCCAGCAGCGACAGCCGCGGGATGGAGAACCGGGGGTCGGTCGAGATCTCGTACGAGCCGTAGCCGTAGAGCACGCAGGGGGCCGAGCCGTCGCGGGGGGTACCCACCCGGCTGACCAGCGAGATCGGCACCCGGGTGCCGTCCTCGGCCACCGCCCAGTCCCGGTACTGCACGTACGCCTCAGGGTCGAAGTCCCCGAGCACCGGGGTGCGCTTGCGTAGCACCATCTCCCGGGTCGTCAGGTTGTAGTCGTAAATCGAATTCGGGGTGACCAGCGAGGTGTAGCGCAGCCGGACGGAGTCGGTGTCGTATTCCGGATTGTCGTCCAGGCCCACCGCGTAGATCGGTTCGGGGAACTCGATGTCGTACGAGCCGGTGCTCTCCGCGCTCAGCACCCGCACGCCCGTCAACCCCTCGGCGCGTAGCGAGACGACGACGTGGTGGGCGAACGCGTCGACGCACTCCAGCCGGGTGCCGGGGGAGTGCTCGATCAGCGGGATCCAGTCGCCCGGCGCATCGGCCGGGGTGTAGGCCAGGGCGAAATCCTCGGCGCCGTCGTTGTGCAGGATCAAAAACCGGTCGCCCTGATGATCGATCGTGTACTCGACGCCCTGCCGCCGGGGCGCGATGACCGTCGGCTCCGCCGTCGGGTCGGCCGCCGGGATCACCCGCACCTCACTCGTGACCTTGCTATGGGAGTCGATGACGACAAACTTCTCCGACCGGGTCAGCCCGACACCGATCCAGAAACGTTCGTCGCTCTCCTCGTAGACGACCACGTCCTCCGTGGAGGGTGTACCCACCGTGTGCCGCCAGACCCGGTGCGGCCGCCACGACTCGTCAACGGTCAGGTAGAAGAGCGTCGAACCCTCCGCCGACCAGGCCGAGCCGTAGAAGACCTCCGGCACCTCGTCGACCAGCACCTCGCCGGTCTGCAGATCCTTGACCCGCAGCGTGAAGCGTTCGGCTCCGTCGTAGTCGGTGGAGTAGGCCAGCCACCGGCCGTCGGGGCTCACGTCCAGCGTGCCGAGCGCGAAGAAGTCGTGCCCCTCGGCGAGCACGTTCCCGTCTAGCAGGATCTCCTCGCCCTCCAATGGAGCGCCGTCTGCCGGAGTCGGCGGCTCGGTCTCGCCGGGACGGACCGCACGGCGGCAGTGGATGCCGTACTGCTGGCCTTCGACGGTGCGGGTGTAGTACCAGTAGCCGCCCTTGCGTGTCGGTACCGACAGGTCGGTCTCCTGGGTGCGCCGCTTCGTCTCGTCGAAGAGGGTGTCGCGGAGCTGCGCCAGGTGGGCGGTCGCTACGGCGGTGTAGTCGTTCTCCGCCTTCAGGTACGCGATCGTCTCCGGGGCGTCCTTCACGGCGAGCCAGGCGTACTCGTCGATGACGGTGTCGCCATGGTGGGTGCGTTCCAGCGGGACGCGGTTGGCGGAGGGAGGCGTGGCAGCGTTGGCAGTCGTCTCGGTCGTCACGCCGGCCACATTACCGGCCCTCGTACCGGGTTCACCGGGCCAGCGCTGGCCCGCGGAAGCTGGTTGCCTCAGCCGGCGGTGTCGTTGCGGATGACCATGATGGCGATGTCGTCCCGCGGCGGCTCCACCGAGAAGTTGATCGCCGCCGCCCGCAGTCGGGCCGCCACCACCTCCGCCGAATAGCCCGCCAGCGGGGCCGCGGCGTCGCGCAGCCGTGCACTGCCGAACAATTCCCGGCCCCGCCGACGCTCGGTCACCCCGTCGGTGTAGAACACCAGCGCGTCACCGGGCCCGAGCAGCGTGTGCGTGACCGGCGACGAGATCGAATCGAGCAGGCCGAGCGCCGTTCCGCCGCTACCGACGTAGGAAGCGGGACCGTCGGAGCGGAGCAGGACCGGCCGGTCGTGGCCAGCCAGGTGGAGCGAAACCTCAAGGTGCCGGTCGTCTCGCCACCCGACGGCCGCCAGTGCCAGGGTGCAGTAGCGCCCCCCGCCCCGTTCCAGCAGGGCGCGGTTCAGTCGGGCGAGCGCCATCGGGAGGTTCCGGCCGTCGCCGACGAGCACCCGGAGTATGTCGCGGACCAGCCCGGTCACCGCGGCGGCCTGCACACCCTTGCCCGAGACGTCGCCGATGACCGCCAGCCACCGGCCGTCCGGCAGCGGCAGCACGTCGTAGAAATCACCGCCGACGTCGACGTCATGGCCGGCTGGAACGTATTCGGCGGCGAATCCGATGCCGTCAACCACCGGCAGCACCGGCGGCAGCAGCGACTGCTGCAGCGTCTGCGCGACCCGTCGGCGTTCATCGTGGATGCGCGCGTTCTCGATCGCGAGCGCGGAACGTCGGGCGATGTCCTCCAGCACGGCGACCTCGTCGGAGCCGTGGCGCTGCTGCAGGGGCCGGCCGACCGCCAGAACGCCCAGTCGCTGTCCGCGTGCGATGAGCGGCACCGCGACCCCGTCCATCGGAGGTGCGCCGATCGCCACCTGCGTACCGTTCCGCGAGGCCTCCCGCAGCCGCGCCTGGATGGAATCCGGGCCGGTCCTTCCGAGGACGTCATACAGCTGCGGGAGCCGCGACTCGTCGGCGTGCGTGGCGGCGGCCAGCCGCAACTCGCCCCACTCGTCGATGGTGTGCACCGCACACCAACCGCCGAGTCGGGGCACGACGAGTTGTGGAATCAGCGCCATCGTCAGTGCGACGTCGAGGGACTGGGCGAGCAGTTCACTGGCTTCGGCGAGGAAGGCGAGCCAGGCCTGCCGCCGTATGTCGGTGCGGCGGAGCCGGTCGTTCTCCAGGTGCAGGGAGAGTCGTTCGGCTGCCAGGGCCGCCAGTGGTTCGGCATAGCCCGATGAGACGGTGTCGAGTTTCAGTTCGCCTCTGTACGGCCGGTTGACGGCCAGTGGCAGCTGCAGCTGGTCGGGTTCGGGCATCGGTTGCCGCCCGTAGCGGGCCAACTGCTGCCATCCGGCACCGTCGCCCCGGTCCAACCGGACGGCGCCACTGTCCGCCCCGATCAGTTCGGCGACCCGGGCGAGCAGGTCGGCGGCGAAGGCGGGCAGGGGATCTTCGGTATGCGGGTCCGGGGTGGCCTGCATGAGCGCGGCGATCGCACCGGGGGTCGGGGCGGTATCGGGCTCGGTGGTGGTGGTCGTCGCGGCGGCGTTCCGGCTCGTCCCGTCCGGTTCCGGGGCGGGGTCGTGGACCGACTCCGCCTCCTTGCGGTCGATCCGGAACCACACGCCCTTGCCGCCGGGCAGCCGGGTGGTGCCCCACCGGGTGGCGAAATGGTCGACGAGGAGCAGACCGCGGCCCCGTTCCGAGACCTGACCGATATCCGTCTGCCGGGTGACCGGGCTGATGGTGAGGTTCTCCAACGGGCCGGGCGCAAAGTCGGTGACCAGCACAAAAAGTCCGCCCGGGTCGGCGACGACCTCGACGTCCAGTTCGGTGCGGGCGTGCATCACCGCGTTGGTCGCCAATTCGGTGGTCAGCAGGAGAGCTTCGTTGAGCAGTTCTTCAAGATCGGCCTCGGCGAGGACGGCTCGCACGATCGCCCGGGCCGCGGAGGGCGTGCGTCGGTCGGCGGGCAGCCGAGCCCGCCGAACGTGCTCGTCCCGGCCGTCCCGGAACGGCCGTCCGACCTCCGCAGTCATCTCTGCATCCTCCACCGATCGGCCCGAATGTTCCAAGCCGCCGCTGTCACGACCCGGCGACCGGGGCTCGCACCTGGCGTCAGGAAGAGGCAATGATGGGTGGTCCGAGACGTCAGCGACGTACCCCGAACTGAGCGAGGGATGATGACGACGGTGAAACCGGCTCCGTCCGACTCCGACGAGGCCGCCCTGCTCCGCGAGCTGGCCGAAGCGTTGCGGCGCGTCCGCCAAGGCGATCTTAAGGTACGGCTGCCACGCCGCGCCGGCATCTCGGCAGAGGTCGCCGACGCCTTCAACGACGTGGTGGCGCTGCAGGAGCGGCAGAATCTCGACATCCGCCGGATCAGCGGGACGGTGGGGCGTGACGGCCGACTCACCGAGCGCCTCGACGAGGAGGGGCTCGACGGGGCCTGGGCGGAGAGCCAGCGGGCGATCAACTCGCTGATCGACGACCTGGGGTGCCCCGCCACCGAGATCTCCCGGGTGATCGAGGCGGTCGCCGGCGGAGATCTCTCCCAGCACATGGACCTCAAGATCGATGGCCGGCCGCTGCGTGGTGAATATCTGCGCATCGGTCGCACCGTCAACCGCATGGTCGACCAGTTGTCGTCGTTCGCCGATGAGGTGACGCGGGTGGCCCGGGAGGTGGGCGTCGAGGGCAAGCTGGGCGGCCAGGCGGCCGTCTCCGGCGCCACCGGCACCTGGAAGGACCTCACCGACTCGGTCAACACCATGGCCTCGAACCTCACCGTCCAGGTGCGGTCGATCTCCCGAGTGGCGACGGAGGTCGCCAAGGGGGACCTGTCGCAGAAGATCACCGTGTCGGCTCGGGGTGAGGTCGCCGAACTCGCCCACACCTTCAACTCGCTCACCGACACCCTGCGCATCTTCGCCGAGCAGGTGACGCGGGTGGCCCGGGAGGTGGGTACGGAGGGCAAGTTGGGCGGCCAGGCCGAGGTGCCGAACGTCGCCGGTACCTGGAAGGACCTCACCGACAGCGTCAACTCGATGGCGTCGAACCTGACGGCGCAGGTGCGCAACATCGCGCAGGTGTCGACGGCGGTGGCGGGCGGTGACCTGTCGCAGAAGATCACCGTTGCTGCACAGGGCGAGATTCTGGAGTTGAAGAACACGGTCAACACGATGGTTGACCAGTTGTCGTCGTTCGCGGACGAGGTGACGCGGGTGGCCCGGGAGGTGGGCATCGAGGGCAAGCTGGGCGGCCAGGCACAGGTGCGCGGACTCTCCGGCACCTGGCGGGATCTGACGGAGAACGTCAACCGGCTCGCCGGCAACCTCACCTCACAGGTACGGAACATCTCCCAGGTGTCGACGGCGGTGGCCCGCGGTGACCTGTCGCAGAAGATCACCGTTGACGCGCAGGGCGAGATTCTGGAGTTGAAGAACACGGTCAACACGATGGTTGACCAGTTGTCGTCGTTTGCCGATGAGGTGACCCGGGTGGCCCGGGAGGTGGGGACCGAGGGCAAGTTGGGTGGTCAGGCCCAGGTCAAGGGGGTCTCCGGTACGTGGCGGGATCTGACCGACAACGTGAACTCGATGGCGTCGAACCTGACGGC
>DASULK010000211.1:0-5628 GCA_036278255.1 Micromonospora sp.
CCGGTTGGCCAGGCAGGCTGTGCGCTGTTTCCCAGTAGGCCATCGTCTCGTACATCCGCCGTCCATGCAGGTAGATGCCCACCGAGCGCATGAGGTCGTTGACGAACGTGTGCACCTCCTCGTCCGGCATACCCCAATCAAAGTTGCCGTCCTCGTCGGCGACGTAGCCGTCGAGTGACGTGATCATCGCGTAGATGAGCTTCGCCATGGTCGCCCCCTTCTCAGCAGCGGGCAAGCCGCCGAAAGTCAGTCGTAGCTGTCAGACTGGCCGCCTCGTGTTCCCCAGGACGCCGTGGTTAGGAAGTGGCCGATGCCGAACAAGTCTGGCGACGCCGACGACTACATGGCAACCCTTGACCATCCGCTGAAGGCGGGTGTCGAGCAGTTGAGGTCGGCGAATCCTGGCATCGGACCCAGGCGTTTCGGAGCACGTGAAGTGGAACGCCCCGAGCTTCCGCTATGACGGCGAGGACCGGGTGACCTTCCCCGACCTAGAAACCATTCAGTCCCAGCAGGCAGCCGTGGTGTCCCTGGTCGACCAGTGGGTTCGGGCATAACGGGCCAGGCCTCACTCGTCAACGCCGGGATAGAGCCAGCTCATGGTGTTCCTTCTGTATCCGCTGGTGAGTCAGCCGCCATATATGCGCCGTCCCGTCTGAGGTGGAGGAAGCGTTCGAACGGCTCCAGCCCCCGCGGGACGGGAAGCCGGTGCACAATGTCGGCCAGGTCCGAACGGTTGATCCCGAACGCGGGGTAGCTGTCGCGGTAGTCGAAGCCCTGTTCTGCGACGGTATTGCTGTCGACGGCGACGTAGACCCGCTCGACGCGGTGGTCGATGGCGAAGCGGTAGCACAGGCCGCACGGTTCGCCTGTCGCCAGCAGCCAGGTGCCCGGCAAGCCGCTGCCTCCACGGTTGCGCAGAGCGGCCCGCATGGCGACGATCTCGGCATGCGCGGTCGGATCTCTCGTTTCATGCACGAGGTTGACGCCTGGGCTGGAGATGTAGCCGTTATCGCCGATGAGTACGCCAACGAACGGTAGGCCGCCGGCCTCGACATGCCGGATGCTGAACTCCACCGCGTCCTCCATGAGCCGGACCAATTCGGTATCGGTCCAGCTCATGCCCGCCGCTCCCGCTCGGCCGCGTCATCGACGGCCTGCTTCAGCTGGTCCGCGTCCAGCACCCCGGAGTAGAGGCGGCCGGCTACGCGGAAGCTGGGAACGGCACTCACCCCCACGGATTCGACCGCGTACTGCTGATCGGCGAGCTGGCGGGAACGTCGCTCCTCGCTTGCCAGCGCCCGTTCCACCTCGGACCGGTCAAGACCGACCGAGGTTGCGACCTCGACGATCACCTCGTCCTCGCCGATGTTGCGGTCCTGCTGAAAGAACGCACGGAACATCGCCGACGAATACTCCTGCGCGACGCCGCGCTCCTTCGCCAGTTGCAGAACCATGAACGCCTTGGCGGTACGCGGCTGCGGCGAAACCGAGGGCAGAACGATGTCCACGCCCAGCCGCCGCGCCATGGGGTAGACCGATCCGTTCCACACCCGCGGCAGATAGTCATCCTCTGGCCTGAGCGTCGGGACCGGATCGGGCCGCAACTCGAATGGCCGAATCTCGATTTCCACGTCGCGTTCGCGCTCCAGCTCCGCAACCGCGTCCTCCACCAGCAGGCAGTACGGGCACACGTAGTCCACGAACACCTCAACCGTCGTGCTCATCGATCGCACTCCTCTCATTGAGACTCGCTGCATGTACGTACAGATATACAGGTCTGGTTTGGCTCTGCGGTCGCTCTCGTCGGGATCGCTAAGGGATGACCGCCGCGATTTGCGACCAGGCCGAACTGAAACCATCGACGGGCGCGGCACCCTGGTTAGATACCTGCATGCGCATGCAGGTAAAGCACCATGCGGCAAAGCTGAGACGCCCCGGGTCGACCCCGGTCCATAGACGGCAAACCGATAGGGGCCGTTGCTACAGCTCGTAGGTGCGGGCGACGGCGAGCAGCTCGGAGCTGTGCGAGCCGGCGATGCCGACGCCGGGTGGGCGGGGGTGGAAGCCGGGCAGCCCGTCGAGGCCGTCGCTGGCATCCATTGCCCACAGCGACACCGGCCCCGGTGCAGAGTGCGGCGACGAGCCCGGCCGCGAGCGCCGGCACCGCGCCGAGCCGATGGTTAGCCGGTTTCCGCTCCCCGTCGGCGTCCGGGAAGAGTAGGTCCAGTACGGGCAGCGCAGCGAGCGCCACCCAGCCCCGACGGCCAGGTCGGGCCAGCGCCCGGAGGGCGGGCCGGACCGGCGCCAGTGCGGCGCCCGTCGATGTCTCCACTGGTACGCCCATTCGCGGGCTCCTTCCGGCCGGCCCGTATCCCCTTCGGCATCACCAATCAGGCCGGACTGTATTGCCTCTGTTGTCTGTTGGGTACATCTGGTGCATGATCGGCAAGTCAGCGACGAAGGAGCCCGAGATCAGTCTCGATCAGCCGGGAAACGCGTTGAGCGACCGGCGTGGAGCGCCGGCATGACCGGCCCTTTCGTCGTGCCTCCGCAAGTGGCAGCGCAGGGCAGCGCCGAACCCCACACCCGACGTGACAGGCGGCTCCGCACCCTGCTGATCGAAGATGATGAAGGAGACGCCTTCCTCGTCGAGGAGTACCTCTCCGAAGCGGGCGCGGCAATCGATCTGCGGGTCGCCGCCAGCCTCGCCGAGGCCCGCCACCAGGTCGCCGGTGTCGACTGCGTACTGCTGGACCTCGGGCTACCGGACGCGCAGGGGCTCGACGGGCTCCGGCAGGTGCTGGCCATGGCGGACGGGGCCGCCGTCTGTGTCCTCACCGGATATCAGAATGAGCACCTCGGTGTCGAGGCGGTGGCCCAGGGGGCACAGGACTACCTGGTCAAAGGCCAGGTCGACGGGGTGCTGCTGACCCGGGCCGTCAGATACGCGGTCGAGCGTAAACGGGCGGACGAGAACGCCCGCCGACTCCGCGAGGCGGAGCTGCGCCAGGAGGAGTCCGCCCGGCTGGAGCGTGGGCTGCTACCACAGCCGTTGGTGGAGACCGACCAGGTCCAGATCCACACCCTCTACCGGCCGGGCCGGCATGCGGCCGTCATCGGCGGCGACTTCTACGACGTGGTGCAGACCGCGCCGGACCGGCTCGACCTGATCGTCGGGGATGTGTGCGGGCACGGGGCCGACGAGGCGGCGCTCGGCGTGGAGCTACGGGTCGCCTGGCGGGCCCTGGTCCTCGCCGGCGTGCCCGACGACGCGGTCCTGCCCGCCGTCGAGCAGGTGCTGATGAGCGAACGCCCCCGGCCGGAAACCTTCGCCAGCGTGGCAACCATCCGGCTCGACCTGGCACATAACCGTGCCACGGTCTGCCTGGCCGGCCATCCGCCGCCGCTGCTGCTCGCCGGCGGCACCGTCACCGAAGTGCCCGGCTCCACGGGGCTGCTGCTCGGGGTGCAGCCGCGGCCGCCCCGCTCCTTCGAACTGGTATTGGAGACCGACGACTGGTCCCTGCTGATGTACACCGACGGGCTGATCGAGGGGCGGACGGGGCAGGGCGACGAGCGGCTCGATGTACCGGGGCTCCGCGACCTGGTGGACGACCCCCAGGCCCGGCAGGTGGCGCTGCCGCAGTTGCCCGACTGGCTGGTCAGTCAGGCGGAGGACCTCAACGGCGGCCCCCTCGCCGACGACGTGGCCATGCTGCTGATCAGCCAGGGAGGGGGGCGCTGATGCCGACGCAGTCACGCCCACTGCGTCAGCGGGTCACCGCCCTCTGCGTGGTGGTCGGCGGCGTACTGGTCTTCCTGGCCACCGGGGCGGCTGCGGTGGCCGCACAGAACCGCGCCCACATCGACACCCTCCTGACGGAGACCGAGCCGCTACGCACTGACGCCGAGGCGCTACTTGCTGCATTAGTCAACCAGGAAGCCGGCATCCGCGGGTACGCCAACAGCGGCCAATCGGAGGACCTGGCACCGTACGAGAAAGGGGTCAAACAGGAGCAGGAACTCATCGACAAGATGGACGCCCTGCTGGACCGCCGTCCCCTCATCCGGCAGCAACTGCACGCCGTACGCGACCAGGCGGCGCAGTGGCGCCAGCGGGTGGCCGTACCCGTCATCGAGCAGGTCGCCACCGACCCCGCCGCCGCGCAGGACCTGCTCAACCCGGAGGCCCGGGAGCGTTTCGAGGCGCTGCGCACCTCGGTGGACCAGCTGCAGGCGTCGATCCTCGATTTGCGGGAGCGGGCCGCTTTCGATGCGCGATCAACCGGCAATACCCTCGTGCTGTTGCTTGTTGCTGCCGCCTCCGTGGTCGCGCTGGGCGGCGCGGCGCTGCTGCTCTCCCTCAACCGGCTGGTCGTCGGCCCGTTGGCCGTCCTCGCCCACCAGGTACGCGACGTCGCCCGGGGGGACTATCACCGAGCTCTCGATGCGCGCGGACCGCGCGAACTGGCCCAGCTCCGATACGACGTTGACGCCATGCGCCGCAAAATCCTCTCCGACCTGGAAGAGGTACGCCAGGCACGGGAACGCATCGAATGGGTCAACAGCCAACTGCAGCAGCAGACCGAGGAGTTGGTGCGCTCCAACCGTGACCTGGAGCAGTTCGCCTACGTGGCGTCGCATGACCTGCAGGAGCCGCTGCGGAAGGTCGCCAGCTTCTGCCAACTGCTGCAACGCCGCTACGCCGGGCAGTTGGACGAGCGTGCGGACCAGTACATCGGCTTCGCGGTTGACGGCGCCCAGCGGATGCAGCGCCTCATCAACGACCTGCTGGCCTTCTCGCGGATCGGGCGACTGGCCGCCGGCTTCGTCGAGGTCGACCTCAACGCGGTCATGGTCGAGGTGACGGAGCAGACCGCCTCGGCGCGTCGGTACACCGCCGGGCGGCTCACCTGGTCCCGTCTTCCGCATGTCCAGGGGGACGAAACCCTGCTGACCACCCTCCTCGCCAACCTGGTCGGCAATTCACTCAAGTTCCGGAAACCGGGGGCGCCGCCCCGAGTGCACCTCTCGGTCCGCCGCGCCGACGGCGAATGGGAGATCACCTGCCAGGACAACGGCATCGGCATCGAGGCGGAGTTCGCCGAGAAGATCTTTGCGATTTTCCAACGGCTGCACGGCCGGGACGCCTATCCGGGCACCGGTATCGGCCTGGCGATCGCCAAGAAGGTCGTCGAATACCACGGCGGGCGGATCTGGGTCGACCCGTCCGATGGTGACGGTGGTACGACGATCCGCTTCACTCTGCCGGTGGCTGACGAGTACGCGGCAGCGAACGCGTCGCTGGGCTCGGAGCCGGACCTGACCATCTACGGTGAGGCGTCGGCTGATGCGGCCCCGGCGGTGGCGACACCAAACAACAAGGCGGGGACACCAGCGCCGAGCCCGACACCCTCCGATGAGGCGCCGGGCTGAGTGGCGGAGATACCTGGCATGAAGGAGACGGTGGGATGACGGTCGCAACCGACGACAAGACGCCGATCGAGGTGCTGCTCGTCGAGGACGATCCCGGGGACGTGCTGATGACGCAGGAAGCGTTCCAGGAGCACCGGCTGCCGAACCGCCTCAGCGTCGTCTCCGACGGGGAGGAGGCGCTCGCCTATC
>DASULK010000212.1:0-16107 GCA_036278255.1 Micromonospora sp.
CCGGGAATGCCTCGACGCCCTTGTCCAGGCGCGTGAGGCGGGGCTGTCGGTGGTGGTGATCACCGACTCGCCGGTCAGCCCCGCCGCCGAATACGCCGACGTCACCCTCCCCGCGGCGGTCGGCGCCCAACTCGTCTTCGACCTGCACGCCGCCCCGATGGCGCTGTCGATGGTGCTGCTGCAGGCCATCTGTGATGCGGCGCCGGCCGACACCCAACAGCGGCTGGAGGAGTTCGAACAGTCCGCAGCCCGCCGCCACCTCTTCGTCGGATAGTCCAGCAGCCGGCCGCCGCGCCGGGAAGGAGAGCCCGATGCCCGAATCCGTCCGCGCCGCCCGCGGCACGACCCGGTCCGCGAAAGGTTGGCCACAGGAGGCCGCCCTCCGCATGCTGATGAACAACCTCGATCCGGAGGTCGCCGAGCGTCCGGAGGAGCTCGTCGTCTACGGCGGCACCGGCAAAGCCGCCCGGGACTGGCCGTCCTTCCATGCGCTGGTGCGCAGCCTGCGGGAGCTCGACGACGACGAGACGCTGCTGGTGCAGTCCGGTCGGCCGGTCGGGGTGATGCGCACCCACGAATGGGCGCCGCGGGTGCTGCTGGCCAACTCCAACCTGGTCGGTGACTGGTCGACCTGGCCGGAGTTCCGCCGGCTGGAGCAGCTCGGCCTGACCATGTACGGGCAGATGACGGCCGGCTCCTGGATCTACATCGGCACCCAGGGCATCCTGCAGGGCACCTACGAGACCTTCGCCGCCGTGGCTGCCAAACGGTTCGGCGGCTCCCTGGCCGGCACCCTGACGTTGACGGGCGGCTGCGGGGGGATGGGCGGGGCGCAGCCGCTGGCGGTCACCATGAACGGCGGGGTCTGCCTGATCGTCGACGTGGACGCCGAGCGGCTGGCCCGCAGGGTGCAGACCCGGTATCTGGACACTGTGGCCGACTCGCTGGACGCGGCGGTGGCGGCGGCGATGGCCGCCAAGCGGGAGCGCCGGGCACTCTCGGTGGGGGTGGTCGGCAATGCGGCGGCGGTCTTCCCCGAGCTGCTGCGCCGCGGCGTCGAGATCGACATCGTCACCGACCAGACGAGCGCCCACGACCCGCTCTCATACCTGCCGGAGGGGGTGGATCTCGCCGACGCCGCCGACTATGCGGCGGCCAAACCGGAGGAGTACACGGAGCGGGCGCGGGCGTCGATGACCCAACAGGTCGAGGCGATGGTCGGTTTCCTCGACGCTGGCGCTGAGGTCTTCGACTACGGAAACTCAATCCGCGGCGAGGCGAAACTCGGCGGGTACGACCGGGCGTTCGACTTTCCGGGGTTTGTGCCGGCGTACATTCGGCCGCTCTTCTGTGAGGGGAAGGGGCCGTTCCGGTGGGCGGCGCTGTCGGGCGATCCGGCCGACATCGCGGCCACGGACCGGGCCGTGCTGGAGTTGTTTCCGGAGAACGAGTCGTTGGCCCGGTGGATTCGGCTGGCCGGGGAGCGGGTCGCGTTCCAGGGGCTGCCGGCCCGGATCTGCTGGCTCGGCTACGGCGAACGGGACCGGGCCGGGGTGCGGTTCAACGAGATGGTTGCCTCCGGTGAGCTCTCCGCGCCGGTGGTGATCGGCCGCGACCATCTGGACTGCGGCAGCGTGGCCAGCCCGTACCGGGAGACTGAGGCGATGCGGGACGGCTCCGACGCGATCGCCGACTGGCCGCTGCTCAACGCGCTGGTCAACACCGCTTCCGGGGCGTCGTGGGTGTCGATCCACCACGGCGGCGGGGTGGGTATCGGGCGGTCGCTGCACGCCGGCCAGGTCTGCGTGGCCGACGGTAGCGCGCTGGCCGGGAAGAAGATCGAACGGGTGCTCACCAACGATCCCGGCATGGGTGTGATCCGGCACGTGGATGCCGGCTACGACCGGGCCGTCGAGGTGGCCCACGCGCACGACATCACCGTCCCGATGGCGAAGCAGTAAGGAGGGGCCGTGGTATCGCTTTCTGCAGAAGAAGGGTCCCTTGTCAACGAATTTCGGCGGCTGTGGGACGAGTTGGCGCCGGTGGGGCGTGACCCGGTGTCGGCCGGCTACCTGCGCTACACCTGGACCCCGGCCGAGCTGACCTGCCGGCAGTGGTTCCGGGACCAGGCGGCGCAGCGTGGCCTGCCGGTGGAGGAGGACGGCAACGGGAACCTCTTCGCCTGGTGGGGGGAGCCGGACGCCGGGGAGGCTGTCCTGGCCGGCAGCCACTTCGACTCGGTGCCGCACGGCGGCGCCTACGACGGCCCCCTCGGCATCGTCAGCGCGTTCCTCGCCGTCGACGTGCTGCGGGCCCGCGGTGCCACCCCCCGCCGTCCGCTGGCGGTCGCCGCCTTCGCCGAGGAGGAGGGGGCGCGCTTCGGGGTGCCGTGCCTCGGCTCACGGCTGCTGACCGGGGCGCTCGACCCGGAACGGGCGGCAGCCCTCGTCGACCGGGACGGGGTGACGCTGGCCGAGGCGATGGGGGCCCGCCCGGCCGGGGCGCGGCCGGAGCTGCTGCGCCGCTTCGGGGCCTTTGTGGAGCTGCACATCGAGCAGGGCCGCGCGCTGGTCGACCAGGGGGCGGCGGTCGGCGTGGCGAGCGCGATCTGGCCGCACGGCCGCTGGCGCCTCGACTTCGAGGGCGAGGGCAACCACGCCGGCACGACCCGGATGGCGGACCGATGCGATCCGATGCTGACGTACGCCTTCACCGTGCTGGCCGCCAACAAGGAGGCGCGGCTGCGTGGGGCGCACGCCACGGTCGGCCGGGTCGAGGTGGAGCCGAACGCCACCAACGCCATCCCGTCCCGGGTGCGGGGCTGGTTGGATGCCCGAGCGGCGGAAGAGGCCACGCTGAACGGCCTGGTCGAAGCGGTGTTCGGCAAGGCTTCGGTGCGGGCCGCGCGGGACGGCACGACGGTGACCCTGACCGAGGAGTCGGTCACCCCGCTGGTCTCCTTCCACTCCGGGCTCGCCGAGCGGCTGCGGGCACTGCTGGACGCCCCGGTGCTGCCGACCGGTGCCGGGCATGACGCCGGGGTGCTCTCCGCGCATCTGCCCACCGCGATGCTCTTCGTCCGCAACCCCACCGGGGTGTCGCACGCCCCCTCCGAGGCGGCATCCGACGAAGACTGCGTGGCCGGCATCATCGCCCTCGCCGCCGTGCTGGAGGAGCTGGCATGCCGTTGAGGCGTTGGCACGCTGAGTACGCGTGGCTGCCTGGCACAGCCGAGCCTGCCGCCGACGTCCTGATCGAGGTGGACGACGGGCGGTTCGCGGCCATCACCCCTGGCGTCAGTGAGGTGCCCGCCGATGCCGTGCGGCTGCCGGGGCTGACCCTGCCCGGGCTGGCCAACGCCCACTCGCACGCGTTTCACCGGGCGCTGCGTGGCCGCACCCACGCCGAACGGGGCACCTTCTGGACCTGGCGGGAGCGGATGTACGACCTCGCCACCCGGCTGGACCCGGAAAGCTACCTGGCGTTGGCCCGCGCCACGTACGCGGAGATGACGCTGGCCGGCATCACCTGCGTCGGCGAGTTCCACTACCTGCACCACGCCACCGGCGGGCGGCGCTACGCCGATCCGAACGCGATGAGCGCCGCCCTGGTCGAGGCCGCCGCCCAGGCCGGTATCCGGATCACCCTGCTGGACACCTGCTACCTGACCGCCTCGGTGGAGGGTGATCCGCTGCGCGGCGCCCAGCTCCGTTTCGGCGACGGGGACGCGCAGCGCTGGGCGGAGCGGGTAGAGGCGTTCCGACCGCAGGGCACGCATGCCCGCCGGGGTGCGGCGATCCACTCGGTACGGGCGGTCCCCGCCGAACAGCTGCCCGAGGTGGTGCGCTGGGCTGACCAACATGCTGCCCCGCTCCACGTCCACCTCTCCGAACAGCGGGCCGAGAACGAGACCTGCCGGGCGTACCACGGGAAGAGCCCGGCCGAGCTGCTGGCCGACGCTGGCGCGCTCGGCCCCCGCACGACGGCGGTGCACGCCACCCACCTGAGCGACGGTGACCGGGGCCTGCTGGGCGAGACGGGGACCGGGGTATGTTTCTGCCCCACCACAGAGCGGGACCTGGCCGACGGGATCGGGCCGGCGCGGGCGCTGGTGGACGCGGGCTGCCCGCTGAGCCTCGGCAGTGACAGCCACGCGGTGATCGACCTCTTCGAGGAGGCCCGGGCGGTGGAGTTGCATGAACGGCTGCGGACCGAGCGGCGCGGGCATTTCTCCACCGCCGAGCTGATGGCGGCCGCCACCGCCGCCGGACACGCTGCGCTGGGCTGGCCGGATGCCGGGGTGATCGCGGCCGGGGCGCGGGCGGACCTGGTCACGGTCCGGCTCGACAGCGTCCGTACGGCCGGTGTCGACCCGGCCGGGGCGGTCTTCGCCGTGACCGCCGCCGACGTCACCGACGTGCTGGTCGACGGCCGGGCGGTGGTACGCGACGGGCGGCACCTGTCGGTCGACGTACCGGCCGCGCTGCGGGATTCGATCGGGGCGGTGACAACGTGAACAGTCAGGCGACCGCACGATCCAATTCGAGCGGGGCGGAGGCGTGTGACGGAGTGGAGCCGGCGATGAGTCTCCTGGTCGACAACATCGGGGAACTGGTCACCAACGTGGCCGGGGTCGGCACCGACGGCCCGCTGGGCATCCGCCGAGACGCCGCGCTGGTCGTCGAGGAGGGCGAGATCGCCTGGATCGGGTCGGCGGACGATGCCCCCGCCGCCGATCAGCGGATCGACGCCGACGGGCGGGCCGTGCTGCCCGGTTTCGTGGACAGTCACGCGCATCTGGTCTTCGCCGGCGACCGGGCCGCCGAGTTCGCTGCCCGGATGGCCGGTGAGCCGTACACCGGCGGCGGTATCCGCACCACGGTCGGCGCGACCCGCGCCGCCTCGGATGACGAGCTTCGCGCCACCGCCCGACGGCTGCGGGACGAGGCGCTGCGGCAGGGCAGCACCACCATCGAGATCAAGAGCGGGTACGGGCTCTCCGTCGCCGACGAGGCCCGGTCGCTGCGGATCGCCCGCGAACTGACCGAGGAGACCACCTTCCTCGGCGCCCACGTGGTGCCGGCCGAGTACGCCGACCGCCCCGACGAGTACGTTGGGCTGGTCTGCGGCCCGATGCTGCAGGCCGCACTGCCGCACGCCCGCTGGATCGACGTCTTCTGCGAGCGGGGCGCCTTCGACGCCGACCAGACCCGGGCGATCCTCACCGTCGGGCAGGCCGCCGGCCTGGGTGTCCGGGTGCATGCCAACCAGCTCGGCCCGGGGCCGGGGGTGCAGTTGGCCGTCGAACTCGGGGCAGCCAGTGTGGACCACTGCACCCACCTCTCCGACGCCGACATCGATGCGTTGGCCTCGACCCGGTTCGACTGCATGTGCCCGGACGGTGGCCACACCACCACCGTGGCCACCCTGCTGCCCGGGGCGGAGTTCTCCACCCGCTCGCCGTACCCGGATGCCCGTCGGCTGCTCGACGCCGGGGTCACGGTCGCGTTGGCCACCGACTGCAACCCCGGCTCGTCGTACACCTCGTCGATGCCGTTCTGCATCGCGTTGGCGGTACGGGAGATGAGAATGACCCCGGCGGAGGCGGTGTGGGCGGCGACCGCCGGGGGTGCGCGGGCGCTGCGCCGCGACGACGTGGGGGTGCTGCGCCCCGGGGCCCGCGCCGACCTGGTGCTTCTCGACGCGCCGTCGTATCTGCACCTGGCCTACCGGCCGGGGGTTCCGCTGATCAGTGAAGTCCTGCATAACGGAGTTCCGCAATGTCGACCATGACCGGGCCCACCGTGACCGTTCTGCCCACCGGGGTCTCCCCCACCGACGTGCTCGCCGTCGCCCGCGGCGACGCGGCCGTCGCCCTCGATCCCGCCGCGCTGGAGGCGATGGCGGCCAGCCGGGAGATCGTGGAGAAGATCGAGCAGGACGGCCGCCCGGTCTACGGGGTGTCGACCGGATTCGGGGCGTTGGCGAACACCTTCATCGAGCCGGAGCGGCGCGCCGAACTGCAGCATGCGCTGATTCGCTCGCATGCCGCCGGGGTGGGCGCGCCGATGCCGCGCGAGGTGGTACGGGCGATGATGCTGCTGCGGGTCCGGTCGCTGGCGTACGGCCGCTCCGGGGTCCGCCCGCTCGTCGCGCAGGCGCTGGTCGACCTCCTCAACCACGACATCACCCCGTGGGTGCCGGAGCACGGCTCGCTCGGCGCCTCCGGTGACCTGGCGCCGCTGGCCCACTGCGCGCTGGTGCTGCTCGGCGAAGGGTGGGTGCTCGACCCCGGCGGTGAACGGGTCGACGGCGGTGAGGCGTTGCGCCGGGCCGGGTTGACGCCGATCGGGTTGGCGGCGAAGGAAGGCCTGGCGCTGATCAACGGCACCGACGGGATGCTCGGGATGCTGCTGCTCGCCATCGACGATGCGGCGCATCTCTTCACCATGGCCGATGTGACCGCGGCGCTGGCCATCGAGGCGATGTTCGGCTCGGACCGGCCGTTCCTGCCGGAACTGCACGAAATCCGTCCGCATCCCGGGCAGGCTGTCTCGGCGGCCAACATTTTCCGGCTGCTGCAACGCTCGGCCATCATGGACTCGCACCGGCACGACCTGTCGCACGCGGTGCAGGACGCCTACTCGATGCGGTGCGCGCCGCAGGTCGCCGGGGCCGCCCGCGACACCCTCTCCTTCGCCGACACGGTGGCGGCCCGGGAACTCCTCTCGGTGGTCGACAACCCGGTGGTGCTCCCCGACGGTCGGGTCGAGTCGACCGGTAACTTCCACGGCGCGCCGCTCGGCTTCGCCGCCGACTTCCTCGCCATCGCGGCAGCCGAGGTCGGGGCGATCTCCGAGCGCCGGGTGGACCGGCTGCTCGACGTCTGCCGTTCCCGGGACCTGCCGGCGTTCCTCTCCCCCGATCCCGGGGTCAACTCCGGGTTGATGATCGCCCAGTACACGGCAGCGGGGATCGTGGCGGAGAACCGGCGACTCGCCTCCCCCGCCTCGGTCGATTCGCTGCCGACCAGCGGGATGCAGGAGGACCACGTCTCGATGGGGTGGGCGGCGGCCCGCAAGCTGCGTACGGTGCTGGAGAACCTGACCAGTGTGCTGGCGGTGGAGTTGCTCGCCGCTGCTCAGGGGCTTGCGCTGCGCGCCCCGCTCACCGCTTCACCGGCGGGGCGGATCGCGATAGGGGCGGTGGCCGAGTTCGCCGGCGAGCCGGGGCCGGACATCTTCCTCGCCCCGGCGATGGAGGCGGCCCGGACCCTGGTGGCTGGCCGGGAGCTACGCGCCGCGATCGAACGTGAGGTGGGCCCGCTGGCCTGATCTGAAGAGCGGGTCAGAAATCAATGATGTCCAGCCACTCGCCGCTGCGCGCCCGGTAGCGGTACCGCTCGTAGAGGCCCTGGATCACGGCTGGCACGTGGCCGGCGCCGTAGACGACGGCGACCTGGATCGGCTCGGTGTGCCGCGCCTCGTGGATTTCGCAGAGCGCGGCCAGCAGGTCCCGGTCGACGTCGTTGACGAGGGGCTTCTGCAGAAAACGGAGGAAGATCCGCACATCGCTGTCGTCGCTGACCTCGTAACCACGCCGCAGCACCCATTTCCGGACGCCCACCGCCATCATGACCGTCAGGATCGGCGTGAGCAGGGCGACCTCCAGCCAGCCCCACCACGGCATCCGGTTCCGCCGCGCCGTGTTCCGGAAGAGCCTCTCGGGCCAGATGACCGGGATTCCGAGTTCCTGGTAGTTGATGTCCTGGTGGATGATCCGGCTGCCGCTGCGCTGACGGGTGAGCCGGATGGCGATCGCATAGGCCAGCCCGGTGCTGCTCGGACCGTCATAGCCTTCGGCCACGATGAGGTCGCATTGCCGTAGCCGTCGGGCGACCTGACGGTAGAAGTCAGCCTGCCCTACATGGACCATCGGGTAGAGAACGAACCTCAGGGGTGATCCGCTGCGGGCCAGGGTCAGTACGGCGGAACGCAGCCCGAAGTCGGTGACTTCCGTGATCTGCATGGCCACTC
Source organism: Micromonospora sp. (assembly GCA_036278255.1). Classification (GTDB taxonomy): domain Bacteria; phylum Actinomycetota; class Actinomycetes; order Mycobacteriales; family Micromonosporaceae; genus DASULK01. The sequence goes on from DASULK010000212.1 coordinate 8,037, forward strand.
CTGGTCATCGGGAAACCAGGGTAGCCATCGATATCAAGGGCTCATCCAGGCGGCGTTACACGTTCTTCGGCAGCACCTCGGCGCACACCTTCGCCAGGGCGCGGAAGGCCTGGCCGCGGTGGCTGATGGCGTCCTTCGCGGACGGGGACAGCTCCGCATTGGTCTGCGCCTGCCCGTCCCCGAGGAAGATCGGGTCGTAGCCGAAACCGCCGCTGCCCCGGGGGGTCCGCAGCAGCCGGCCCCGCTGCTGCCCCTCCACCACATGCTCACGCTCCCCCGGCCACCCCTCCGGCAGCACCAGCGCGGCGGCGCAGACGAAAGCGGCCCCGCGGTGCTCGTCGGGCAGGTCAGCGATCTGGGCGAGCACCAGCTCCAGGTTGGCCCGGTCGCGGTCGGCGCCGGTCCTACCGGACCAGCGTGCGCTGAACACCCCCGGCATGCCGTTCAACGGGTCAACCGCCAGGCCCGAGTCGTCGGCGACGGTCGGCAGGCCGGTGTAGCGGCAGCCTTCCCGCGCCTTCTCCACCGCGTTCTCGGCGAAAGTCAGCCCCGTCTCCGGCGCCTCCGGATAGGACGGCACATCGTCCAGCCCGACCAGCTCGATCCGGTGCGGGCCGTCCGGCGGCAGCGTTTCGCCGAGGATGCGCCGCAGCTCGGCGAGCTTGCCGGTGTTGCGGGTGGCCAGCAGCAGCCGGGTCATTCGGCGAGCGCCTTGCGCTGGGCCTCGGCCAGGTCGAGGCAGCCGATCACGGCCAGATCGAGCATCGCGTCGAGCTGGTCGCGGGCGAAGACGCCGGACTCCCCCGTCCCCTGCACCTCGACGAAGTCGCCGCTGTCGGTGCAGACCACGTTCATGTCGACCACGGCGGTCACATCCTCCTCATAGCAGAGGTCCAGCCGTGGCTCACCGGCGATGATGCCGACGCTGACGCCGGCGACCGAGCGCAGCATCACGTCGGCGGGTTTACCGGCCAGTTTCTTCCGCCCGGCCAGCCAGGTCACCGCATCGTGCAGCGCCACGTAGGCGCCGGTGACCGCCGCCGTGCGGGTGCCGCCGTCGGCCTGCAGCACGTCGCAGTCCAGCACGATCGAGTTTTCGCCGAGCGCTTTGAGGTTGATGCAGGCGCGCAGGCTGCGGCCGATCAGCCGAGAAATCTCGTGGGTACGGCCCCCGATGCGGCCCCGGACACTCTCCCGGTCGGAACGGGTGGTGGTGGCGCGGGGCAGCATCGAGTACTCGGCGGTGACCCAGCCCAGGCCGCTCCCTTTCCGCCAGCGGGGCACCCCCTCGGTGACGCTCGCCGTGCAGAGCACCCGGGTGTTGCCGAACTCGACGAGCACCGAGCCTTCCGGGTGCATGCTCCAGCGCCGGGTCAGTTTCACCGGTCGCAGTTGGTCGGGCTGCCGCCCATCAGGTCGTGCCATGCCGCGAGCCTATTCGGTTGCCCGGTCAGATGTCGTAGCGGGCACCGGGTCGGACAATCTCCACGGGGCCGGCGAAGGCCGAAGTGGCCTCCTCGTAGGTGGTTGCCTCACTGCCCCAGGCCGGGACGAGGTGGGTGAGGAGCAGCCGCCCCACCCCCGCCTTGGTCGCGGCCTCGCCGGCTTCCCGGCCGGTCAGATGCAGCCCGGGCGGATTGTCCACCCCGTCGAGGTAGCTCGCCTCACAGAGGAAGACGTCAGCATCCTGGGCCAGCCGCACCAGTGCGTCGCAGGGGGCGGTGTCGGATGAGTAGCAGAGCACCCGTCCGTTGTGCTCCAGCCGTACGCCGTATGTCTCAATCGGATGGTTGACCTGGTCGACGGTGACTTCGAATGGTCCGATCGGGAAACTGCCGGGCTGCAGCGAGTAGAAGGTGTAGACGTCCTCGACGCTCTCCGCTTCCAGGCTGTATGCAGCGGCGATGCGTTCCGGGGCGCCCGCGGGGGCATAGACCGGCAGCGGTGGGAGGGGCCCGTCCGGCGCGTAGCGGCGCACCACGACGTAAACACATGCGTCGAGCATGTGGTCACAGTGCAGGTGGGTGAGGAGGATCGCGTCAACGGCCTTGAGCCCGGCGTAGCGTTGCAGCGCGGAGAGCGAGCCGGATCCGAAGTCGACCAGCAGCCGGAATCCTTCGGCTTCCACCAGGTAGGCCGAGCAGGCCGACTCGGGGCCGGGGAAGCTACCGGCACAACCAAGAATCGTCAGTTGCATTTAGCTGTCCCTCAGTGACCGCGGATCAGGCGGGCGCGGCCAGTCCCGCCGTGGAGGATCATCGCTGAGACGTCAGTCACGCAGCGCAGCCTACGCTGCCGGGGGTGCCGGCGCCGATGCTCCCCATCACATGTCGCCAAGGTGGCATCCTCGCACCACTCTCGGCCATGGCGGCGGGACTCTGGGTCAGCGGCGGATCCTCCGGCGCCGTTACGTCACCCCTGCCCGAACGTTGAATCGGGTGTGAACCCGCTGCGTATGCGGCGGGCAGTACAGCCGAGGACGGTGAGTCATGTCCGCTACCGTTCGTTCGATGTCCCCCGCTCCGGTGCGGCCCGGTCTTCGTCGCCCACACCGGACCGCGGGCGAAACCGCAGCACCCCGACATGCCGCACGCGCCGCACGTCGGCGCACCGCCGCCGTGAAACCGGCCGGGGTGCCGGAGGAGTACGGGCCGGGGCCGCTGGCACCGATTCGTCGACGCCGTGGGCTGACCGACAACTTCCGGCTGATCGGCTCGCACCGCCCGGCACCCCCCGACGACCGGGTGCTGGGCATTTATGCCGTCGCCACCGGGTTGGGGCTGGCGGGGCTGGCGGTGGCGCTGCGCGGCCTGGCGGCGATCAGCGCCGAAGCCGACCCGTCCTGGTACGAGCCGGCCCTGGCGGCCATCGGCCTGGGCGGGGTCGGGTTGACCGTGGCCGCGCTGGTGACGGCCCAGCGAGACCGGCTGCCGTGGCTCCTGCTGGGGCTGGCGATCGCCCCCTTCGGGGTGAACCTCGCCCTGACCCTCGTCGTCCTGTAGCGCGGGCTAGGCCCAGAGCTGGCCGTCGAGTGCATCCTCGGCTTCGTCCAGCGTGCCGGTGTAAGCCCCGGTCGACAGGTACTTCCAGCCGGCGTCGGCGACCAGGAACGCCACGTCGGCCCGGCGCCCCTCCCGGACCGCCTGCTTCGCCACGGCCAGGGCGGCGTGCAGGACCGCCCCGGTGGAGAAGCCGGCGAAGATCCCTTCCACCTCGATCAGCTGCCGGGTACGCAGCACCGCATCCCGGGTGCCGACCGAGAAGCGTCGGGTCAGCACCGACGCGTCGTAGAGTTCCGGCACGTAGCCTTCGTCGATGTTGCGGAGCCCGTAGACCAGTTCGCCGTAACGTGGCTCGGCGGCGATGATCTCGATGCCCTCGACCTTCTCCCGCAGATAGCGCCCGATCCCCATCAGGGTGCCGGTGGTGCCGAGCCCCGCCACGAAGTGGGTGATCGTCGGCAGGTCCTCCAGCAGCTCCGGCCCGGTGGTCTCGTAGTGGGCGCGAGCGTTGGCCTCATTGCCGTACTGGTAGAGCATCACCCAGTCGGGATGCTCCGCAGCGATCTGCTTGGCGGTGGCGACCGCCTGGTTGGAGCCGCCCGCAGCGGACGAAAAGATGATCTCCGCGCCGTACATGCGCAGCAGCTGCACCCGCTCGTCCGAGACGTTCTCCGGCATCACACAGACCAGCCGGTAGCCGCGCAGTTTGGCCACCATGGCCAGGGCGATGCCGGTGTTGCCGCTGGTCGGTTCGAGGATCGTCGCGCCCGGGCGCAGCCGGCCGGCCCGCTCGGCCTCGCGGATCATGTACAGGGCGGGCCGATCCTTCACGCTTCCGGTCGGATTGCGATCCTCCAGTTTCGCCCAGAGCCGGACCGGGGGCGCACCGTCGGGGACCACCGGGGAGAGGCGGGGCAGCCCGACCAGCGGTGTGCCTCCGCAGGCGTCAAGCAGGCTCTCGTACCGCGCCATGCTGGCCCACCTCGTTTCAGCGGGACCCGCCGGCGACGGCGGGGAGAATGGTCACGCTGTCACCGTCGGCGAGTTTGGTGTCCAGCGCACCGAGGAAACGCACGTCCTCGTCGTTGACGTAGACGTTGACGAAGCGGTGCAGGGCACCCTGCTCGGTGACCAGTCGGGCGCGCAGGCCCTCGTGCCGGCTGTCGAGATCAGACAGGAGCGCGTCCAGGGTGTCCCCGGAGCCCTCGATGATCTTCGCCCCGCCGGTGTAGCTGCGCAGGATGGTGGGAATGCGGACCTCGATAGCCATGTGTCTCCTCCTCAAGAGAGAACGACGGTGTGAATGATCAAGCACTACGGGTGGCAGGGACAGCCGCTGGTGATCAGCGGCTGGAACACTCGTAGTCGACCGTCGCGGGGCTCTGCCCGAACATGTAGGACTGAACGGCGTGCGGGTCCACCGTCGCGTCCACGACCTGCACCGGCTCTTCGGTGATCTTCCCGTCCACAATGCGGAACGAGCGGATCTCCTCAACGTCCGGGTCACGGGTGGAGACGATCAGATAGTGCGCCTGCGGCTCACCTGCGAACGCGACATCGGTCCGGGAGGGGTACGCCTCCGTCGCGGTGTGCGAATGGTAAATCACCACCGGCTCCTCGCCGCGGTCCTCCATCTCCCGCCACACCTTGAGCTGCTGCATCGAGTCGAACTCGTAGAACGTCATCGACCGGGCGGCGTTCTCCATGGGGATCAGCCGGGTCGGGGTGTCGCTGCCGGCCGGCCCCGCGATGACACCGCACGCCTCGTCCGGGTGGTCCCGACGAGCGTGGGCGACGATCGCGTCCATGATCGACCGGTCGATGCGCAGCACGGGCCCAAGCCTACCCCGGATCGCTCAGGGTGACGACGTGGGCATGGTCACCGCGCCCCGTCGCCCTGGCTCTCTTCGGTCAGGGCGATGAGCAGAGACTCCTGCACGTAGCCGAGATAGGCGTAGACCGACAGCTGGAAGACCCGGGACGAGGTGGGGTCCTGCAGCACCGCGTCGTCGAGCTCCGCGCCGAGGTCGGTGTCGCCGGTGACCTCCAGCCGTACCCCCATCGCCAGACGCGCATCGTTGATCGCGCGCAGCCAGGCCTCGGCCGCCTCGCCATCGAGGCGTACGTCCCCACCGGTGCTGGCGGGCAGCGCGGCCAGGATCGCCCCCGCCTGGTCGATCTTGCCCGTCTTCAGCTCCCCTTCCGTGTAGCGCCGGAACTCCGCCGAGTCGGTGGACCGCCCGGGATAGGTGTCCGGGAAGAGCCGCCCGACCACCGGGTCACCGTGGTCGAAGCCGTCGGTCAGCAGATCCACGACCTCTGCGGCGACCTTGCGCAGCACCCGCACCTCACCGGCGGTCAACCGCGCCACACAGTGCGCCCCCTGCCGCTGAAACAGAGTCATGCCGCTGCCCCACCCCACTCGCTCACGCCTGATCCACCGTGGCCCAGAGCCCGTACGCATGCAGCTGGGCGGCGTCGTGCTCCATCCGCTCGCGGGCTCCGCTGGACACGACGGCGCGTCCCTTGTGGTGCACGTCGAGCATCAGTTTCTCGGCCTGCTCCCGGTTGTAGCCGAAGAGCTTCTGGAAAACCCAGGTCACATACGACATCAGGTTGACCGGGTCGTCCCACACGATGGTGACCCAGGGCCGATCGGTGTCGGGGGTCTCCTCCACCTCGGGGCGCTTGACGGGTGCCGGTGCGCTCATGCCCCCATACTGGCACGCAGGAGCGGATCTGCCCGCAACGCGGTGGCGCGCCTCGGCGTCGCGGGCCTGCCGACCGCCGGATCCTCCCCCGGGTCACCCACCCGTCCGGGCGGTTGCGGCGACCCGCTGCCACCGTGGGCGATTCCGCCTCGGCTATGCCTAGGCTGGAGCTGTGACCGGTTTTCGTCCCGCCCTGCTGACCGACCATTACGAGCTGACCATGCTCAGCGCCGCCCTCAGGGACGGCACCGCCGAACGGCGCTGCGTCTTCGAGGTGTTCGCCCGCCGCCTGCCACCGGGGCGCCGCTACGGCGTGGTCGCCGGGACGGGCCGCCTGATCGACCTGCTGGCCGATTTCCGGTTCGAGGCGGCGGAGCTGGAGTTCCTTCAGCGGACCGGGGTGATCGACGACGAGACCGCCGCCTGGCTGTCCCGCTACCGCTTCAGCGGTGACATCGAGGGGTACGCCGAGGGGGAGCTGTTCTTCCCCGGCTCCCCCATTCTGACCGTTTCCGGGACCTTCGCCGAGGCGGTGCTGCTGGAGACGCTGGTGCTGTCGGTGCTGAACTACGACTGCGCCATCGCGGCGGCCGCCGCCCGGATGGTGACCGCCGCCCGGGGCCGTACGCTGATCGAGATGGGGGCGCGCCGGGCCCACGAGGAGGCGGCGGTGGCCGCGGCCCGGGCCGCCTACCTGGCGGGCTTCGGCTACACCTCGAACCTGGCCGCGGGTGCGCGGTACGGCATCCCGACCACGGGCACCGCGGCCCACGCCTTCACCCTGCTGTACGACGACGAGCCGGCCGCGTTCACCTCACAGATCGCGTCGCACGGCAAGGGCACCACGCTGCTGGTCGACACCTACGACATCAGTCAGGGCATCCGCAATGCCATCGCGGTGGCCGGCCCCGATCTGCGGGCGATCCGGATCGACTCCGGCGACCTGTCGGTGCTGGCCCAGCAGTCGCGGGAGCTGCTCGATTCGTTGGGCGCGACCGAGACGAAGATCGTCGTCTCGGGTGACCTGGATGAGCAGGCGATTGCGGCGCTCGCCGCGGAACCGGTCGACATGTACGGGGCGGGGACGGCCGTGGTTACCGGCAGCGGAGCCCCGACCGCCGGCCTGGTCTATAAGCTGGTTGAGGTCGATGGCCGCGCGGTCGTCAAGCGCTCGGTGGACAAGGCAACGGTGGGCGGCCGGAAGTTCGCGGTCCGCCGCCACAAGCCGACCGGCACCGCGATCGAGGAGATCGTGGTGGCCGGGGGCCGGCCGGAGCCGCAGCACGGCGACCGGGCGTTGCAGCGCCCGTACGTGGTCGGGGGTGAGCCGGTGGAGCTGCCGTCCCTCACCGAGTCGCGGGAGCATCTGCGGCAGTGCCTCATCTCGATCCCCTGGGAGGGGCTCAAGCTCTCGGCTGGCGACCCGGCCGTACCTGTCATGATCGTCCCGGCTAGCGAAGAGGTGTGATCAGATGAGTCGTGCATTGATCATTGTCGATGTTCAGAACGACTTCTGCGAGGGCGGATCGTTGGGCGTCGGCGGCGGCGCCGCTGTTGCCGCGGCGATCTCCCGGACCCTGGAGGAACGCGGGGGTCAGTGGGATCACGTGGTGGCGACCAAGGACTTCCACGTGGATCCGGGCACGCACTTCGGCAACCCGCCGGACTTCGTCGACTCGTGGCCGACGCACTGCGTGGCCGGTACACCGGGGGCTGAGTTCCACCCCAACCTGGTGACCGACCGGATCGAGGCGGTCTTCCACAAGGGTGAGCGCTCCGCGGCGTACTCCGGTTTCGAGGGGAACAGCGACGGAGTAAGCCTGGTCGACTGGCTCCGCAGGCAGAAGGTGACGGCGGTCGACGTGGTCGGCATCGCCGCCGACCACTGCGTACGCGCCACCGCCCTCGACGCGAAGCAGGCCGGCTTCGACACCACCGTGCTGCTGGACCTGACCGCCGGTGTCGCCCCCGCGACCACCGAGCGGGCCCTCGGGCAACTCTATGAGGCGGGCGTCACCCTGACCGGGAAGCCGGTGCTCGTCCCGTCTGAAGTCCCGTAATCCGGTAGCGCGCTGGCCGGGGCGAGAGGCCAAGATATCTCTCCGGAGGTACGGATCCCCATGACTCTCGCCCCTTACCGGCGCGTGCTCGCGCTGCCCGGTGTCCGGTCCCTGCTGCTGGTCGCGATGCTGGCCCGGATACCGGTCACTGCAGCCGGCGTGACGCTGACCCTCTACGTCGTGCTCAACCTGGGGCGCGGCTACTTCGCGGCCGGTCTGGTCGCGGCGGCGATGACCGTTGGCGCGGCGCTCGGGGCACCACTGATGGGGCGGATGGTCGACCGACGCGGCCTGCGCC
>DASULK010000213.1:0-64017 GCA_036278255.1 Micromonospora sp.
CTTCTTCATGCTCGCCCAGGGCAGCGGTGCCACTGCGTACGGCACCTCCCCGGTGTGCGGCTCGGCGCCGGCGGTGACCGGCATCGGCCGGAGCAAGGCGGAGAGGATCTGGTTCCGTGCCTTGGACCGCTACTTCACCTCTAACACGTCGTACGTCAATACCTCCAACCCGGGTAATACCGCCCGTGCCTACACGCTCCGCGCGGCGGCCGACCTCTACGGCCAGTGCTCCACCGAGTACCGGACCGTGCAGGCTGCCTGGACCGCGGTCAATGTGGCCGGCAGCGACAGCGCCTGCAGATAGCGTGATGTCTTCCTCGACTGGCTGAGGGGCCGGCATCGCGCCATCCGGCGGAAGCGGAACGGCCTGTCGTACCGGTTGAGGATTGACGCGGTGCGGTGCCAGCCGCAGCAGTGAGGGCCCGGATTTTCCGGGCCCTCATTCTGGGTGAATCCTAGGATTTCGAGGGGCTTGCAGCATTTGCGAATGACATCTCTTTTGGCGAGAGGGCGCCGGGCCTTCGCCACCCTAAAAGGGCGCAAATCGGGATGGAATGCCATCCAGAAAGCCGCCGTCCGCCTGGAAAACTGCCAGGTGGCTGATTGAGCCCTTCCTCTTTATTGCCTATCTCCCGCACACTCGTCTACACAGCAAGGCTTGACGAAACGGCGTTACGGCAAGAAACGCGATCGGCACCCGGCCGCCACCAGGTGCCGATCTTCAGAACCATCCCACCAGCCCGCCTCACGAGCCGTTGGAGGCCTGCATGGATGCTACTCGCCCTCCGGCCATCCCGCCAGAGCACCAGATCGCCGCCCCTGTCCGGCGTCGGCCTTCCGCGCCAGTGGCCAACGCCGACAGCCGGCACCTTGTCCTCTACCGGCAACCGGGAATCTGCATCACCCCGGAATGGTTTCTCGTCGCCGGTCGGCGGTTCCCGGTCCGTGAACTGACCCGGCTGCAGACCGCCCGCGGACCCCGGCACCCGATCGTCGTCCGGGCCGTCATCGTCACCGGGCTCGTCCTGGCCGGGGTCGGCGCGACACTCGGCTTCACCGGTAACCTGGCCCGGCTGAGCGCCGGCGCCTATCTGGCCCTCGGGATGGTGGCCTTCGTGCCGGTCTTGGCGGCGTCGATCGGCCAGCGCTTGCGGCCCCGGGCCTTCGAACTCTGGGCGGAATACCAGGGGATAGCGATCCTGGTGTTCAGCAGCGACAATGAGCGACAGTACGGGCAGGTGACCCGGGCCCTGCTCAGAGCTCGGGAGATGGCGCGGTTCGGAGGGGTAACCGCTCCGGTGGCGTCGAGGGACCTCTGGCGACGATGACCGTGTTCGAATTGGCGCCCATCTCGTCGGCAATTCTTCTGATGAATGCCAAGGAATCCGTTCTGGGCAGCGACCTCTCCTGCAGCCGCAGAAATGTCTCAAGGTAGGGCCGGGTGTCGGTGGGTTCGTCGATGACGAGCCCACCGCTCTCCCTGTTCTCGAGATAGACCACGTCGGTGTCGTCGGGGTCAGGAAATTTCAGGATCAGGAAATGGCCGAGGTTCGTGTAGTTGCCGGCGGTGAACGGAAAGACGCGGATGACGATGTTGGTTTGGTTTCCGAGGTCCTCAAGATGCAGCAGCTGCTCTCGCATGACTTCGATGCCGCCGGTCTGACGTCGCAGCGCCGCCTCATCGATCACACAGCTCATTCGCAGTGGAACGGCCTGGCTGAAGACCGCCCGTTGGCGTTGCATCCGGATCTCGACCCGCCGTTCCACGTCGTCACGGCGCAAGTGCATCGGGGCCACGGCATCCACCATGGCCCGGGCATAGTCTTCGGTCTGCAGCAGCCCCGGCAAGCCGACCGAATGGTACGAGCACAGCTCGTCCGCTTCGGCCTCAAGTCCGATATAGGTGCCGTAGGAGGAGGGAATATGGTCCTTGTGCGGTGCCCACCAGGCGCGTCGGCGGGCGACCCGGGCGATTTCCACGAACTCCGACACCTGGACCGGATCGGTTATCCGGTAGAGCTGAAGCAGGGCCTTCAGATCGTTGGTGGAGATGGAGACCGTCCCGGCTTCGATCCGGATCAGTTTCGACAGCGACCAGTCCATCGTGGCTGCCACCTGCTCCTGGGTCAGCCCGGAGATATCCCGAGCGCGGCGTAATGCCGTACGCAGTCGGCGCCGGCCACCGATCGGCCCGTGGACCGTTTGCAATGAGGCCTCCTTGCAGCATGACAAGGTCGCTCAGCGGTACGTCGGCCTCCTGCGCAACCTGCCACCTGGCTGGTGGCCATCTTGCGACTAGCCAAGTGTGGCGAGTGTTACACAACTGGTGTCGGGTTCGCTACCGGCTGATCGCCGGATGCTCCCGTGGCGGGAAAATTGCCTCGCCCTCATCCACGGGCGGAGCAGCCCAAAGGATGTGCCGGAACGAGTGGACTCATCCCGTGACCGGCTCGGGCTCGCGGGCCCACCGCGCCACGACCCGCTCCGCGTAGAACGAGACGAATGGCACCGTCCCGGCCAGCATCACCAGAAGCATGCGGCTCATCGGCCAGTTGCCGCGTCGGGCCAGATCGAAGGCGGCAACCAGGTAGACCATGTAGAGGAATCCGTGGGCGGGACCGACGGTCTCCACCACGATCGGGTTGTCCCAGATGTACTTCATCGGCATTCCGATGACGACAAGCAAGATCAGAATGACGCCCACGACGTAGGCGATCATGCGGTAGCGGGTCAGGGCTGCGCCCACTTCTCGTACCATCCTTTCCTGCCGGCCTCAGCCGGCCCAGGCTCAACCGGGGTAATCGCTGGGACGGGCAGCCGGATTGGCATTGAGCCACGCCAGATAGTGGTTGTAGGCGGCCAACTCGGTGTCCTCCGCCTCCTCCGGCGGCGGTGCCATCCTGCGGGGCGAGCGAACGGGGCGACGTATTCCGGAGGCGGGTGTCGGCTCCGCCACCTCGGATCCGGGATCGGCGGCGCGCTCCTCAGCGAGCGTCTGCCGTACTTCACGGAACCAAAGGAAGACGACAAAAGCGGCGAAGACCGGCCACTCGAATGCATATGCCCAACTCAACGAGTTGCCGGCGGCGGCCCGGCTGATCTGCCACCAGGCGAGGCCGAGGAAGCTCGCCACCAGCACGACCATGACCACATGGCGCGCGATCCATTCGCGGGTCAACAGCCGTTTCATGTGCTTGAGCCTACCGTCGGCGAATCCGCCTCTCCGACGTGCCGTCGTAGTCTTCCGGCCCCTGCCAACTGCTTCCCCATCGTCGCGCACCGGTTGGGTTTGGCGTAGCCCGGGTTGGGCAACCTGGTGCAGCACCGACGCGATCACCGGGGGCGCCAGTGACCGAATTCGTACGCCACAGCGGGTATTCGCCGGCCAGCTCCGGTACGCCCTTCGAGCCCGTCGATGTCAGCCCTGAGCAACGGATGGGGCAGTGGCGCGGCGACCAGTACCGCAGCACCGGCGTGGTCCCGCCGCCGGCGGCCGAGTTTGCCGCCGAGACCGAACTCGACGAGATGGGGATCGATCCGGCTGAACTCAGTGACGACGATCTGATGCGGGAGATGCAGAGCCTGCATCGGACCCGGCTCGCCACGCTCCGGCACGCCGCCGACACCGCGCTCGCCACCCACCTGCGCCGCACCGCCGAGCTGGAGACCGAGTACCTCAACCGGTACCCGGGGCGGGAGATCGATCCCAGCCGGCTGCGCGACGGCTGCTGAGATGGGGGCCTGTGCCGAGCGGGGGATGTCCGCGCCCCCAGAGGTTGTTTTCAACACCGCCACCGATCCGGCCCGCTACAGCGGCTGGCTGCCGGCACCACTGAGACGCCAGGACCGCCCGAAGATGATCCCCTCCAGCCTGACGGTGTCGTGGAGCCCAGATCCGCAGGGCTGGGCCGCGGAGCTGGCGGTGCGGCAGGGCGCCGCGGGCGGTGCGTTGGTGCGGCTGGAACTGGCCGCCGACCTGCCCGACGAGCAGCTCAACGAGATCGCCGAGGAGTCGCTGGCGAAGCTGGCGCGGCACGTCGCCGACAACCTGACCGCTGGTTGAACGTCACCGGGGGGATCGAGTACGTGAAGACACTGACCCGCCTGCGGCAGGCGTACGCGCCGCAGGAGCACCGCCCGCTCGGCGGGTACGTGGGCTCCATGCTGACCTACCTGGGCGCTACGGGTGGTCTCGCCGTCATCGGTCGGCTGACCGGACGTCGGATCCCGCAACGTCCGGCCCCGGCCGACGTGGTGCTGGTGTCCATCGCCACCCACAAGCTGAGCCGCATGCTCTCCAAGAACACCGTGACCAGCCCGATCCGGGCCCCCTTCACCCGCTACGAACGTCCGATCGGCAGCGCCGAAGTGATGGAGCAGGTACGCGACGAGGGCAGCAGCGCCCGACACGCTGTCGGCGAATTGTTGAGCTGCCCCTTCTGCACCGCGGTCTGGGTGGCCACCGCGCTGACCGCCGGGCTGGTACTCGCCCCGCGACTCACCCGGCTGGTGGCGACCGGAGCTACCGCCGTCGCTGCATCCGACTTTCTCCAGATCGCGTACGCGACGGCACAGCAGAGCGCCGAAGGCCCCCGCCCACAGCAGCCCGGCTAGCAAACTCGTCCGGTCGTGCTCTCCTGTGCGCAAGCACGGATGCCAGTTCGCGCCGGGTGCAGGCACGGATCTCAGCGGATGCTGAGCAGGCAGCGGCCGCGCGGATGCGGCCGCTGCCCTGTACCGAATCATTTCTTTCGGTGCCGCGGCCACTCCCGTTCCAGACCGGACCAGCCGCGCGGTGATTCCGTCTCGCGTTGGTTCTCTCCGCTGAGGATGGGCTCGGAGACCGCCGTCGTGTCGTGCTCCTCAGCGAAATCCGCGTTCGAATTCGGTGGGGTCTCCGCTTCGCCCTCCTGCGGCGGATGACCGATGGCGGGCAGGCGCTCATCGCTGGGATCGTGCTTTCTCATCATCGTCTCCTTCACGCAGCTCGCGCCGCCGGTCGGCTGTGCTCAACCCGTGGTCCTGATGCGGAGCCCGGCCGGCGTTTCGGTCAAGGAGTCCCAGGGCATGAGGCCTCAGCCTGCGGTCTCGCCAAGCAGTTCGGCCACCTCGTCGATTGCGTAGTCGCCCTGCGGCAGTGCGGTGATCCGGGCCAACAGATCAGCTGGCAGCTCCGCTGCGACAGCCCGACGCTGGATGACGGATTGAGTAATCCGTTCCTGCCCGTGGTAGATCCCATCGAGCAGGTCGAGGATCTGGCGGGACGACTGATCGGTCATGGAGATCAAATACCCGGGCGGTGCAGGACCAAACACCGGGCGAGTGACGCGGGATACATCCGCGGATGGAACAGATCCCCCCCGCCTGTGGTTGACTCAAGTGTCGGTGTGCTGAGTGTCCCCCGGGCTTCAAATCATTTGCCTTCGCGGAATACCGTCCGGCTGGAGCCGCGTCGCGCCACTCGCCGAGAGGCGACCTGCACACCGACACCGAGCGCCGCCCCCGGTCTCACCGCCGGGGGCGGCGCTCTCTCTCCGTACGGATTTTCTCCGTTGGACCGCGACAACGGACCATGGCGGCGGTGCCCGGTGATCCGATGTCCTGAGATGCCGTCGGACGGATGATCGGATAGCGTTCGGCTATGCCCGACAGCGGTTACCCCTGGCCGATCGAGACCACCACGCTCGACAACGGGTTGCGGGTGGTGGTCAGCCCCGATCACAGCGCCCCCGTCGTCGCCGTCAATCTCTGGTACGACGTGGGCTCGCGTCACGAACCGGCGGGGCAGACCGGGTTCGCGCACCTTTTCGAGCACCTCATGTTCGAGGGCTCGGTCAACGTGGCCAAGACCGAGCACATGAAGCTGATCCAGGGCTGCGGAGGCACCCTCAACGCCACCACCAACCCCGACCGCACCAACTACTTCGAGACGGTGCCGGCCGAGCACCTGGAGCTCGCGCTCTGGCTGGAAGCCGACCGGATGGGCGGCCTGGTGCCGGCACTGGTCCAGGAGACGCTGGACAACCAGCGCGAAGTGGTCAAGAACGAGCGGCGCCAACGCTACGAGAACGTTCCGTACGGCGATGCCTGGCTGCGCCTGCTCCCGCTGCTCTATCCCCCCGGCCACCCGTACCATCACGCGACGATCGGCTCGATGGAAGACCTCAACGTCGCCGATCTGCCGACGTTCCAGGATTTCCACATCACCTACTACGCGCCCAACAATGCGGTGCTCAGCGTGGTCGGCGATGCCGAACCGGGCGAGGTGTTCGCCCTGGTGGAGAAGTACTTCGGACGGCTTGCCCCACGCCCGGACATCCCGCCCGCCCCGGACGGACGCGTCGTGCCGGCCTCCGGCGTCCCGGCGCGGGAGACCGTCACCGCCGAGGTGCCGGCCCCGCGGCTCTACCTCGCTCACCGTACGCATCCGTTCGGCAGCGAGCCCTACGATGCGGTGACCGTCCTGGCGTCGGTGCTCGGCAACGGCCGCGGCAGCCGCCTCTACCAGCGGCTCGCCGACGGCGCCCGGCTCGCCCAGCCGGACAACATCGCCGCATACGGGATCGACCTGGCGCATGCGCCGGCGCCGTTGATCGCTACCGCCACCGCGCGGCCCGGCGTCACCGGCGAAGAGTTGGAGGCGGGTCTGGTCGAGGTCGTCGACGAGATCGCCACCGACGGGGTGACCGAGGCCGAACTGGAGCGGGCCCACGCCCTCCTGACCAGTGGGTGGTGGCGGTCCATCACGACGGTGGAGGGCCGCGCCGACGCGCTCAGCCGATACACCCTGCAGTTCGGCGATCCACGCCGGGCCCGCGACCGACTGCCGGGCTGGCTGGCCGTCACCGCCGACCGGGTGGCACAGATCGCCGCTGAAGTACTGCAACCCCAGGACCGGGTGACCCTGACCTACCTGCCGGAGGAGCGACCGTGATCCTGATCGCCCAGCGCCCGGAGCCGGGCACCCCCCGGCCGTACCGTTTCCCGCCGGTGATCCGCCGGACGGTCCCCGGCGGCGAGATCGTCGCGGCAGATCTTCCCGGACACCGCCTCGCCGTCGCAGCGCTGCTGCTGGACGCCGGCGCCGGACGAGAGCCGGTCGGTCGGGAAGGATTGGCCGGCGTGCTCGCCAAGGCCCTGGAGGAGGGGACGACCCAACGCGACTCCGCCGCATTTTCCTTGGGGCTGGAGCGGCTCGGTACCCAACTGTCACTCTCCACCGACTGGGATTCCTTCCGGGCCAGCGTCCAGGTCCCGGTGGACCGGTTGCTGCCGGCGGTGGAGCTGCTCACCGAGGCGGTCCGTACCCCCCGGCTCGACCCGGCCGATGTCAGCCGGGTCCGCGACGACGAGGCGACCGCGCTGCGGATGCACTGGGCCAACCCCGGCCCGCGGGCCGAGGCTGCGCTCCGCGCGGACCTGTTCGGTATCGATGCCCGACACGGCCGGCCGATGGATGGTGATCCGGAGTCGGTAGCCGAGATCACGGTCGACGATGTGACCGCCTTCCACGCCGACTGGCTGACCCGGCCGGGCACACTGCTGGTCGCCGGGGACCTGTCGCGGATCGACCTGGCCGCCCTCGGCACGGCGGCGTTCGAGGGAGCTGCGGGCATCCCCGTCGCCGCAGACGCTCCGTTCGAGGTCACGGTGCGCCCCGAGCGGCGCATCATCCTGGTCGACCGGCCCGGCTCGGTGCAGTCGACGCTGCGGTTGGGGCACCCGGCACCGCACCGGGCCCACCCGGACTACGTGCCGATGTATCTGGCCGCCACGGTCCTGGGCGGCGCCTTCACCTCCCGGCTCAACCACCTGCTACGGGAGGTTCGCGGCTACACGTACGGGATCCGGGCCGATTTCGGGCTGTCGCGCCGCTTCGGGCGGTTCCTGGTCAGCTCAGGGGTGCAGACGGCGGTGACCGCACCCGCCCTGGTCGACGCGGTCGGGGAGATCGCCCGCACCGAGATCGAGGGGGTGACCGAGGAGGAGTTGGCGGTCGCCCGGTCCTGGCGGGTGGGGCAACTCTCGGTGGAGCTGCAGGCCCCTGCAGCCATCGCCAACGCCTTGGCGACCCTCGTCGTCCACGGCTTGCCCGACGACTACTACGAGCAGTTCCGTTCCCAGCTCCACTCGGCGGACCCGGCGCAGGTCTCCGCAGCCGCCGCGGCCCACCTGTACGGTCAGGGGCTGACCCTGGTGGTGGAGGGGGATGCCGCGGCGATCCGGGACGACCTGGTCGCCACCGGCCTGGGTGAGGTCGTCGACGTCACGATCTGACCCGTCGCCACTGGTTGGGAACCCGCTCCGGTTCGACCGTCGACGCAGGTAGCCTCGCGACCATGAGGATCGGCATCGTAGGAGCAACCGGGCAGGTCGGCGGGGTCATCCGCCAGTTGTTGGCGGAGCGGCAATTCCCGGTCGAGCAGTTGCGGTTGTTCGCCTCGGCGCGCTCGGCCGGGCAGACCCTGCCCTGGCAGGGCACCGAGATCACCGTGGAGGATGCGGCGACCGCCGACTACACGGGCTTGGACATCGTGCTCTTCTCGGCAGGCGGGACCACCTCCCGGCAGTTGGCCCCCACCGTCGCCGCCGCCGGCGCCGTGGTGATCGACAACTCGTCGGCGTGGCGGATGGACCCGGACGTGCCGCTGGTCGTGGCCGAAGTCAACCCGCACGCCATCGTCGATCGCCCCAAAGGCATCATCGCGAACCCCAACTGCACCACCATGGCCGCCATGCCGGTCCTCCGCCCGCTGCACGCCGAAGCCGAGTTGATCAGCCTGGTTGTCGCCACCTACCAGGCGGTCTCCGGTGCCGGCGTCGCCGGGGTCGCCGAGCTGGACGAGCAGGTGCGCAAGGTGGCCGACCAGGCCACCGGGCTGGCTCTCGACGGTGCGGCCGTGGAGTTCCCGGCCCCCCGTTCCTTCACCCGGCCGATTGCCTTCAACGTGCTCCCGCTCGCCGGTTCGATCGTCGATGACGGCTCGGCGGAGACGGACGAGGAGCAGAAGCTTCGCAACGAGAGCCGCAAGATCCTTGAGATCCCGGGGCTGAAGGTCTCCGGCACCTGCGTGCGGGTGCCGGTCTTCACCGGTCACTCCCTGCAGATCAACGCCCGGTTCGCCCGGCCCCTGTCGCCGCTACGGGCCCGTGAGCTGCTCGACGGCGCCCCCGGCGTGGTGCTCTCCGACGTTCCGACCCCGCTGCAGGCGGCCGGCCAGGATTCGACGTACGTGGGGCGGATTCGCGCCGACGAGACCGTCGAGCATGGGCTGGCGTTCTTCTGCTCCAACGACAACCTGCGCAAGGGAGCCGCCCTCAACACCGTTCAGCTCGCCGAGCTGGTCGCCGCCGAGCTGCGCCGCTCGGCGTAGTTCACGCCGCACCTCCGCCGCTCGGCGTAGTTCACGCCGCACCTCCGCCGCCGGTTACCTGGCCCTGCCGTCGGGTAGACCAGGGGTGCCGACAGGAGGAGGGAGCATTCATGACCACCGTCGGAGAGTTCATGACGACCCGGTTGGTGACCATGGACGTCAACGACGCCGTGACCAACGCCGCCCGAAAAATGCATGATGCAGACATCGGTGACGTGATCGTCATGGACGGGGACGAAGTCGCCGGCATCGTAACCGACCGTGACATTGCAGTGCGGGCCGTTGCCGAACAGTTGGATATGGATAACGTCCCACTCAGCCGGATCCAGTCCTCGGACCTCATCACCGTCTCCCAGCATGACGACGCCGTCGCCGCGGCGGACCTGATGCGCACAAACGCCGTACGCCGGTTGCCGGTGATCGAGGATGGCAAGCTGATCGGGGTGATCTCGCTCGGTGACCTTGCGGTGGAACGGGACCCCGACTCGGTCCTCGCCGTTATCAGCGCCGAGGATCCCAACCATTGACGATTGACAAGGAGCGCCGGCCCGCAGCGACGGGCCGGCGTTTTTTGCTCCTCGGAAAACCTCGCCCGCCCAAGTGAGAAGTCCGCGCGGCAGGGAAAGCACCCGATGCGGGCGATGGCGGAGCCGTCCTGTGGGAGTAGACCTCGGGGCGGTTCCGGTACTCGATCGGTCGGTGCAGCGAGGCGAGGGGGACGAACGTCGATGACGGGGGCGACCACAAAGTTCTTCGCATCTATTGAGCAGCGCGGATATGATCCCCGTCTCGGCCGGAT
The DNA here is from genome assembly GCA_036278255.1 of Micromonospora sp. Lineage (GTDB taxonomy): Bacteria > Actinomycetota > Actinomycetes > Mycobacteriales > Micromonosporaceae > DASULK01. The sequence continues at coordinate 10,174 of DASULK010000213.1, forward strand.
GACGGGGACCGCGCGTTTCGATCTCAAAGAGGGAGACCAGACGGACCACTGGTTCGTTTCGGTCAACAACGGGCAGCTCAAAGTTTCGAGGAACGCGGGGGGCGAGCCGGATGCCGTCCTCACGGCTGACGCCGGCCTCTTCGACCGCATAGCGAAGGGCGAAGAAAACCCGGTCGCGGCCATGCTGCGCGGCGCGCTGCTCATCAGCGGGAACCTTCAACTGCTCGTCCAGTTGGAGCGCCTCTTTCCCGGCCCGCCGAACGCACGCGGTCCCCGATGCCTTCATGACGGAAAGCGGGAGCAGAAACAGTGACAGCAGACCAAGTCAGGATCCTGGACGGCAGCACCTTCCTGGTCAGTGACGGCAATGGCGATATCGACCCCTCGCCGACCTTCCCGACCGGGTTGTTCTCCACCGACACCCGATACCTGTCCAAATGGGTGCTGACCGTCAACGGGGAACGACTGAACGCTCTCTCCGTTGACGATCTGCAGTACTTCGAGTCCCGCTTCTTCCTGGTCCCCGGCGTCGCCACCCACTACATCGATGCGAAACTGTCGGTGATCCGCCGGCGCCTGATCTCCGGGTTGATCGAGGAGTATCTGACCTTTCTCAACCACGACGAGCATCCTGCCAACCTCATTATTCGGGTCGAGGCGGGCTCTGACTTCGCCGACCTCTTCGAGATCAAGGATGTGACGGAGAAGAAGGGCAGCTACTACCGAGAGGTCGAGGACGGGTGTCTCCGGCTGGGCTACGCCCGCAACGAGTTCCGGCGGGAGACCGTTATCGATGCGGGGAAATCGGCGAAGGTCGATGAGGACGGGTTCACCTTCACCGTCACCATTCCACCTCACGGCGAGTGGGAGGCGTGCCTCAAGGTGCGCCTCGGGGCCGTTGCCATCGGCGGCATCGAAATGCACCGCGAGGAGCAGACGGAGTCGGCCGCACCGCACATGCGGTTCGACCTGGAGAAGTGGCTCAGTGAAGCGCCGACCGTCAACACCGAATCCGAGGCGCTGGCGATGACGTACCAGCGCAGCCTGGTCGACCTCGCGGCGCTGCGGTTCCGACCGTTGACGTCGCGCGACGAAAGTATCCCGTCGGCCGGCCTGCCCTGGTTCATGACCATCTTCGGCCGGGACAGCATCTTCACCAGCCTGCAGACGCTGCCGTTCGTCCCGGCCCAGGCGGCGGCGACACTGCGCCTGCTGGCATCCATGCAGGGCACCCGCTTCGATGACTTCCGCGACGAGGACCCCGGCCGGATACTGCACGAACTCCGGTACGGCGAGAGCGCGGCCTTCGAGGAGCAGCCCCACTCGCCCTACTACGGCTCGGCTGATGCCACCCCGCTCTGGGTGATCCTGCTCGACGAGTACGAGCGCTGGAGCGGCAACCACGAACTGGTAGCCGAACTGGAGTACGCGGCACGCGCCGCCCTCAAATGGATCGACACCTACGCGGACCTGATGGGCAACGGCTACATCTGGTACGAACCCCGCATTCCCGAAACCGGCTTGGAGAACCAGTGCTGGAAGGACTCGTGGGACGCCATCGCCTACCGGGACGGACGCCTGCCCGGCTTCCCGCGGGCGACCTGCGAGTTGCAGGGTTACGCGTACGACGCCAAAATGCGGGCCGCCCGGCTGGCCCGACTGGTCTGGAACGACCCCGCTTTCGCCGACCAGCTGGAGCGGGAGGCCAAAGATCTCAAGGACCGGTTCAACCGGGACTTCTGGGTGGAGGACGGGGAGTACTACGCCCTGGCACTGGACAACGAGGGAGGCCAGGTTGACTCGCTGACCTCCAACATCGGGCACCTGCTCTGGAGCGGCATCGTGCCCGAGGATCGCGCCAAGAAGATCGCCGAGCATCTTGTCGGCCCCCGGCTCTTCTCCGGCTGGGGGATACGGACCATGGCCCAGGGCGAAGGGCGCTACAACCCGATCGGCTACCACGTCGGCACCGTCTGGCCGTTCGACAGTTCGTTCATCGCATGGGGGCTGCGACGGTACGGGTTCAACGAGGAGGCGGGCACCCTCGCCGAGGGCCTGCTCGACGCGGCCGCGTACTTCCAGGGCCGGTTGCCGGAAGCCTTCGGCGGCTACGACCGGGAGCAGACGAAGTACCCCGTCGAATACCCGACCGCCTGCAGCCCGCAGGCCTGGTCAACCGGCACCCCGCTCCTGCTGATCCGGAACATGCTCGGCCTCGACCCACACGAAAACCACCTGGCGGTCAACCCGGGCCTGCCCCGGGAGATGGGCCGCATCGAGGTACTGGACATTCCCGGCCGGTGGGGCCGGGTCGACGCCTTCGCCCGGGGACGGTTGGCCGTCACCCATCCGAAGCCCGTATCACCTCTTCTCCCGAGGTTGACCTGAGGGCTCGGCTGCACCGGAACTGACGAAGCGAAGCCGGTCACGCTGCGGCCCGGACGCGGTGGACGGCGTCGCTCAGGTGTGAGCGGTACCGCAGCATCGCGCTGGCCTGCTGTTCGTCTCCGTTACGGCGGGCGTACACGACCGTCGACCGGGCGACGCGGGCCGCCACGCCCGGTCCATGTCGGACCGCGACCAGGTGCAGCGCGAGGTCGATGCCGCTGGCGATCCCGGCAGAAGTGACCACCCGGTCGTCCACGACGTAGAGCACGTCTCGCACCACGGTCGCCTTCGGATAACGGCGGCCGAGCTCGTCCTGCAGATCGTGATGCGTCGTGCAGCGGCGGCCGTCGAGCAGCCCGGCACGACGATGAGGTCCGCGGCGGTCAGATCTAGCCAATCCACGGCTGCCCACAGCGGAAGCCCCTGCGCGGCTGTCACCTGCTCCTGCTCGGCCACGTAGCTGAGCTGATACTCGTACCCGAGATCCGCCGCGGTCGAGAAGACCTCGGCGGGCCCGGCCAGATCGAGCAGATGCAGCCGAGGAGTGAGCAGAAAGGCGACGCGGGTCACGATCTGGTCAGCCGCCTACCGGGGTGACGGCCGAGCCGGTCAGTTCGGCGACGGTGCGGATGGTGGCGAAACGTTCGGCCAACGCGTACTCGGTGCGCGCGATGATGTCATCCGTCGACAGGGTGCGCGGGTCGGCGAGGATCTCGGCCACGGCTCGGCTGGCCGGGTCGGCCCGGTGGGGGATCGGGGTGGTGGCGGTCGCGTCGGTCACGAACGTCACGTCGAAGCCGAGGTCCGACGCGACCCGCGCCGTGGGCGGTGAGGTCCTGCTGCAGGTTGGTTGTGGAGAAGGCGTTGTGCGACGTCTTCGTGACAATCGGTTCGCCGTCGTGCGGAACCAACCCGTCCATCAGCCGAACGTGACCACGGGCCGGGTCGAACACCGTGCCGGTGCCCGGTTCGGAGTGCAGGACCCAGACTACGAGGTCGTTCTGGTCGCGGGCTGCCGACACCAGGCGGTTGACCGACCCGACGATGTCGGGATGTGAGACGGCCTGCCAGATCGGCTGCTGCCGGAACGATTCCTGTACGTCGATGACGACAAGCGCTCTGTTCATGCTCTTGATCCTGGTTCGCCGCGCAGCTCCGCGGGAGGCACGATCACGTCCCGGTGCGGACCGATCCGGTCAGCCCGACCGGATCCGCCCGTTCGTCCGCAGTGGTCAGCCGACGCTGTCAAGGAACGCCAGGGTGCGTTGCATGAGCAGCGTGGCGGCCTGCTCGTCGTAGTCCTCGCTGCTGGTGTCGGCGAAAAGATGACCGGTGCCGGGGTACAGGAAGAGTTCGGCGTGGATCTGCGCCGCCACCTCTTTCATGATCGGGACCTCCGCCCACTCATCGGAGTCCATGGCGTGCATCTGCGCCGGCGTCCCGGCGGGCCACGGACTGGCGAAACTCGCCGTCGGTACGGCGCTGTGTAGCAGAAGGGCACCCAGCGCACCGGGGCGGGTCTGGGTGAGCGCCTGATCCAGAAAGCCCTGCGTCTGTCCCTGCGCGTGGTGAAGCAGCAGTACCTCGGTCATCGGGCGACCGTATAACCTCCCACCGACAATGGCCGGGGGTTTGCTGGCGCGCCCGGCAGGATTCGAACCTGCGACCTTGGGATTAGAAGTCCCCCGCTCTATCCACTGAGCTACGGGCGCATGGGTGCGCGGAAAGGTTACCGCCGAAGCGGCAGGGGTGGCTGGACGGGGGCTATACCTTTCTGCTCGTCAATACTAGATTTCTCTCCGTGCAGGTGACGGGCAACACAATTTTGCCGTTGCTGGTGCCGGTCGTCGAGGACCGGGCTGGCGAAGAGCGACTGCTCGACGACTTCATTGACGACATCGCCATTGCCTACTCCTTCGGTCCACCGTACGGGGAGCGCCTGGTGACCTGGGCGGACCTGGACCGGATGCGTACTGCTCGACGGGTGCTGCGACGGACCGCGATGGAGAACCTCGCCCGGGCATTCCACCACGTAGGTATTCACGGGCAACCGCCGGCGCTGATGATCTCCTTCGACGGGCTGGAGTCCAGCGTGCTGCTCGCCGACGAGTTCTGGGACCATCTGCAGCGGTCGGTCCCCGGAGAACTGGTCGTCGGTGTCCCCGCCCGCGACGTGGTCATCATCACCGGCAGTGAGTCCCGACCCGGGATGGAGCGGGTCCGACGGGCAGTCGACCGGGTGTTCTTCGCCGGTGATCAGCACCTGCTCAGCCGGGATCTGCTGGTGTGGCGGCGGGGGGAATGGGCGGTTTTTGATCCCGATCCGCGTTCGGCGCCAGTGCCGTCGGGTCCGGTCGAATCGCGGTATCCAGCGGCGCCTCGGTCGCCGAATCAGTCCGCACCGGCACGGTCGTACCCAGGGCAGGAGCGGGCATATCCGCCGCGACAGCCGACGTCTCGGGGATCCACGTCGTCGGAACCGGTGCCGTGGCCGGATGCGGCACCGGCTCGACCCCGCCCGTCTGCGCGCCACTTCGGTACGGCGTCCGGTCACTACCGCCCGGCCGATCAGTGGTCGGCACGCCCGGTACGACGAACGCGTTGAGCCAGCGACCCAGTTCGGTAAACACCTGACGACGTACGGCCGGCCGGGAAAGGGTCAGATCGTGCAGCCCGCCGTCGAAGCGGATCAGCGTGACGTGCCGACCGAGTGATGGTGCCCATCGCGCCATGTGCTCCACGTTCAGCACCACGTCCGACCGGGTCGCTGCGTCGTGCCAGGCTGTGGCCCGGAAGCTGCGGGCTGCGGCACCGACCAGCACCGGTACCGGGATGGCCAGCCCGGCCCGTAGTTGCCGCTGGGCGCGCCGGATCGCCGCCAGCCATCCCAGCCGTACCGGAAAACCGCCCAGCGGCTTCCAGGTCAGGCTGTAGTTCCACTCCCCCCGGTAGTCGGCGTGCAGGCTATGGCCGTACACCCGGGAGCTGCCGCGCGGGATGCTCCGGTAGGGCGACCGGTGGGCCAGTCGGGCGGCGGCGGCGAGCAGCGGCCGGCGTACCAGCCAGGGGGCATGGAAATCGAAGAAGGGACTGTTGAGGAAGAGGCCGTTGACGATGCCGGCCTCGCGGCGGGCGTGCGCCCAGAGCGCGGCCAGCAGGCCCCCGGTGGAGTGCCCGATGACCAGCAGCGTGCGGTTGCCGTTCTCCTCCCGGATGATCTGTGCCGCCGCATCGAGTTCCGGGAAGTAGTCGCGCAGGTCGCGGCAGAAGTTCGGTGTCTGGTGGGGTAACAGACTGCGCCCGTACTTGCGCAGGTCGAGGGCGTGGAAGTCCCAGCCGCGCTCGGCGAAGAACTCGGCCAGGTGGGTGTGGAAGAAGTAGTCGGTGAAGCCGTGCAGGTAGAGGACCGCACGGCCGGTCTGCTGCATCGGACGGCGGCGGACCAGCGTGGCGACCACGGGGCCTTCGTCATCGGCGCCGAGGTCGATCGTCCGGGATTCGTACTGCTCACCCAAGATGTCGGTATCCACTGTTGTACTCACCGTGAACGACGGTACCTCACATATCACACTTTCCCATGATCAGGTCTTTTTCCACAGGTGCCCTCGTTGTCCACAGCCGCTGCTCTGACCGCTGCCTGATGCGGGTGCCATGCCTCAGGCTCTGCCAGAGAGTCGACTCGTTTTTCGGCGGAGCGGAGAGTGGGAGAGGCAATGTTCGATACGTATGTGACGATTGTCGGAAATGTGTTGACTGCGCCGGAGTGGCGGCGCACCACCCAGACCAACACCCTGGTGGCCAACTTCCGGGTCGCGTCCACCTCGCGGCGGTTCGACAAGGAGAACGGTCGCTGGGTCGACGGCAACAGCCTGCGGGTACGGGTCAACTGCTGGCGCAAACTCGCGGAGGGGGTGGCGTCCTCGGTGATGGTGGGGGACCCGATCATCGTGGTCGGCCGGATGTATACCCGGGACTGGGCCGACAGCGAGGGCAACCAGCGGACCACCTACGAGTTGGAGGCGGTCGCGGTGGGGCACGACCTCTCCCGCGGGCGGGGCAAGTTCGCCCGTAACCGGTCGATCACCTCGACCAGTTCGGTGGAGGACGACGAGTCGCAGCAGCGCGTGCAGGGTGAGGCGGCCGAGTTGGTGCCCGATGAGGAGGCGCCGGCCCGCCCCGGCGACAACGAAGATCTCTTTGATGACGACGGTGATCCGGACTTTCGGCTGGCTTCGACGTACGGGACCGAGGTCGGCACACCGGTGCCCGCGTGACGCCGGCCGTACCGGCTGGGATGCGGGCAGCACCGCTTCCCAGCCGGGCCGCGGTGGCGGATCGGTGACCTGATCCACCGCTCCCCGCCCCGTCGCGAGAAGTGCGCGGCGTAGCGTCTGGGGGCATGGGGACGGTGGTGGAGACGTACGCGGATCTGGCGCGGCGGATTCTCGCGCGGCCGCCTCGGCTGGGGCGGACCCGGATCGTCGCGGTGGATGGGCCCAGTGGTGCCGGCAAGACATTCTTCGCTGCGCGGCTCGCCGCTGCACTCGCCGCCCCGGTGGTGCGCACCGATGATCTGCTCGACGGCTGGGCGGACCAGTTCACCTTCTGGCCCCGCCTCCAGGAGTGGGTGCTCGACCCACTGCGCGCCGGAGAGCCGGGCCGCTACCGCCGCTACGACTGGGTACACGGCCGTTTCGATCCATGCTGGGCCGTCGTCCCGCCCGCCCCGGTAGTGCTCCTGGAGGGGGCCAGCAGCGCCCGGGCAGATGTCCGGCCGGAGTTGGCCTTCGCGGTGTTCGTCACCGCCCCCGCGGCACTCCGGCGGGCCCGCGTGCTCACGCGCGACGGCCAGGAGCTCCTGCCGTACCTGGAGCGATGGTGGCGGCGCGAGCAGACCCATTTCGCGGAGGACGCCACCCGTGAGCAGGTAGATCTGGTCGTGGATGGAGCATCCGAGGATTCGCCCGGAGCAACGGCCTCCTACGTCCGGTTGCGCTGATCGTCTGCTCCGGGCATGGACGCTGGGCGACTCATCGGGCACGATCGACGTAGTGGGCACCGATCACCACGAGCCGGGGAAGTGACAATGACGACAAATGACGAGGAAGCCGCCGCCATGCCGGCCCGACGGCGGGTGGTGCTCACCGGGATCAGTTCCCGGGCATGGGAGCATCCCGCCGATCGCGGGGCGTTGACCGCCCTGCGTGAGCTGCGGGGCTTTGATGATCTGGTCAAAGCCTTCTTCGGGATGTGGAACGAACGAGGCTTCCGGCTGTCATACCTCGCCTCCGCCATCCGGGTCGACCACCGGCAGTATCCACGGGTCTACCGCCTCTACACCGAGGCCGCGCAGTCGCTGGACATCCCCGAGCTGCCCGAACTGTACGTGTCGCAGTCGCCATTCCTGCAGGGCCAGGCCATCGGGCTCGACCGGCCGTTCATTGTGGTCACCACCGCCACGCTGCAGCAGCTCGACGATGACGAACTGCGCTGCCTGCTCGGGCACGAACTGGGCCACGTGCGCAGCGGACATGCGGTCTACCAGACGATCCTCATGATCCTCACCCGCTGGGCCGCCAACCTGAGCTGGCTACCGGTCGGGGCCATCGCCTTGCGGGCGATCATCGCGGCGATGATGGAGTGGTGGCGCAAGGCCGAGCTCTCCGCCGACCGGGCCGGGCTGCTCGCCGGACAGGATCCGGCGGCCGCGCTGCGACTGCTGATGAAACTGGCCGGCGGTGGCGACCTGTCGCAGATCGACACGGCAGCGTTCCTGGAGCAGGCCGCGGAGTACGACGGCGGCGGCGACCTGCGCGACAGCTTGCACAAGATCCGCCTGACCACCTGGAGCACCCACCCGGTGCCGGTGGCCCGCGCGGCTGAGCTGCGGCACTGGGTTGATTCCGGCGACTACGGCCGGGTGCTCGCCGGCGACTATCCGCGGCGTGAGGATGACCAGAGCGCCTCGGTCTCCGAGGACATCAAGGCGGCGGCTGCGGCCTACCGGGAAGAATTCGCACGAACCCAGGACCCGCTGGTCGGACTGCTGCGCCGGTTCGGTGACGGAGCCAGCGAGGTTGGCGAGTGGGTGGGGGCGGGAGCCGGCCGGGCGCGGGCGTGGTTCGGCGCCGCCGGCGAGGCTGCGGCACGGGCCGCCGGGCGGGCCGGACGTACGGGGACGGCCGGCACCAACGGGGAACGGCCGAGCGGTCCAACCGAGACGGAGCCGTGACGGATCGGCGACGGGCGCCGGTGCGGATGGGCCCCGCTTGAGCCTACGATTCCGGGCATGAGCGCACCCATCTTGACTGAGTCCGAACTGCGTGCCGCGATCGAGCGGGAGATGCCGGGCGTCCGCGCCGACCTGGAGCGACTGGTCCGCATTCCCGGCGTCGCCTTCGACGGTTTCGACCACTCCCATGTGGAGCGGTCCGCGGAGGCCGTCGCCGAGTTACTGCGTGGCTGTTCCCTTGATGTGCAGATTGTGCGCTCGGGTGGGCAGCCCGCGGTCATCGGCAAGCGTCCGGCGCCTCCCGGTGCGCCCACAGTGCTTCTCTACGCCCACCACGATGTCCAGCCGGTCGGCGACCTGTCACTCTGGGACAGCGACCCGTTCGAACCGGTGGAGCGGAACGGACGGCTGTACGGGCGTGGGGCCGCCGACGACAAGGCAGGCATCATGGCGCACGTGGCAGCGCTGCGCGCCTTCGGTGACGCGCTGCCGGTCGGGGTGGTGCTCTTCATCGAAGGGGAGGAGGAGTTCGGATCCGAGTCCCTGGGGCGGCTGCTCACCGAGCACCGTGAGGAGATCGCCGCGGATGTGATCGTGATCGCCGACTCCGCCAACTGGGATATCGGCGTGCCGGCCCTGACCACGTCGCTGCGCGGCATCGTCAACTGTTTCGTCGAGGTCAGTACCCTTGCACAGGCGGTGCACAGCGGCATATTCGGCGGAGCCGTCCCGGACGCGTTGACCACTCTGGTGCGTCTGCTGGCCACCCTGCACGACGACGTCGGCGATGTCGCGATCGAAGGCCTGGTAAGCCGGCCCGGCGCGACCGTGGACTATCCCGAGGACCGGCTGCGGGCCGAGGCGGGAATGATCGACGGACTGTCGTTCATCGGCACCGGCCGGTTGACCGACCGGATCTGGAACAAGCCCGCGCTGACGGTGCTCGGCATCGATGCTCCCAGCACGGGGGAGGCACCCAACGCGCTGGTACCGGCCGCCAAGGCCAAGCTCAGCCTCCGCCTGGCGCCCGGTGACGACCCGAAGAAGGCGTACGCCGCGCTGGCGGAGCACCTGGAGCAGCGCGCTCCCTGGGGTGCCGAGGTCACGGTGAGGTTGGAGAGCGACGGCGAAGCGTGTGTGATCGACGCCTCCGGGCCCATGTTCGATGCGGCCCGCTCCGCTTTCCGTACGGCCTGGGACGGGGTCGAACCGGTTGACGTGGGGATCGGCGGGTCCATCCCGTTCATCGCCACCTTCCAGGAGATGTTCCCGCAGGCGTCGATTCTGGTCACCGGCGTGGAGGACCCGCAGTCCGCGGCGCACGGGCCTAACGAGAGCCTGCACCTTGGCGAGTTCGCCCGGGTCTGCCTGGCTGAGGCGTTGTTGCTGGCGAAGGTTGCGGAAGCAGCCGCCGCCCGCTGACCCGCAGCCTCCCTCCTCTTGCCGATCAGGGCCTTTTCTGTCGATCAAGGACTTGCTGTCGTGGAATTCGATCGAACCACGACAACAAGTCCTTGACCGACGGGTTAGTCCTTGATCGGCGGGGCTAGCTAGGCCTTGGTCGACGGGGTTTGCGGAGCGGGGCTTGGTCAACGGGGCGGAACGCGGCGGAGGCCGCTAGAGCGCGGCCAGCGACCGCACGTAGTTGACCTGATGGTGCAGGTAGTGCACCTGGGCCTGGTCGGTGACCGGGATGCGGGCCACGTACTGCTGCGGGCCGTTCGTCACCGTCACCTGCACCGTGCCGCGGTATACCGTCTCTTTCACCAGCAGGAAGAGCAGGCTGAGCACGGTGAGCACGCAGAACCCGAGGATCGCCGTCACGATGGCCCAGGTGGGGGTCTTCTGCTCACTGTGCCAGAAGTCCGTTAGCTGCCACGACGAGCCGGCAAGCGGGATGGCGCCGGCCGGGGTGTGCGCTACCGACGATGTCACCGCGATTTCACCGATCTGCGCGATGACCGGTTCGGGTGGGGCCGATGGCAGGGGCGCGGGACCGCCTGCCGGCCACGGCGCTGTTGGATCCACGCTCACACCCTCCTTTGAGCCAAGGCTGGATCTGCGGCGGTAGGCCGGAGCCTCCGTACCGTGATTCCCCGGGAGGTTACCGGCTCTGTGGGCGGATCGGAGGCCCCGCTTTCAGCCGGGGCCGCCAGCGGAGGGGCCCGATGCCGGAGTGGCCACCTGTCGCGGCGCCGGCGGTCTGGGCGTCCGTGGACGGGTGCCGTGGGCCTCGCGGCGGACCACCCATCCGAATCCGATGGGGGCCATCAGGGCGAAGAGCCACCACTGGACGACGTAGGCCGCGTTCTGCCAGTTGTTCTGATAGCCGACCGGGATCGCGGAGAAGACCGGGTCAGCGGCCGGGTTCTGCTCGTTGAGCAGCAGGTAACCGCCGTAGATCGGATAGGGCAGTTCACGGGCGAGCCGCGGCACGCCGATCCGGCGGGTCTCGATGCGGCCGTCGCGTCGGGAGACCTGGGCGTTCGCCCGTTCCGGCAGCCGGAGTTGGCCGACCACGGTGACTTCTTCGGATGGAGCCTCGGGCACCTCCGGATGGGCGGCCGCCCCGCCCGGTGCCGCGGGTACCCAGCCCCGGTCCACCAGCACCGCGCTGCCGTCGGCAAGCACCAGGGGGGTGAGCACCTCGAAGCCGACCCGGCCGTTGAGCGTACGGCCGCGAACGAGGACGACGTTGTCGGTGTCGTACCGTCCGGTGGCGGTGACCCGGGTCCATTCCGACTCAACTGGCGGGGGTGGGCCGGCAACACCGGGCGAGTCGCCGGCGCCGGGCAGCACCCCGGCCAGCGGGGCCGGCGGCGCCTGCACGGCCGCGTCGATCCGCTCGTTGATCGCGGACCGCTCCTGGTACCGGCTCAACTGCCAGTTGCCGAGCATGACCATCACCGCGGCGGCGACGAGCGTCAGGGCGAGGATGCCCAGCCAGCGGGGCGTGAGTAGGAACCGGTACACAGCACGAGGTTACCGGGGTGGCGGTAGCCACTACGCTAGGGCTGCTTTCGAGGAGAGGCTGATGACTGTCGTTCCGCGTGTCGTGGTGAGTGCGCCGTCATCGGGGCAGGGCAAGACCGCGGTCGCGGTCGGCCTGCTGGCCGCGTGCGCGGGACGGGGAGTGGCTGCCGCCGGATTCAAGGTCGGCCCCGACTATCCGGATGCCGCCTATCTCGGGCTGGCCGGCGGGCGGCCGCCCCGGAACCTGGACCCCCGGCTCGTCGGCACCGGGCGGGTCGCCCCCCTCTTCGCCCACGGCTGCGCTGGCGCCGACGTGGCGATCATCGAGGGGGCGATGGGGCTTTTCGACAGCCTGACCGGGCGGGTCGAGACCGATTCGACGGCCGGTGTCGCGGCGGCGCTGCGGGCCCCGGTTGTGCTCGTCGTCGACGTGGCCGCGATGGGCCAGTCCGTGGCGGCGCTGTTGCACGGGTTCCGCGCCTACGACGAGCTGCTCTGGCTCGGTGGGGTCATCCTCAACGGGGTCGCCTCGGACCGGCATGAGCAGATGTTGCGGGAAGCCCTCGACGACATCGGTGTGCCGGTTTTCGGGGCGTTACGGCGGCGGGATCTGGCCGTCGCGCTGCCGTCGCGCCAGCACGGCGTCGTGCCGGTGCTGCAGAACAGCATCGAAGCGGTGCGGGGGGTGCGGCGCCTGGGGGAGGCGATCTCCGCCGCGGTCGATCTCGACCGGCTCCTGGCGCTGGCCCGCTCGGCGCCCCGGTCCGCGGCCGAGCCATGGTCGGCCGGCGATGCCGTGGCCGGCACCGATTCGGGAATGCTGAGCATCCCCGCCGGTTCCCGGTCCCCGGTCGTTGCGCTCGCCGGCGGTCCGGGTGGTTCCTTTTCGTACGTCGAGCACGGCGAACTGCTCACCGCGGCTGGGGCCACGGTGGTCTTGTTCGACCCGTTCCGGGATGAGGAGTTGCCGCCCGGCGCCGACGCGCTGGTGGTCGGCGGCGGGCTGCCCGAGTCGTATGCCGAGGATCTGTCGGCGAACCGGCGGTTGTGCCGCGCCGTCGCCAGTTTCGCCCGGGCGGGTCGGCCGGTGTTGGCGGAAGGTGCGGGGCTGCTGTGGCTGGCACGCGAGCTGGACGGGCGGCCGATGTGTGGGGTGTTCGACGCGGTCGGGGTCAGCCGTGACCGGATGGTCGTCGGCTACCGGGACGCGATTGCCCGGGCCACGACACCGGTGGCGCAGCTCGGCGACCGGAGGTTCGGCTACAAGCAGCACCGCGCGGTGGTGGAGCCTCGGGCTAGCCAGCCCCCCGCCTGGACCTGGAGTGGCGGCGGCGCGCCGGAGGGGTTCGTGTGGCGCCGGGTGCATGCCTCCCAGTTGGCCCTGCACTGGGCGGGAGCTCCGGAGGTCGCCCGTCGGCTGGTCGCCGCTGCCGTGGCGGCGTCGCCGGATCCGGCAGCCGCGCCACCACCTGCACAGGGCGACCGGCAACCGGCGCCCGCCGATCGGGGAGAGCAGACCGCGGCGTCGGCCTGATCCAGCGGGTGGCGTATCAGCGGCTGATCGCGACCGAGGGGGGAGCGAACTGCCGCTCCGGTTTGTCTTTCAGTGCGTCGCGGAGTGTCTGCGCCACGGAGATGATCGGTTTTTCTGATTGTCCGTCGCCGACCGCGTTGAAAGGGTTGTCCGGGTCGGCGAGGAAACTTGCGGCGGAGAGTTCGGGGGTGAACCCGACGAACCAGGCGGACCGGGTGCTGTCGGTGGTGCCGGTCTTGCCGCCGACCGGCCGGCCGACGATCCCACGGACGCTGTCGGCGGTGGCGAAGGAGCCGCAGGAGCCGCGGGCCGGACTGTCGCCGGTGGGGCAACGGGCCGCGTCGGCGGCGGCTCGGGCCACGTCGGGGCTCAGTTCCTGCCTACACCGTGGCATGTCCAGCTCCGTCTCCTGGCCCCCCGTGGGTGTCCAGGTCACGGGTTTGCCGTCCGGGCCGGTCACCGACAGCACCGGCAGGGGCTCGCAGAAGCGGCCGTCGGCCGCAATGGTGGCGTAGGCGTTCGCCATCTCTAGTGGCGTGGCGTCGGAGACGCCGAGGGTGAAGGCGCCCCACATCTTCGCCTTCTCCGGTGTGGCCTGCCGTTTGTCGACGTCGGTGCGCCACTGCAGCCCGAGCCGCTCAGCCATCCGCACCACCTTCTCCGCACCCAACCGCTCCTCGAGTTGGACGAAGTAGGTGTTGACCGACATGCCGAACGCAGCCCACATAGCGTGCCGACCGGCCATGGCGCCGCTGGCGTTGGAGGGGCACCAGAATCCGCGGCAGTTGGCGGTCCCGCCGCCCGGGTATTTGGTGATGACGCGGTGCGGAGAGTTGATCTCGGTGGAGAGGGGCATACCGGCATCGAGGGCGGCCAGCAGGGTGAAGATCTTGAAGGTGGATCCGGCCTGGTAACCGGGGAGACCACCGCCGCCGAGTAGCGGGGTGACCGTGTTGGGGTAGTTGCTCTTGACCCGGCCCCGCTTGCTCGGGTCGGAGTGGGGCGGGTTCTGGCTCTGGTCGAGGGAGTAGAGCCGGTTGACCGCCATCGCCTTGATCCGCCCGGTGCCGGGTTCGACGACGACCTGACCGTGGGCGAACGGGCTGCTCGCGGACTCCTTGCCCATCACGTTGCCTTCGGCGATCTCCTGGATCTTTGGGTCGAGCGAGGTGACGATCCGGTAGCCGCCGCGGCGCAGCTCGTCCTCGCGTCGGTCAGGGTTGTCGCCGAATGCGGGCTGGGAACGCCACCAGGCCTTGACGTAGTCGCAGAAGAATCCCCAGCTGTTGTACTTCTTGGGCACCGAGATGCAGTCGTTCGGCGGGGTGCTGAGCTTGAGTTGGATCGACTCGGTCTTGGCTTGCTCGGCCACCTCCGGGGCGATGTATCCCATGTCGACCATCCGGTCGATGACGTAGTTGCGTCGGTCGGTCGCGGCTTTGCGGTCGGAGCTGGCCGGATCGTATTCGGAGGGGGCCTTGACCAGGCCGGCGAGGGTGGCTCCCTCGATCGGGTTGAGGTCCTTGGGCTGCTTGGAGAAGAAGATCTCCGAGGCGGCGAAGATGCCGTACGCCCGGTGACCGAAGTAGGCCGAGTTGAGATACCGCTCCAGGATCTCCTCTTTGCTCATCTTCTCTTCCAGGTCGACGGCGGTGCGGATCTCGCGGATCTTGCGGATAGGGGTCTGCTCGGTGACCTTCCGGACCTCCGCCGGGGTGGTTGCGCTGTCCCGCAGCGCCATCCGGACGTACTGCATGGTGAGGGTCGAGGCGCCCTGGGACACCCCGCCGGCCTGCTGGTTGGCGACGAAGGCTCGAGCAATGCCTTTAGGGTCCACGCCGTTGTGTATGTAGAAGCGGGAGTCTTCCGCCGCGACGATGGCCTGTTGCACGTACGGGGATATCTCCGAGAGCGTGACGTACTTGCGGTGCTCCTCATAGAAGCTGGTCAGCAGGGTCTTGCCGTCGGAGGCGTAGAGGTACGTCGTCTGGGCTGGTGCTGCGGTGCGCAGATCATGCGGGACGTCATCGATCATGCCGATGCCGGCCATGGCCGCCAGGCCGCCGAGGGCGATGAATGGATAGGTCACGGCGGCGACCAGAACTCCGGCGATGAGACCGGCACGGACCAGGGGCGCCGTCGGCCGCGGAGAGGGATCAGGGGTGTACTTGCTCACGCCTCTGAAGATATGACATATCCGCTTATGTGCTGATTAAAAGCCCGGAAAGTTGCCCAGGGCATCCCGCCTGTCGGACCCGTCGTGACGGAGTTTGACCCTGGATGCCGTAAACCCCGTCGATCAAGGACCTTCTGCTGTAGTACAGAGATTAACTCGCACCACAGGTCTTTGATCGACGGGGTTCTGGTTGACGGGGTTACTTGATCGACGGGGGTGAGGGGGCTGCGTCAGACCTTCATCATGCCGTCCAGCAGCAGGGCGCAGCGGATCAGGCCGAGATGGCTGTAGGCCTGCGGGTGGTTACCCAGGCCGCGCTCGCCGAGCGGATCGTACTGCTCGGGCAGCAGGCCGGTCGGTCCGGCCGTGTCGATCATCTGTTCGAACAGCTCCTCGGCGTCACCGCGCCGCCCGGTCCGCAGGTAGGCCTCGATCAGCCAGGCGGTGCAGATGTGGAAGCCCCCCTCCCGGCCGGGCAGGCCGTCGTTCCAGTGGTAGCGGTAGACGACCGGTCCGCTGCGCAGCTCCGCCTCGATCTGCAGCACGGTGGAGAGGAACCGGGGGTCGTCGTCCGGCAGCAGCCCTGATATGCCGATCCAGAGCGAGGAGGCGTCCATATCCTCGTCGCCGTAGGCCACCGTGTAGGCGCGTGCCTCCTCGTGCCAGCCGTACTCCAGCACGTTGTGCCCGATCCGGTCGCGCAGCGCGACCCACTCCGGCCGGTCGGCGTCCACCCCTTCCACACCGGCGCGGCTGGCGCCGTGCCGGCGCCACACGTGCAGCGCCCGGTCGACGGTCATCCAGCACATCACCTTGGAGAAGACGTGGTGCCGGGTCGGGATACGCGCCTCCCACAGTCCGTGGTCCGGCTCGTGCCACCGCCGGCTGACTGCCTCGACCATGGACTCCAGGACCCGCCACTCCTCTTCCCGGACCCACCCGCGGGCGTCCACCACGGCCGCGATCAGGTCGGCGACCGGGCCGAAGACATCCAGTTGCACCTGGTGGTTGGCGAGGTTGCCGACCCGTACGGGCCGGGAGCCGGCGTAACCGGGCAACGTGTCGATGACCGCCTCGGCCCCCAGTTCGTAGCCGTCGACGGTGTAGAGCGGGTGGAGCCGTTCCGGATGCCCGCCGGTGCGCTCCACCACCCTTTCGACCCAGCGCAGCAGGGCCTCCGCCTCGGTGAGGGAGCCGAGGTCCACCAGCGCGCGGGCGGTCATCGCCGCATCCCGCAACCAGCAGTAGCGGTAGTCCCAGTTGCGTACCCCGCCGATCTCCTCGGGCAGCGAGGTGGTCGCGGCCGCGAGGATCGATCCGGTCGGTTCGTGACAGAGCCCGCGCAGCGTCAGCGCGCTACGGGCGACCAGGTCGCGTGCCGTGGAGGGCAGGCGGAGGCCGGCCAGCCAGTTCCGCCACGGCTGCTCGGCAGCTTCCTGCCGTTCGCGCACCGAGACCTGGTGCTGTTCCAGGCTGTCCGAGCCGAGGCGCAGCTCCAGCACTACCTTGCCCCCGGCCGCGGCGAGGTCGACAACCGCACGGGCGGTTTCGTAACCGCCATCCTCGACGATCTCCCACTCCACCCCGGGGGAGTAGAGCGTGACCGGTTCGTTGGAGCCGAGAACCAGCAGGCCGTCACCGAGCGGCTGCAGTTGCACGGCGACCTGGCCGAACTCCGGCCGCGGAGCGAACTCCAGCCGGGCCAGCCCGGCACCGGAGAGGACCCGGACCAGGGAGGAGTCGCCCGGGGTGACGAGGCTCTCCTCCAATTCGGTGGGGGGACAGTCCAGCCAGTCGGTGACGGTCAGGCCGGACCAACGGGTCTCGACGGTCATGGTGCCGGGCCGGTACCGCTGTCCTAGGGGCAGACCGCCCCGGGCCGGCGCGACGCTGAAGTGCCCGGCGGTCGGTCCCCCGAGCAGATCGGCAAAGATCGCCGGGGAGTCCGGCTTCGGATGACAGAGCCAGGTGATCTTGGCGTCGGGGGTCAGCAGCGCAGTGGTACGGCCGTTGGCCAGCATCGAGTGCCGCTCGATCGGCACCGCGCGTTCCCCGAAGAGCCAGTTCCGCCGCGTCTCCAGCAGCAGGGCGAGCACCCGGGCCGCCTCGACCGGATCGGCGACCCGGTGGGCCGCCAGGGTGTCGCCCGGACCGATCTTGATGCCGACATCCGGGCCATGCAGATTAGCGAAGGCGTTCTCGTCGGTGACGTCGTCGCCGAGGAAGAGCACGGCGCTGGCCGACATCTGGGTGCGTAGTTGATCGAGGGCTGCCCCCTTGTTGGTCGGGACCACCGACAGTTCGATCACCTGCTTGCCGTGGGTGACCGTCACCTCCGGCCAGCTCGCCGGCCCGAGTCGGATCGCCTCGAACACCTCCGCCGCGACCTGCTCGTCCGCGGCCCGGGTGTGCACGGCGACGCTGGCCGGCTTGCTCTCCAGCCGGATGCCGGCCCGGCCGGCGACGAGCTGGCGCAACTCGGTCTGCAACCGGGTCCGGACCTCAAGTAGTTCGGGTGCGAGCCGCTCCACGAAATCGATGTCGAACTCCGACCCGTGGCTGCCGACGAGGTGCACCTCGCTGGGGAGCCGGGACAGGATCGCCAGATCGCGCAGGGCGCGGCCGGAGACCACGGCGACCGTAGTCTGCGGCAGGGCGGCCAATGCCCGCACCGCCGCAACCGACTCCGGCAGCGGCACGGCCTTGGCCGGGTCGGGGACGATCGGGGCCAACGTCCCGTCGTAGTCACAGGCGACCAGGAGCAGGGGGACGCGGGCGATCCGGCCGATCGCGGCGCGCAGCGCCGGGTCGATCTCCGCGGCGCTGCCCAACTCCCGTACCGAAACGCTCACGCCGCCTCCGCCTCGGACGCGCCCAACTCGTGCAGGAAGGATTGGGCCCACCGGTCCACAGTGTGGTTGCGCAGGTGCCGTTGCATGACGCGCATCCGGCGCTTGGCCTCGGTCTGATCGACTTGGATGGCGCGCATCAGCGCGTCCTTCACCGCGTCCGGGTCGTGCGGGTTACACAAAAAGGCCTGTCGCAACTCTGTGGCAGCGCCGGCGAACTCACTGAGCACCAGGGCGCCGTCCCGGTCGGTGCGGCAGGCAACATACTCTTTGGCCACTAGATTCATTCCATCTCGCAGCGGGGTAACCATCATCACGTCGGCTGCACAGTACAGGGCGGCCAACTCACTGCGACTGTAGGACCGGTGGAGGTAGTGGACGGCAGGCACTCCCACACGCCCGAACTCGCCGTTGATGCGCCCCACTTCCCGCTCGACCTTCACCCGGAGCGACTGGTAGTGCTCGACGCGCTCCCGGCTCGGCGTGGCGACCTGGACCATGACGGTCTCGGGAACGGTCAACTTCCCGTCCGCCAGCAGCTCGCGGAAGGCCTTGAGCCGGAGTTCGATGCCCTTGGTGTAGTCGAGCCGGTCAACGCCGAGCACGATCGTCTTCGGATCGCCCAACTCGGCCCGGATCTCCTTGGCCCGGGCCTGTACGACCGGGTCGGCGGCCATCTGCTCCATCTCCTCCAC
Organism: Micromonospora sp.; assembly: GCA_036278255.1. Lineage (GTDB taxonomy): Bacteria > Actinomycetota > Actinomycetes > Mycobacteriales > Micromonosporaceae > DASULK01. The sequence goes on from DASULK010000213.1 coordinate 29,021, forward strand.
GTCGATGGAGATCGGAAAAGCGCCGGCCTTTACCCGGCGCCCGTCGACGATGATCGTCTGGCCTTCGTAGCGGAGGCCGAGCAGGTGCCGGGCGAGTCGGACGAAGTTCTGTGCCGCGAGCCGCTGCTGGAAGCCGACCAGGTCCGCGCCGAGCAGGCCGCGCAGCACCTCGGCCCGCTGCGGCATCTGCATGAAGAGTTCGATGGGGGGGAAGGGGATGTGCAGGAAGAAGCCGATGCGGAGATCGGGGCGGAGCTGCCGGAGCATGGCCGGCACAAGCTGGAGCTGGTAGTCCTGTATCCATACCGTCGCGCCCTCGGCGGCCACCTCGGCGGTGGCTTCGGCGAAGCGCGCGTTGACCAGCCGGTAGGCCTCCCGCCAGCGGCGCTTGAAGGCCGGCGTCTCCACGGCGTCGTGGTAGAGCGGCCAGATGGTGGCGTTGGACTGACCCTCGTAGTAGCGCTCGAGCTCATCGGCGCTCAACGGGACCGGATGCAGCCGGATTCCTTCTAGCTCGAATGGGTGGGGGGCCGCGCCGACACCGCCGGCCCAGCCGACCCAGGTGCCCTTGTGCTGCGCGAGGACCGGGTGCAGGGCGGTGACCAGGCCACCGGGGCTGCGACGCCACTGCCGTCCCTCCTCGGGCGTGGTTACCTCATCAACGGGCAGGCGATTGGCAACAACGACGAATGAACTGCGGACAGTCACGCTCTGTGCACCTCCGGTGGTAACAGGGCTTACCGCTGAGCGTACTTTGCGTACCTCCGGTGGCATGAGTCCCTGTCTTATCCTTTCTTGACGAGACAGGGCGGAATTCGGCGGCGGCACCCGATGTCACATATCGCCCGATGGAAGTTGATATTGCAGCGGGAAGAAAACGAGGTCGTGCGCGTTGGATCTATGAGACGCTGCCACCGTTCGCCGCGCCTGACTCGGGGTGAGGTGCGCGAACCGATACCAACCTGTCAGGATTGGCCGCGGCGTTCCCCCGATTCCCCCTAACAGACTCTGGAGGTAGGCCGCACCGTGGCCCAGTTCATCTACGTCCTGGACAAGGCGCGCAAGGCGCACGGCGACAAGGTCGTGCTCGACGAAGTGACGCTCAACTTCCTGCCGGGCGCCAAGATCGGTGTGGTCGGCCCCAACGGCGCCGGAAAGTCCAGCCTGCTCAAGATCATGGCGGGCCTCGACCGGCCGAGCAACGGCGAAGCGCGCCTGATGCCCGGCTACACCGTCGGCCTGCTCGCCCAGGAGCCTCCGCTGAACGAGACCAAGACCGTCCTCGGCAACATCGAGGAGGCGGTCGCTGAGACGAAGGCGAAGCTGGAGCGCTTCAACGCTATCGCCGAGCAGATGGCCACCGACTACTCCGACGAGCTGATGGAGGAGATGGGCAAGCTCCAGGAGGAGCTCGACCACGCGGACGCCTGGGATATCGACTCCAAGCTCGAACTCGCGATGGACGCCTTGCGCTGCCCGCCGCCGGATGCCGACGTCACGCAGCTCTCCGGTGGTGAGCGACGCCGGGTGGCGCTCTGCAAGTTGCTGCTGGAAGCGCCGGACCTGCTCCTGCTCGATGAGCCCACCAACCACCTCGACGCCGAGAGCGTGCAGTGGTTGGAGCAGCACCTGGCCAAGTACGCCGGCGCGGTGGTGGCGATCACCCACGACCGGTACTTCCTGGACAACGTGGCCGGCTGGATCCTGGAGCTGGACCGCGGGCGCACCTACCCGTACGAGGGGAACTACTCCACCTACCTGGAGCAGAAGGCGGCGCGGCTGGCCGTGCAGGGGCGTAAGGACGCCAAGATGCAGAAGCGGCTGGCCGATGAGCTGGAGTGGGTCCGCTCTAACGCCAAGGCGCGGCAGACCAAGTCCCGGGCGCGCCTCAACCGGTACGAGGAGATGGCCGCCGAGGCGGAGAAGACCCGCAAACTCGACTTCGAAGAGATCCAGATTCCGCCGGGCCCGCGGCTGGGCAACACGGTGATCGAGGTGCAGAACCTCACTAAGGGGTTCGACGGCCGGGTGCTCATCGACGATCTGAGCTTCTCGCTGCCGCGTAACGGCATCGTCGGCATCATCGGTCCCAACGGGGTCGGCAAGACCACCCTCTTCAAGACCATCGTCGGCATGGAGCAGCCGGACAGCGGCTCGGTCAAGGTCGGCGAGACGGTCCAGCTGTCGTACGTCGACCAGAACCGAGCCGGCCTCATCGGCGACAAGACGGTCTGGGAGGTCGTCTCCGACGGCCTGGACCACCTGATGGTCGGCAAGGTGGAGATGCCGTCCCGGGCCTACGTCGCTGCGTTCGGTTTCAAGGGTCCGGACCAGCAGAAGCCGACCAAGGTGCTCTCCGGTGGCGAGCGGAACCGCCTCAACCTGGCGTTGACGCTAAAGATCGGCGGCAACGTCATCCTGCTCGACGAGCCGACCAACGACCTGGACGTGGAGACGCTGTCGTCGTTGGAGAACGCGCTGCTGGAGTTCCCGGGCTGTGCGGTGGTTATCTCGCACGACCGGATGTTCCTCGACCGGGTGGCCACGCACATCCTCGCCTGGGAGGGCGACGAGGAGAACCCGGCCAAGTGGTTCTGGTTCGAGGGCAACTTCGAGGCGTACGAGAAGAACAAGGTCGAGCGGCTCGGACCGGAAGCGGCCCGCCCGCACCGGGTCACCTACCGTAAGCTGACGCGGGACTGAGGGCGCGGCTTGGTACCTGCACGGTTCATCCACCACTGCAGCCTGCGGTGGTCGGATCTGGATGCGTACGGCCATGTCAACAACGCGCGCTTCCTCACGCTGTATGAGGAGGCGCGCGTGGCACTGGTGTTCGCGGGCGCCGGTGCCGACGGAGTCGACTCCTTCGCCGACGGACTGGTCGTGGCCCGGCAGGAGATCGACTATCTCCGGCCGGTCGGCTATCCCCTCGGCCCCGAGGTGAAGCCGCCGCCGAGCGTCCGTATCGAGATGTGGGTGGAGGAGGTCCGCTCGTCCCGCTTCACCATCTGCTATGAGCTCTTCGACGGGGAGGTGCTGGCGAGCCGGGCGCGTTCGATGATGGTGCCGTTCGATCTGGTGCGGCAGCGGTCGCGTCGGCTGACCGAGGAAGAGCAGGCCTTCCTCGCACCGTACGTCGTGGCATCGCCCTCGACGGGCGGGTTGAGATGAGCGGTGATGGGGCCGACAGCGCCCACGGGCTGACCGGCATCGCCGACGCGGGTGCGTTTCTGGCCCGGCTGGCCCGGCTGGACCCGGGCGCGCTCGTGCGGTTGCGTCGTGCGGCGCCCGGGTGGACGGCGCTGTGGGCGCGGCTGCCGTGGGGTGTGCTGGTGGGCCGGACGGTCGACGGCGCAGGCCCCGGGGATGCGACGGTGTCGGCTGCGGCGCTGTTGGCCGAGCTGAGTGCGGGGGGTGCCCGGCTGCCCGCGCGTCGTGACGTCGAGTGGCGGCATCCTCTCCCGCCGTCTCCTGGACGGATGGTGGAGGCGGTGCCCGCCGCTACGGTGCGGCGACTGGCGGCCGCGGCGGCGGGCACCCTGCGGACCGCGGCCGTGGAGGGGGTCGGTGGCCGCGCGGTGGGGGAGCGGACGCTGCGGGACGCCCTGCTGGACCACGTCGCCATCGTCGTGACCGAGCCGGTGCAGGGGGAGAGCGAGGGGCTGCCCGCGCGGGTCGAGGTTCCCCAACGGCTGGTGCAGGCCGTCATCCGGATGGGCTTTCTCGGCCCGGATCCGGGCCGGGGCCAGGGGGAGACCGCCGCGAGCAATTCCTTGGAAACCGTTCAGGTGCGACTTGTCGGTCAATGGGTCGGGCTCTCGGCCCCCTACGGCGTCGCTTGGTTACGGAACGTCGGGCAGCTTGCGCTCACGCCGGCCCTTAGTCCACCGAACGGCTGATGCCCTATCGTCCAGATGGCTCGTGCCTGCCGGTAGGGGGGTGCTTCAGGCCGGCTATACGGGTACCGTCGTCCCTCGGATCCCACCTGTCACTTGAGTTTCGCGGTCAGCTGGGGAGCGAGGTGTGCGAGCAATGTCGTGGTGGTCATGGCGCCCCGATCAAAACGGTGGCATCGAACCGGAAACCCGAACCAGGACGCCCATGGAGAATGCTCTACGGCTGGGGCCGCCCGCGCCCCGGGAGCCCGAGCCCGAATCCGTGGCAGCGAATCCGTCATCTGCCTTCGATGAGATCCCGGCGGGGGTCGCGCCGGTCACCCTGTCCCGGATCGGCGGCGCCCTGGACCGGCTCGACGTCCGCTACTTGGCGGACGGTGCCGGCAACCTGCTGGCAATGTGGGAGCGGCACGCGGTGCTGTTCACCCTGGAGGGGCCGGAAGACGAGATCCTGGTGGTCCGGGCCCGACCCCACTCCACGGTGCCGCCCGACTGGGCAGACCGGGCGTACCGGGTGGTCAACGAGTGGAACCACACCCGGCGTTTCGGCAAGGCGTACGTCGGCGACCCGACCGAGCGTGGGCAGTTGCCCATCTACGCGGAGCTTCAGGTGCCGTTGACCGCGGGCGCCCACGAGGCCTTGCTGCTGGAGGTCCTCGAATGCGGGGCCGGGGTCGCCATGTCCTTCGTCGACTGGCTCTACGACGAGGGGGCCCTGCTCTGACTAGCCCGTAGACCCGCCCGATCCAGCGGTCTCCGGGTCGAAGGTGTTGACCAGGAAGTACGCCGCCCGCTCCAGGTAGTCCCAGAGGGTCTGCGCCTGCTCGGGCGTCAGTTCGAGGCTGTCGACGGCGCGGCGCATGTGGTGCAGCCATGCGTCGCGCTCCGCGGGGCCGATCCGGAACGGAACGTGACGCATCCGTAGCCTCGGGTGCCCACGCTGGGCGGAGTAGGTCTTGGGGCCGCCCCAGTACTGCATGAGAAACAGGGCGAGCCGATCCGCGGCCGGGCCGAGATCGGATTCCGGATACATCGGCCGCAGCAGGGGGTCATCGGCCACGCCAGCGTAGAACTCGTCGACCAGCTTGCGGAAGACCGGCTCCCCGCCGATCGCCGCATAGAAGGTCGCTGCCGCCTGGTCTTGACTGCGCTCATCTGCTCGGTTCACCGTTCTATCCTGCCAGGTCATCTCGCGCCGCCGTCCGGTGTGATCCGGCTCATGGCTTACGGGCGGGGGCTAGCGGGTGTTGGCGGTGCCCGCCGAGGCGGAGGCGGTTGGCAAACGGTCGTCCAACGGATCGTCCTCGGCACCCCTCGATGCGGGCTCGGCGCTGGCGCTGTCCGGCAGGTTGGCGGTGGCGACCGCCGCCTGGATCTGATCCCGGCTCGGCCAGGGGATCGTCGCGAGCAGCATGAGCAGCACGCCTGCCAGGCTCCAGAGCCCGACCACGACAGGAATCGAGAACCGGTCGGCGATCAGCCCGGTCACGATCACCGCGATCCCCTGGATGGCCTGGGTGCCGCTGCCCATCACCCCGAAGGCTCGGGCCCGGAAACCATGGGGAAGGGCCTGGACGAAGAGAGCGTTGGCCGCCGGCATCACCCCTGCCACCGCGAAGCCGCAGAGGCCAGCCAGGAGCGCTACTACCGCCGGCGGCGGGTCCAACAGCGCGGGAACCAGAACGAGCGGAGCGAGGACGGCGAACGGCCGGATCAGCGCCTGCCGGGTGGCCGGCGGGATCAGCCGACCGACGATGAGCCCGCCGAGAATGAAGCCGACCGGATTGGCCGCCATGATCAGCGCCTGGGCGAGGCCGCGCTGGGCCTCGTGGTCAACCAGCTCGCTGGCCCACGCCGCGGCCAAGCCCTCCGGCACGATGGCGAAGAGCATCGATGTGAAGACGATGATGGCGATGGCCCGCAGAACCGGGGTGCCGAACACCAGCCGGAAGCCCGCTGCGGTCTCCCGGAGCAGATGGCTGCGGTGCTCATTCGTCATCGCCGGCGGCCGCTGCCGCACCCCGAACCGGATGAGCAGCGCGGACAGGGCGAAGGCCGCGGCATTGATCGACAGGGCCAGCCGGGGGTTCACGGCGCCGATCCCCGCTCCGGCGAAATAGCCGGCGACCTGTGCGGCCTGGCCGGTGGTGAGGTTCAGCGAGATGCCGAGCACCAGGCGGTCGCCGGTGAGGATGAGGGGCAGCAGCGCCGAACGGGCGGCCTGGCTCGGTGGATTGGCCAGCGCGATGACGAAGAGCAGCACCATCATCGCCGGTACCGGCATGCCGGGTAAGGCGAGAATGGCGATCAGGCACATCCGCAGGACGTCGCAGAAGACCATGACGCTGCGGTAGGAGCCCCGTTCGGCGAGCGTTGCGAGGAATGGGCCCCCGACCAGCCACGGCAGGTAGCTGATGGCGAAGGCGCCGGCGGAGAGTGCCACGGATTCGGTCTGCTGATAGACCAGGATGGTGACCGCGGCCTTGGTCATGTAGTCGCCGACCCAGGACAGCACGGTAGCCCCGTAGACCGCGCGGTATTCGGGTTCTCCGAACACTTCGCGGAAGGTGGCAGGCCTTGCCGGGGAACGGGTCGTGTCGGACACCTGGCCTCCATCGTTGTCGACCACTGACCACGGTGATGGTGCTGTCGGAAACGCATCGAACGCCCGGATCAGCGAGGGCGTCGTTACGCTCCGGGAGGAGCTTGTCCGGGATTCTGCCCGATCGCCTGACTGTCTGGCTAGTGATAACGAGCAGTTTGTCGCTTCTATGACTGGACGAACGGACGATACCTGGCTACTCGGGCGTTCCGCGACCCCTACCGCCCGTGTTCGCCGCGCCTCTCGCGGCCCCGCCGCCCTAGGTTGCGCCGCTCTGGCCGGTCTCGCCGTTGTCGATCTGTGCAGCGGGACGGACGACCATCCGGGATGCTGCGATCCGGGCGGCGATTCCGGAGGTCTCCAACGCCTCGGTCAACCGGCGACGCAGTTCGCGTCCCACCGCGAACTGCCCGTCCGGGCTGGTCTTGGCGACCGTACGGATCACCGCACCATCCACGGTGACCTGCTCGACGCCGAGCACCGTGGGCGGCTCGACGAAGAGCGGCGCCAACTGCGGATCGGCGGTGACGGAATCGGCGGCCACCCGCAGCACGCTGGTCGCCTCCTCGGTGCGGACGAACCCGATCGGCATGTCGACGACCACCATCGCCCAGCCCTGGCTCTTGTTGCCGACCCGGGCGATCTCGCCGTTACGGATGTACCAGACGACGCCCCGGCCGTCGCGGACCGTGGTGGTCCGCAGCCCCACCGCTTCGACGGTCCCGGTCGCCTCCCCCAGGTCGACCGTGTCGCCGACCCCGTACTGGTCCTCCAGAAGCATGAACACGCCCGCGATGAGGTCCTTGACCAGTGACTGCGCGCCGAAGCCGAGAGCCACGCCGGCGATGCCGGCACTGGCCAGCAGGGGCGCCAGATTGAAGCTCAGCTCGCTGAGGATCAGCAGGACGGCGACGGCGAAGACGACCGCGCTGACCAGGCTGCGCAGAACGGAACCGATCGCCTCCGCCCGCTGCCGCCGCCGCTCCGGAACCATCACCGTCGCATCGGCGACGGTGATGGGCACCCGTTCCCGCAGCGGTTTGAGGATCGCCGGGACCGCCCCCTTGGTGGTGCTGCGCACCAGTCGGCGGATCGAGCGGTGCAGTAGGTGGCGCACCAGCAGAGCGATCAGGATGATCAGCAGAATCCGGAACGGCTTGACCAGGATGTAGAAGCTGCCCTCCGCCAACCACACCGACCCGGTCAGATCCCACACCAGGTCGCAGAGGGCGTCATCGAGACAATTGGCACTCGGCGCCGATGGCTCGGGTGTGGGTGCGGCGGTGGCCGCACGCAATCCCAGATTCGAGGACATCACGGCTGCCTTCGTACCACGCTCCGGCGGTGCATCGGCACCACCCCGCCCCAAGCGGAGCTCCCGCACCGCCGGTCAACCGGAGGGAACCGGCCATCTTGTCACACCACAGAGCAGCGTTGACGCGGAACCCCCGATTAGTAGGTGCAATCGCGACACCGATCAGGGAACATTGGCGCACATGCTGGCGAACCGCCGGCGTGGACCGCGGGCATCGATGGCCGCGGTGGGATGGGCCGAGCGACGGAGCGACGCAGGAACGACCGGGAGGATGAGCACGATGCCTGACATACGACCCCAGGTGGGCTCCGGTGCGTTGGTGCTCAATGCGACCTACGAGCCGCTCTGTGTCGTGTCGGTGCGGCGTGCCGCGATTCTCATCCTGACCGCGAAAGCGGTCTGCGTCGCCGACGGCGAGGGCATCCTGCACGGTGCCCGCCATGCCCTCCCGGTGCCCTCGGTGGTGCGACTGACCCGCTTTGTTCGCGTGCCATACCGCACCCATGTCGGCCTCTCCCGTCGGGCAATCTTCGCCCGTGACGGCTGGCGCTGCGCCTACTGCCGTGGGCCCGCCGAGACGATCGACCATGTCTTCCCGCGGAGCCGGGGAGGGCAACATGTCTGGGAGAACGTGGTCGCAGCCTGTGCCCGCTGCAACCACAGCAAGGGGGACCGGACGCCGGCCGAGCTGGGTTGGCGGTTGTCGGTGGTGCCGGCCGCCCCAAAAGGTATCGCCTGGCGGGTACTCGGCCACCGGGTGCCGGATCCCCGATGGGTCGACTGGCTGGACCTGCGGGAGGCAGAGGCCGCCTGACATCGGGCCGTCGGGTGCGGAGGAGGCAGGGCGTGTCGCAGCTGCATGATCTGACCGCGGTGGAGCAGGCGGCGGCGATCCGGCGCGGCGAGGTCACCAGCGGAGAGCTGGTCGACCACTACCTGGCGCGGATCGAGGCGTACGGCGACACCGTCGGCGCCTTCGTCACCGTCACCGCGGAGCCAGCCCGGGCGCAGGCCCGGGCCGCCGACGCGGCTCCCGCCGACGAGCGGGGTGTTCTGCACGGCGTGCCGACGGCGATCAAGGACCTCACTCTGACGGCCGGGGTGCGGACCACCTTCGGATCGGCGGCGTTCACCGATTTCGTGCCCACCGAGGACGCCGATGTGGTCCGGCTCCTCCGAGCCGCCGGCATGATCAGCCTCGGCAAGACCACCACCTCCGAACTGGGCTCCTCGTGCTATTCGGAGGGGCGGGTCGCGCCGCCGGCCCGCAATCCCTGGCGGTTGGCCTACACCGCGGGCGGGTCGAGCGGGGGCGCGGCCGCCGCGGTCGCCGCAGGCCTGGTCCCCGTCGCCCAGGGATCCGACGGGGGCGGCTCCCTGCGCATCCCGGCCGCGTTGTGTGGCCTCATCGGGTACAAACCCAGCCGCGGGCTGGTCTCCGGCGGCCCGCTCGGCTTCGGCGCCTTCGGCCTGCCGACCGACGGCCCGATCGGCCGTACGATCACCGACGTGGCGGCCCTCCTCGATGCGATGGCGGTGCCGGTGCCCGGCGAACCGTATTCGGCACCGCCCCCGCCACCGGGGGGATACCGGGAAGCGGTGCGCCGGGCGGCGCCCGGCCGCCTGCGCATCGGGCGGTTCACCGCGCCGATGCTGGCCGAGGAGCCGATCCACCCGGCGTGCCTCGCCGCCGTCGATACCGCCGCCGGCCTGCTGGCCGATCTCGGGCACGAGGTGGTGCCGGTGTCCCGGCCGGTCACACCCGAGTTCTGGCCGCTCTTTGAGACGATCTGGTACGTCCTCGCGCTCTCCCCGGTGCCGTCCGATCGGGAAGGGGAGTTGCTGCCGTTGACGCGTCTCCTGCGCCGGAGGGGCCGTAGCGTCGATGTGCCGACGCTGCTGGCCACCCTGGCGGAACTGCAGACGCTGGTCCGCCGGGCCATGGCGGAGGCCGCCGATTTCGACCTGCTGCTCTGTCCCACGTTGGCCGCACCGCAGGCGCCGGTCGGCTGGTTCACCGGCGCCGGTGAACCCGCCGACGACTTCGACCGTCAGCGCCGCTTCTCACCGTACTGCGCGATCTTCAACGTCACCGGGCAGCCGTCGATCTCGCTCCCCGTCGCAGCGACGGCGGACGGCATGCCGGTCGGGGTCCTGTTGAATGGACGTCACGGCGATGATGCCGGACTACTCTCGGTGGCGGCGCAGCTCGAGCGGTCGGCGGGAGGCTGGGACCGTCACCCCGCGATCTGGCGGGCCCGCCCCTCCGCTAACGTGGCAGACGTCTGAGTCGGACGGGTTGACGCAAGCCGCCTGCTTCAGCATTGGGTTCCATTCGTTTCTGGGTGTGGGGGCGTAGAGGTTGTCTGCTAGCGACACCATTCTGGTCTTCGTCGGCATCCCTGCCGCCATCGTGCTGATCATCACGGTCCTGGTCATGGCCAGTGAGGGGCGTGTCCCCGGGCGGTACCGTCCGGGCCGGCGATTCGATTTCGCCCCGGTCTGGTTCCTCTCCGCTCCGGACCAGGTGGCGCAGACCCCGAAGCAGGCCGCGCTACCGGAAGGGGCGGATCCCGTGGCATTGACAGCGGGTGAGGTGGAGATCAAGGCTGCGCCGGCGCGGCCGGGCACGACGGGAGGCGCAAGTGACCGCTGGTGAGAGCATGACCGTCCGTCGGCAGGACGGCGACCTGTCCCGCCGGCCAGCGGTGCTGGAAGGCCCCTTCAACACCCGGCAACTGCTGCGCCTCGACGAAGCGTTGCGGCTGGCCGACCAGTCGACCGGCCTGACCTTCTCGATCTACGTCGGCGAGCTCGTGGAGCCGGTCCGGGAGTACGCCGAGAAGCTGCATGCCCAGCTGGCCAACCCGGACCGGTCGGTGCTGGTCGCCGTCTCGCCAAACCAGCGGGCGCTGGAGATCGTCACCGGGGCGGAGGCGCGTAAGCGCATCCCCGACCGGGACGCCAAGCTCGCCGCGCTCTCCATGACGGCCGCTTTCGCCGGTGGCGACCTGGCCGGCGGGATCATCTCCGGCCTGGACCAGTTGGCGACCCGCGCCGGCCGGAATAGCCGGGAGTAACGGAACCGCGGACGGCGGTCGCCGCACCGCTGGCGATCGTCGCCGCCGTGTACGACAGGAAGCGGCCCCGGCAGTAACTGCCGGGGCCGCTTCGCCGTCTCACTCCACCGGCTCAGCCGCTTGCCGCATCCTTCGCCCGGGCCTTCAGCGCCCGCACCACACCATCGCGCCCCTCGGCGACCAGCCGCCGCAGCGGCGCGGGGTGCTCCGGGCGGCCCAGCCACTCATCGGTAGCTGTCACGGTCTCCTCGCTGATCTGGTACGACGGGTAGGCCAGGACGGCGAATTCCTGTGCCGTCTCGCTCGGGTGGGTGGCCCACACCCGTCCGACCTCGTCGAAGAACCTGCCGGCGTACGGGGCGGTGAGCTCCACCTGCGCCGGATGCTGGAAGCCCTGCAGGAGAGCCCGGTTACGCCAGTTCGGCGGCGCCGTATCGCCGGTCAGCTCACGCCACACCGCGGCCTTCTGTTCGGCGGTGGGAACCAGTGCCCAGGCCAGCGCCGCCTCCCGCTCCCCGCTGGCCGTCCGGTCACGGCTTAACTCCGCCTCGATCTCGTCCGGATCCGCCGAGCCGTTGGCGATCAGCGACTGCAGTACCCACCACCGCAGCTCGGTGTGGATCGTCAATCCGTCCGGCACCTCGACGCCGTTCAGCCAGCCGCGCAGTACAGCCAGATCCTCATTCGAGCGGGCGACGGAGGCGTAGGTACGGGCCCAGGCCAACTGCCGGCCGCTGCCGGGTTCGGCCGCGGTCAACGTGGCCCGCGCCGTGCGCGCCAACTCTGCCCAGCCGGTGGGCGCCCACTCCGGATCCGCGTAGGAGGCCAGCGCGGCGGCGGACTGCCGCAGGGTTGCGGTGACCAGGTTGATGTCCCGTTCGGCGGGTAGGCCGGTGAGTACCAGGGCCAGGTAGTCACGGGTGGAGAGTTCAGCGTCGCGGACCATGTCCCACGCCGCGGTCCAGCAGAGCGCCCGGGCCAGCGGGGAGTCGAGGCCGCTGATGTGCTGCACCACGGTGGCCATCGACCGGTCGTCGAGCCGCAGCTTGCTGTAGGTCAGGTCCTCGTCGTTGAGGAGCAGCACGTCGGGCGCGGGCACCCCGGCCAGCGCGGAAATCTCGGTGCGTTCACCGGTCACGTCGACTTCGATCAGGTCCCGCCGGACCAGACCCCGGTCCTTCGATAGATCGTAGAGGCCGATGCCGATGCGGTGGGTGCGCAGCGTCGGGTATTCGGCCGGGGCCTCCTGCCGCACCACGACCTGCTCGTACCGGCCGTCGGCCCCGACCGTCACCTCCGGGCGGAGCGTGTTGACCTGGGCGGTCTCCAGCCACTGCCCGGCGAAGGTGCGCAGCTCCCGTCCGGAGGCGGCCTCCAGCTCGGAGAGCAGGTCGTCGAAGGTGGCGTTCCCCCAGGCATGCTTGGCGAAGTAGCCGCGCAGACCGGCGAGGAAGGGTTCGAGCCCGACGTAGGCGACCAGTTGCTTGAGGACGCTGGCGCCCTTGGCGTAGGTGATGCCGTCGAAGTTGACCTCGACGGTGGCGACGTCCGGCATCTCGCAGTAGACGGGGTGGGTGGAGGAGAGTTGGTCTTGGCGGTAGCCCCAGTTCTTCCGTACGGACAGGAAGGTCGTCCATGCATCGGTGAACCGGGTGGCGTGGGTGTTGCACCAGTGGCTGGCCCACTCGGCGAACGACTCGTTGAGCCACAGGTCGTTCCACCAGCGCATGGTGACCAGGTTGCCGAACCACATGTGGGCCATTTCGTGCAGGATGGTGTTGGCCCGCTGTTCGTACTCGTAGTCGGTCACTTGGGCCCGGAAGAGGTAGTGCGCCTCGGCGTGTGTGACGCAGCCGAAGTTCTCCATCGCCCCGAAGTTGAAGTCGGGTACCCACAACTGGTCGTACTTGGGTAGCGGGTAGCGCACGCCGAACTTCTCGTGGAAGAAGTCGAAGCCCTGCGTGGTGATCAGGTTGAGGTCCTCTGCGTCGAGGTACTCCGCCATGCTCGCCCGGCAGAAGTAGCCCAGGTCGATGCCGTCGTGGGTGTACCGCACCTCATGGTACGGGCCGGCGCAGAGCGCGGTGATGTAGGTGCTCATCCGCACCGACTCGGCAAAGTGGAGGGTCTTGGTCTCGCCGGACGACTCCTGCTTCTCGATCGGCGTGTTGGAGACCACCTTCCAGTGGCTCGGCACGGTGGCGTGCCAGGTGAAGACGCTCTTCAGATCGGGCTGGTCGAAGCAGGCGTACACCCGCTGCGCATCGGCGATCTCGAACTGGCTGTAGAGGTAGGTTTCGCCGTCGACCGGATCGACGCTGCGGTGCAAGCCCTGGCCGGTGGTCGAGTAGGCGAAGTCGGCGTCGACGACCAGCGTGTTCTCGGCGGCCAGGTCGGCCAGGGCAAGTCCGGTCTCAGCCGACCAGCCGGAGAGGTCCACCGGGGTGCCGTTCAGTGTCGCGGAGCGTACCGAGTCCGCGGCGAGTTCGATGAAGGTGCTGGCCCCCGGCTCGTGGCAGCGGAACCGGACCTCGGTGACGGAGCGGAAGGTGCGGCTACCGGCGGCCCGCCCGGCCGCGGACAGGTCCAGGTTGATGTCGTAGGCGATGACATCGAGCAGACGAGCCCGCTCGGCTGCCTCGACCTGGGTCAGGTTACGCACTCCCGCCACGTCAGTCTCCATCCACGTACTCCGGCGCGCCGCCCGTCGGGGCGCGTGTTGCCGCTGTCTGGTTCGATAGTCCGGTGCCGAGTCTTCCACGCTGCGCCGGATGTGGAGGGCCCACCCGGTCTGCCGCCCGCTCCGGTGATAATGAACTCGTTGGATACAGGAGTGGTGGCCGCCTGCCGGCAGGTTCCGGGGCGCCGATTGGCTGAGGAAAGGATCTGGCATGCGTAAGCGCGCCCAGGTGAGCATGTGGTTCGATCCGATCTGCCCTTGGGCGTGGATCACCTCCCGCTGGCTGTTGCAGGTGGAACTGGTCCGCCCGGTGGACGTCCGTTTCCGGGTGATGAGTCTGTCGGTGCTCAATGCGGGCCGCGACGTGCCGGAGCAGTACCGGAAGGCGATGGAGACCGGGTGGGGGCCGGTGCGGATCTGTATCGCCGCTGAGCAGCAGCACGGGCCGGGGGCGGTGCGTGACCTCTACACCGCGCTGGGTACCCGGCTCCATCTTGGTAAAGAGGAGGTGGGGCCGCAGCTCTTCTCGGCTGCGCTCGCGGACGCGGGCCTTGAACCCGCCCTGGCCGAGGCCGCGGATTCCACTGAGTACGACGAGGCGCTGCGGGCCAGTCACGAGGCCGGCATGCGGCCGGTCGGATACGACGTCGGCACCCCGGTCATTCACGCCCCGGGCCCTTCGATCGGCCCGGAGGGCAGCCTGGAGGCCGGGTCGGCGGACGGGGCCGTCGCGTTCTTCGGTCCGGTCGTCACCCCGGCGCCGAAGGGGGAGGCGGCCGGACGGCTGTGGGATGGCGTGCTGCTGGTTGCCGGCACACCCGGCTTCTACGAGCTCAAGCGCTCGCGCGAAGAGGCGCCCGATTTCGGGTGATACCGGCTGACGTGGCCGGACCGATCCTCCCGTGGCCACCCAGAAGGTGAGCCGGTCGTGGGGTGCGCTGATCGCCGCATCTCACGGGCGGTAGCGTCAGTGAACATGACGGTCGTGCACCCGATCACCAGGGCCTGGATCAGCACCGGCGGCACCGGTGCGCAGAATTACGACGAGTTCGCCGACGACGCCGAGATCACGAAGATCATCGAGGAGAATCCGAGTAGCTCGCTGGCCATCGAGATGCCGCAACGGGCGCCCGAGAGCCTCGGCCGGTCGTTCCTCGACTGCCTGCCCGCCGCCGTGGCGCGGCTCGCCGAGGCCAAGGAGGAGGGGAGCTACACCCCGGCGGAGCAGGTTGTCGGGCTTTACCGGATCACCTCCCCCTCGGACGAGCCGGCGTACGGCATGTTCGTGATGGTCGACACGGAGCAGATCTCCAGCAGCGCCGACGAGCCCGGGCTGGTGGTGCGCAACGAGGACGTCTTCATCGCCAAGGTGCGGGAGCGGGTGGCCCTGGCCGACGCGGTCGGGCATCTGCTCTCACCCGTACTGCTTCTGCAGACCGTCCGGGGCCAGGAGTTGCAGGCGCGTCTCGCCGCGGCGATCGAGGCGGCTGGCGCGCCCGCGGTGACCGACCTCGACCAGGCCGGACGCACCCACGCGGTCTGGCTGCTCGGCCCCGGTGCGGGGCAGGACGAGCTCTGTGCCCTGGCCGGTGGTGGTGAACTGATCGTCGCGGACGGCAACCACCGCACCCTGGCGGCGCAGACCGGCGGGTTGCCCCGCTTCCTCGCGGTGGTGACCACCTCCGCCTCGGTGGCGATCCAGCCGTACAACCGGTTGGTCAGCGAGTTGACCGTGCCCCCCGCGGAGCTGATCTCCGTGTTGACCGGGGCGGGTGCGATGGTCGAGCCGATCGAGATCACCGGGGTGCCGCCGACCAGGGGAATCATCTACCTCTATACGGCGGGCCAGGGGTACGCGGTGCGGCTACCGGCGGCCGAGGGAACCGGAATCATCGACAATCTTGATCACACGCTTGTCGAGCGGAGGCTGCTGCGTGACACGTTGGGGCTGGACCCCGACGACAAGCGCATCACGTACGTCGGTGGTGACTATCCGGCGCAGTGGTTGATGGGCGAGGTTGATGCCGGCCGGGCGGAACTGGCGATCCTGATCGCCCCGGTGACCGTCGAGGATTTCGTGGCCGTGAACCTGGCCCGGCAGAAGATGCCGCGTAAGAGTACCTGGTTCACCCCGAAGGCGCGGGCCGGCCTGGTGCTCGCCGAGTTGGGTTCCTGAGCGGTTCCGGCGTGTGGGTGTCCCGGTGGCTGTGAGATTGCTGCCGCTGGGCGGGCCCCTCGCCGTCGGCTCTGCGCGGGCTGACAGACTCCCCGGTATGCGCGTATATCTGGGGTCTGATCACGCTGGCTACGAGTTGAAGATGCACCTGGTCAGCCATCTGGCTAAACAGGGCTACGAGGTGATCGACGTCGGCCCCCACGCTTTCGACCCGGACGACGACTATCCCGCCTTCTGCCTGCATACCGGCACCCGCGTGGTGGGGGACCCGGGCAGTCTCGGCGTGGTGATTGGTGGTTCCGGTAACGGTGAGCAGATCGCTGCGAACAAGGTGGCCGGGGTACGGGCCGCGCTGGCCTGGAGTATCGAGACCGCCCAACTGTCCCGTGAGCACAACGATGCCAACGTGGTCGGGATCGGGGCCCGCCAGCACACCCTCGATGAGGCCACCGCGATCGTGGAGGCTTTCCTCACCACGCCGTTCTCCGAGGGGGAGCGGCATCTGCGGCGGATCGGGCAGATCGGCGTCTATGAGCGGTCCGGTCAGCTACCCGCCCTGCCCTGATCGGTTCGGTAGGGGCGTTGGCTTCCCGGCGGGACCCAGTTGCGGCGGATGAGCACGACCCGTTCCTCCGCCTCGGCCAGGTCGGCTGCGGTGGGTCGGGCGGCGTCCCGTGCTCGCAGCGCCGCGCTGACACTCAGCTGCGAGGCGCCGGCCCCGACCAGGTTGCGTAGCGCCCGTTCGGCCTCCCGCTCGTCCGGTGCGGGCCCCGTGCGGCGTACGTCGGTGGGGTCGAGCCGGATCGGTGGAACCGACTCGGCCCGGGGTGGCTCCGGGTCGTGCACGGGGGCGGTCATCGCGGAGGGGGTGGCGGTCGCCTCACCATTGCTTCGGTCCGTCCGCACCTGCCGCAACCGGCGCCTCCGGCGTCCCGGGGTGTTCACGTTGCCGCTGCCCTTCGTCCTCCGCTGCTCCGGACAGGTCGGGCACGCTGAGTTCGTCGGTACAACGGGCGCTGCTGCCTGAATCGCTCCCGGTGCCTCTCCATGGACCGACCGTACCGTTGCAGCGACCGTGATCGAAGAATCAGGCACGGCGAGCGGGTCGGCGCCCCTTTTGTCGGGTTGTTAATCTCGACAGCAACGGATTGGTCGGACCGGCGCCAGCGAAGTCGTGGGAGCAGTGACTAGTGCTTGGTTTCCTAACCACACCTGGCCGTAGTTGATTGCTGTGGTCGGTGTTTATCGGACTGATGAGTTCGCCCAGCGGATTGGGCGATCGGTGGGCTCTGTGCATCGCTGGGAGTCCGAGGGCCGGATCGTGGTTGGCTGGAACCTGGCGGGCAGCGGTATGTCGATGACGGTGATGTGCGGCGAGTGTTGCAGCCTGGCTTCGACGAGGACGCTCGCCGACGAACTGTGTGGTGGTAGCTGGTGAAGGTCACTCGGATCGCGTATTCCCGTGGGCTGAATGCCGGTAAGTACGCCGTGTTGGTTGAGCAGGCGCGCAGGTTGGGGCAGGTGCGCTCGCAGGTGTGGCAGCGGTACGGGTCCGTCAATGGTGCGCGGTTGGGGGATCGGCAGATCCGTGACCGGTGGCTCGCTGCCGGCTACCAGGAGCGGTTCGGGGTGCTGGCCAACGCGTGGAAGGAGACTGTTCGCGACGCGGTGGCGGATATCAGGGCGTGTCGTGAGGCGGCGAAGGTGAAGGTCCGCCGCGTCATCGCCCGGCAGGTCACCGACCCTGCCGATCGTAAGCGGCTGTTCACGGCGTTGAAGGCGGAGCGGTGGGCCGAAGACGCGTATCTGTCGCGGTTGATGCGCCAGCATTGGCGGCGCGGTAAGAACCACACCCACGATCAGATCGTGGTCCGCGCCGACCAGCACCGCAGCTATACCCTTACCGAGGGCGGGACCGTGTGGCTGGCGATCCCTGGGCTTGTCCGGCGGCAGATGGTCAAGATTCCGCTGAACACGACCGTCGCACCGACGGGCACGTTACGGCTGATTCTGCGCGATGGTCGGGTGGAGGTGCACTACCAGGTTGATGCGGCGGGCATGAAGTCTTCCCGGCCGTGCGGGGATCGGCGGATCGGGGTGGATAAGGGCTACACCGAAGTCCTGGTTGATTCCGACGGCGAGCATCACGGGCCGAACCTGGGCCGGCTGTTGACCGCCGAGTCGGACCGGGTCAAGGAGCGTAACCGGCGCCGGGCAAAACTCCGGTCAATCGCGAATAACGCTGCCCGCCGCAGCGACCGTGCCAAAGCCGAGCGGATCGCCCGCAACAACCTGGGCACGGTGAAGCGGGACCGGCAGGCCGCGAAGTGGAAAGCGGCCATGCGTACGGAGGTGTTCCGTGCTGTGCACGCCGTCGTTGACAAGGCCACCCTGGTCGCGGCTGAGGACCTGACCAAGCCGTTCACGGCCCGCAATAGGGGTCGTAACACCAACCGGCGGTTGAACGCCTGGACCAAAGGCGTCACCGCCGAAGCACTCGCAAGCGTGTCGGAGCGTAGAGGTTCTACGCTCGTCATGGTCAACGCCGCCTACACCTCACAAGTCGACCCCTCCACCGGGCTGCTCGCAGCCCGGGCAGGGGATCGGCTTCACTGCCCCGGCGGGGTCGTGTGGCAAGCGGACCATGCCGCCGCGATCAACGTCCTGGCAAGAGTTGGTGACCCCGACATCACCCTGCACACCCCACACACCCGGGTGAGGCAGATCTTGCAGGAGCGGGCCGATCGCCAACGGATCAGACTGCCGATCCAGGACTCCAGCCGTGAAGTCGACGGCGGAGAGCGAAACATCCACCCATGCTCAACAACGAGCAAGTAGTAGGAAGCAGGAAGAATGGCGGAGCAGACGCAGCCGTGGGCTGAGCGCACCGTGGAGCTGCCGCCGGAGGAGAGCGGTTTCCGGCGGGGAGTGGCCCGGGTCGCGCCGCCCGGCCCACAACCGCAGACTGCAGCGACCGGGACGTTCGAGACGCCACCCGTACCGGGCGGCTCCGGTTGGCCTGGGGCGGCGCAGCCACGGCCACCGGTCAGCTACCAACTCCGGCAGTTGCGTCGGGGTGGTGTCTGGAGCCTGCTCGGTGGCCTCTTCGCCTTCGTTTGCTGGGGTATCTGGGCGATCTCCAGCCGTGGTGATCTCACCAGCCCGGTGGTGACCTTCCTGCTGACGCTCTGTGTCGCCGTCGGCCTCTTCGCGCTCTCCCGCCTGCTCGGCCGCGTGGTGCTGGAAGGCCAACTGCGCCGGGTCCGGCGTACCGCGCGGGGAGCACATGCCCTCACCGGGCTCTTCCTGGCCGGGGTGGGGGTGGCCTATCTGCGGCAGACCGAGTGGGTCATGGGTGTGTGGAGCTGGTTCTCGGGCCTGTGGTAGCTGACTGTCCGGAGCGAGAACGCCGTCAGCCGGCTCCGCCCTGTCTGCGGCGAGGGCTGCCCGGTACCGGCGTAGACCGGTACCGGGCAGCCCTCGCGGGGGAAAAGGTCAGCGGGTAGCCGCCGCCGAGCGGAAACCGCGCAGCCGCAGGCTGTTGAAGACGACGAAGACCGAGGAGAAGGCCATGGCCGCCCCCGCAAGCATGGGATTGAGCATCCCCGCCGCGGCCAACGGCAACGCAGCCACGTTGTAGGCGAAGGCCCAGAACAGGTTCCCCTTGATCGTGCGCAGGGTGCGCCGGGACAGCCGGATCGCGTCGACGGCGGCCATCAGGTCACCGCGGACGAGGGTCAGGTCGGCGGCCTCGATGGCGACGTCGGTACCGGTCCCCATCGCCAGGCCAAGGTCGGCCTGGGCCAGCGCGGCGGCGTCGTTGACCCCGTCTCCGATCATCGCCACGACTTTGCCGCGCTCCTGCAGCCGTTTGACCACGTCGACCTTGCCGGCCGGCATGACTTCGGCGATGACCTCGGCGATGCCGACTTCGGCAGCGACGGACTGCGCGACGGTGGCGTGGTCGCCGGTGAGCAGCACCGGGGCCAGTCCGAGCCCGCGTAGGGCAGCGACCGCCTGTCGACTGGTCGGCTTGACCTGGTCCGCCACGACGAAGACCGCGTGGACCTCTCCGTCCCAGCCGGCCAGCACCGCGGTGCGTCCGGCAGCCTGCGCTGCGGACTGGGCCGATGCCAGGGCGGCCGGCAGGTCGAGTCCGCGCTCATGCAGCAGCCGAGCCCGGCCGACGATAACTTCGCGACCGTCGACGGTACCGGTGACGCCGAGCCCCTCGATGTTGGCGAATCCGGCCACGGCCGGCAATACGCCGACTCGGTCGGCAGCGCCCGCCGCGATCGCCTGGGCGATCGGGTGCTCCGAGGCGGCCTCCAGCGCCCCGGCCAGCCGCAGCGCCTCGGCGTCGTCGACGCCGTCGGCGGTCACCGTGTCGGTAAGGGTCATCTTCCCGGTGGTGACGGTGCCGGTCTTGTCCAGCACCACGGTGTCCACCCGTCTGGTGGATTCCAGCATTTCCGGCCCCTTGATCAGGATGCCGAGCTGGGCGCCGCGCCCGGTCCCGACCAGGAGCGCCGTCGGGGTGGCCAGGCCGAGGGCACAGGGGCAGGCGATGATCAGTACGGCGACGGCGGCAGTGAAGGCGGTGGTGGCGCCTCCGCCGGTGGCGAGCCAGTAGCCGAGGGTGCCGAGGGCCAGGAGGATGACGATCGGCACGAATACCCCGGAGATCCGGTCGGCGAGGCGCTGCACAGCGGCTTTGCCGGTCTGTGCCTGCTCGACCAGCTTGGCCATCTGCGCCAGCTGGGTGTCCGCTCCGATCCGGGTGGCGCGGACGACGATCCGCCCGCCCGCGTTGACGGTGGCGCCGGTCACACCGTCGCCCAGGCCGACCTCGACCGGGATGGACTCGCCGGTCAGCATGGAAGCGTCAACGGCCGAGGATCCGTCCTCGATCACCCCGTCGGTTGCGATCTTCTCCCCGGGGCGTACGACGAACCGGTCGCCGACCGCGAGCTGCCCGACGGGGATGCGTACCTCGGCCCCGTCCCGCAGCACGGCGACATCCTTGGCCCCGATTTCCAGCAGGGCGCGTAGCGCTGCGCCGGCCCGGCGTTTGGAGCGGGCTTCGAAGTAGCGCCCGGCCAGGAGGAACATCGTCACCCCGGCGGCTACCTCGAGATAGATGTTGCCGGCGCCGTCGCTTCGTGTGATGTCGAAGGTGAAGGGGTGGGTCATGCCGGGGGTGCCGGCGGTGCCGAAGAACAACGCCCAGAGCGACCAGAGGAAGGCTGCGAGGGTGCCCATGGACACCAGCGTGTCCATGGTGGCGGCGCGGTAGCGCAGATTGACCCAGGCCGCTTTATGGAACGGCAGCCCACCGTAGACGACGACCGGTGCAGCCAGGGTCAGCGACAACCACTGCCAGTTGGTGAACTGCCAGGCGGGCACCATGGCCAGGACGATCACCGGAACAGTGAGCACCAGTGAGACCCAGAGCCGGGTACGGAGATCCTGCAGTTCGTCGGGACCGGGAGCGTCGTCTCCTCCCGCCTCGCCACCTCCGGCTGCATCGGTGCTGGCTGTGCGGGGTGGTGGCGCAAGCTGGGCGGTGTAGCCGGTCTTCTCCACGGTGGCGATCAGATCTGCGGCGGTGATCCCGTCCGAATGGCTGATGGTGGCCTTCTCGGTGGCGTAGTTGACCGTCGCGCTGATGCCGTCGATGCGGTTGAGTTTCTTCTCGATCCGCGCTGCACAGGAGGCGCAGGTCATCCCCCCGATCGTCAGCTCGATCTGTTGCGGTGCCGCTGGCAGCGGGCGGGTGGTGGAGGACATTCTTGCTCCCCTGGTCAGCTGGCGAGTTGGTAGCCGGCTTCGTCGATCGCCGCGCGCACCGTGTCGTCGTCCAGCGGGGTTTCGCTGGTGACGGTCACCGTGCCGTTACCGAGATCGACCTGCACGTCGGTCACGCCGGGAATCTGACCGACTTCGGTGCTCACCGCCTTGACGCAGTGCCCGCAGGTCATCCCGGTCACGGTGTAGGTCTTCGTCTGCATGGCAATCTCCTCGGTAGGGCCTGAGCCCACGATACCCCTACCCCCAGGGGGTATCAAGGTGAGGTCTGAGTTTCCGTGAATGCGATACCCCCACGGGGTGTCGCTACCCTTGGGGTTATGACCACACCGACCCGCGGGTACACCGCCAGTAAAGAACAACTTCTCGGCCGGCTGCGCCGTATCGAGGGTCAGGTCCGCGGCGTCGAGAAGATGGTGGACGACGACCGCTACTGCATCGACGTGCTCACCCAGATCTCCGCGATCCAGGCCGCCCTGGACAAGGTCGCCCTCGGGCTGCTCGACGGCCACGCCCGGCACTGCCTACACGAAGGCGCCGTCGAAGGGCGCGCCGACGAGATGGCCACCGAACTGATGGCCGCCGTCGGCCGGCTGATGAAACGCGGCTAGCCGCTCACTCCTCGTCGGCCCGCTGCTCGATGCCGGTGGCCTGGAAATGCCAGCCGTCCGCCCCCTGTCGATCGCGCCGATACTCCAGGTACCACCGCCCACCTTCGGCATCGTGGTCAAATTCGGTCACTTCGGGTGGCACGCCGTCCGGCCCGACGGGAGCCGATCGGACCGTGCCGTCCAGTGGCCCACCGTGCAAGCGAACGTTGACCTCGTTCATCCCAAGCTCCATCGGTAAGCGGGGGCGGCAGCCGGGCCAGGCGATCACAGCCGCCGGATTCATCGCGGGTGCGGTACCCGCCGCAGCGGGTGCCAAACAGCACTACCCGCCCTGCTGCTTGAGGTGTCGCGATCGCTCACCGGGGTAACCAGGAGCAGGGCCCGTGCAGCCCGGAGGAGGTCGAGATGGCACAGCAGAACCTCAACAAGATGAAGACCGGCGAGGTTGCCCAGCGCGCCCGAAAGGCCGGCATCAAGGGTATCGAGAACATGAACAAGGAGCAGCTGATCCAGGCGATGGGTGGGGAAGCGCCGGCGGCGAAGAAGCCGGGGCGCGGCGGTGGACACCGGCCGGCACCACCCGGGAGCAAACCGCAGGACTGGAAGAGCATCCCCGGTAACCAGAGCTGAGCGCGGGGCGCACCAGCGGTAAGGGCGGTGCGGTGGCTGGCCGGCTTCGATGCAACGGGCCCGAGGCCGGCCGCCGCACAAAATCCATCCCAACGCCGGCCAGCACCGGTCGCAATCCACCCCAGAAAAGAGGAGAACCAGGCATGGAGGCACTGAGTGAGGCCACGGCTGGACTCAGAGTCGTGATCGTCGGCGCCACCGGCAACGTCGGAACGGGCCTGGTGGACGCCCTCGGCCGGGACCCCGCTGTACGGGCCATAGTTGGAGCGGCGCGTCGGCTTCCGCAGTGGGGCGCCCCGAAGACCGAGTGGGTCAGCGCCGATGTCGTCACCGCCGACCTGGTCGAACTCTTCCGCGGCGCCGATGTGGTCATCCACCTCGCCTGGCTTTTCCAACCCAGCCACCGACCGCTGATCACCTGGCAGACGAATGTGGCGGGGAGCATCCGCGTCTTCAACGCCGTCGCCAAGGCCCAGGTGCCGACCTTGATCTATGCCTCGTCGGTCGGAGCCTACTCACCCGGGCCGAAGGACCGGGCAGTCGACGAGAGTTGGCCGACCGATGGGTGGCCCACCGCCGCGTACACGCGGGAGAAGGCGTATCTGGAGCGGGTGCTGGACACCTTTGAACGCGTCCACCCGGCGATCCGGGTGGTGCGAATGCGACCGGGCTTCACCTTCAAACGGGAGTCCGCCAGCCAACAGCGACGGCTCTTCGCCGGGCCGCTGCTGCCGAGCCGACTGCTGCAGCCGGGCAGGATCCCGGTCATCCCGGATCTGCCGGGGCTGCGGTTTCAAGTGGTGCACAACGCCGATGTCGCCGAGGCGTACCGGCTGGCCGTCCTGCATGATGTGCGGGGCCCTTTCAATATCGCCGCCGCTCCGGTCGTGGATGCACGGATGCTCGCCGACTCCGCAGGCGCGCGCCCGGTACGGATGCCCACCGCACCGCTACGCGCGGCGCTCGCGGCGGCCTGGCGGCTGCACCTGGTCCCGGCCCAACCCGAGCTGTTCGACGCGCTGCTACGCCTGCCGATCATGGATATCAGCCGGGCGAGGAACGAACTGGGGTGGTCGCCGCGGTACAGCTCCCGGGATGCGGTGGAGGAGGTTCTGGCGGGCCTGCGGGAGCGCGCCGGAATGCCGACGCCACCGCTGTCGCCACGATTGCCCGGCGGACGGGCGCAGGAAGTCATGACCGGGGTCGGGCAACGGCCCTGACCGGTGCCGCCCGGGGCTAGCGCGGCAGTGGCACCACCGTCGCTGTCCGATACAGGTGGTAGCCCCCCACGGCCCGGTGATCCGATGGGATACCGAGCCGCGCGAGATGGGCGATGAAGGCCTGGTCGGCGGCGGAACCCTGCGGAAAGACAAATGCCGGAGCGGGGTCCGCCGCGACCCGCCGCCGGTACGGCAGCCATCTGTCGAGACCCGGCCGCAACTCCTCGTCGAGAACAACGCAGACGGTGCGCTCCTGGCTGAGGTAGCTGACTCTGTTGCAGGTCCAGTATTCGCTGTAGATGCTCTTGACCCCCTGGGCTTCCAGTGCCGAGATCAGGGCCCGTTCATCGTCGGCGACCTGCCGGGCCTCGGGAACCGCATGGCGGATGACGGCCAGGGTTGCGTTGGTCATCACCATGGCCGTGATCGCCACGACGATGGCCGCCGGGATTCTCGCTCGCCGGGCAGCCCCGAGTCCGACCCAGACGGGCCAGAGCAGGGCGGGGGTCGACACCAGCAGGCAGGAGAGGTAGCGGGCGCTCTCGATCGGGGTCTGACCGGCGGCTGGGCTACGGGCGTACGCGGCGATGCTCCCGCCCGCGGCGACCAGCAACAGTGCCATTGCCGCTGCCCGGAGGCGGTCGTCCCCGACGGGGCGGCGGCGCAGCAGCCGGACCGCCGTCACCCCGGAGGTCACCATCAAGCCGAGGTAGACCAGCGCCCAGGAGCGCTGGAGGAGGTCACAGTTGCCGGGACCGCACGCCCCCGTGGCCAGAGGTACGCCGAGGATGACCGCCCCCACGGCACGGCGGGACAGGGGCGTGGGCTCGCCGCCGTTCAACTGCAGGAAAACCGAGAGGGAGTCCTCTCCCGGTGCGGCCCCGAGGTTGTACCCGATGAGGGGCCCGGCGCCCACCAGCACCCCCGCCAGCAAGGCCGCCCCGTGCCGGCTGGTCATGCCCCGGGCGCCCCACAGCAGCAGCAGGCCGGCGGCCAGCAGGTAGGGGATGATCAGCCAGTGGCTCCAGAGGGCGAGACCGGCGATGAAGCCGAATCCGGTATAGGCGAACACCCTCCGGCGTGGCGCGATCGCCGGTGCCGCCAGGGCGATCAGAAAGAGCGCCGCGGCGAAGAGTTTGATCTCGGCGCTGCCACCGTGGGCGATCAGTTCATCTTTCATCACCCGGTCGGAGCCGAGGGCGAGCAGACCGACGACGGTGGCGGCAAACCACCGGGAGCCGTGAAGACGGACCGCCAGCAGGTACATCAGCGCGGCAAACGCGCTGAAGATCATGATTTCTGGTATCCGTAGTGCCGTGACCGTGATCCCGAGAACGGACAGGAAGGGCGCGGCGAGATAGGACTCGATCGAACCCATGTAGTTCTGGCCGTACAGGAAGATCGGGAAATTCTCGCCCCTGGCGATATGCAGGGCTCCGAGTCCCATCGCAGCCTCATCGCTGTCGAACCGGGGGTAGTGGTTGGCGATGGCCCAGACGCGGTAGGCGGTCCCGGCGATGCCGAGCCCGGCAGCGACCCAGGGGGCTGCGCTGCGGCCATGCCCGGTCCGCTCCGACCGGGTCACCCTCGTCTGCGGATGAGTAAGCACAGGGCTCCCGTTGGTCCCGCTCCGCTGGTCGTCGATATCAACTCGGGGCAGCTGGGGTGTCGGCGCCGAGATCGCGGGGACACCGTACCGCGAGTATTACTATGAGTGGGGGTTTGATTACGAATTGTCTGAGCGGGTAGATGTGTCCATGGCGGTTCGCCCGAGGGTCGGGGTGATCATTCCGGCCTACAACGAGGCCGTAACCGTGGGCGAGGTGGTCCGGGTGGCTGCCCATGCCCGACTCGTTGACGAGGTGGTGGTCGTTGACGACGGATCCCAGGACGGAACCGCCCAGGTGGCGGCCGCGCAGGGGGCGCGCGTCATCTCCGCCGGGCACCGGGGCAAGGGGGAGAGCCTGCTCACCGGAGCCCGAGCCACCCGTGCCGAGGTGCTGATCCTGCTCGACGCGGACCTGGCGGGGCTGCGCCCCGATCACGTCGACCGGTTGGCGCGCACCGTCGTCAATGACGGCGTCACGATGGCGCTCGGCCTCTTCGACCGCGGCCCGTGGCTCAACTGGCTCTTTCTTCGGCTTCTGCCTCGCCTGACCGGGGAACGTGCCCTGCGCCGGGACCTGCTCTTGTCACTGGACCCGGCCGAGGCACGGGGATTCCGGATCGAGGCCGCCCTCAACTCCTTCGTCGCGGAGCAGGGCGGCACCGTTCGTGCCTTCATCCTCGACGGGATGTACCACCGGACGAAGGAGGAGAAGGAGACGATCGCCCTGGTGGGCTCCGCCCGCAAGATCGCGATGCTCACCGTGGCGACGTGGGAGTTCCTCGCCTACCGCCTACGGCGACTGGGGCGAAGGTCATCTCACCGTCGCCGGAGGTAGCCGACCAGGATGGGTCCAGGCCCGGCGCGATCAGTCTCCGCGGAGTCCCCCGCCAACTCCACTCAAGCGTGGGACGCTCGTCCCGCCACGTCAGCCCGTAGTCCAGCCGGCCGCCGTACACCGGCGCGTCCCGCACCTGAACCTCGCCGCCGTACCACTCCGGAGGCAGGAGTGAAAGCACCGCGGTCCGCCCGTCCGGCAGGTCGCGGACCAGCACGGCCCGGACGAAGGCGAGGAAGTCGGCGGCGGCCCAGCCGTGGTGGCCGTCGCCCATGCAACCGCCCCCCGTCTGTGGATGGATCGCCTCCGGCCAGGTGAACGTTGGCGTCGCCGCGTCCAGCATCCACCGCAGCCGGCTCCAGGCCGCCGGATCCCCGGCGAGCAGCTCGACGAAGGCCAACTGCAGCGTCAGGTAGGTGCCGAGACCGGTGTGGGCGATCGCCTGGAAGAACGCCGGCCCGATGGTGAAATGATCGCGGATCAGCGTCGCGGTGTTGGCCACCAGCGGATCCTCCGCATCGAGCAGCTCCAGGGGGTAGCAGCCGACCAGTGAACCGATCATTCCGGCATCGATGCCGCGGTTGGGCCCGGCCGGCAGGTATCGGAAGGGGGTGCGCCGTGTCGCCCGCTCGACCGAGGCGAGGAGATCGGCCCGGTATCTGGCGGCGGCTGTCCGCCAGCGCCGGGCAGCGGCGGAGTCGCCCACCGCATCGGCGAGGTACGCGGCGTCCTGCAACCCCCGCAACCCCCAGAAGTCGTCCCAGTAGTAGCTGTCGTACGGGCCGAGGTGCTCGGCGGAGATCCCGGGTGGCAGCAGCCCCGGATCCCGGGGGCCGTCCGCCCGGCGCCGGTGCCGGGTCTGCTCGATCCACTCCGCGCCCGCCCGCACCGCCGGCATGAGCCGGGCCAGCCGGGCCCGGTCACCGGTGAGCCGATGATGCTCGGCGATGGTCAGGATCGCGGCGCCGTTGGCGTCCCATTCATGCCACTGGCTGTAGAAGAAGCCGTCCCGGCGTTGCCGCTTTGGATAGGTGTCGATCACGTCTGCAGCCTCGTCGTGGAATCCCCACCGGTCCAGGGTGGTCACCTGGAAGGCGGCGTCCCGGAACCAGAACCGGTGGTAGGTCAGAGGCCCGGGGGTGATGCTGCCCGGGTCGTGCAGGACGAGTTGGTATGTGCGGTTGGCCTCCACGGCTTGTTGGAGTCGTTCGTCCGGCAGCCGCACCCGCAGGCCGCGGTCGAGCAGCCGCTGCCACCTTTCGGCGGTGTCGGTGGCGTCGGGTGCCTCCCGTACCAGGATGGGAAGGTCGCGCTGGGGCCGGGCCTTGGTGGGCGGCGGGAGCGGAAGCAGGACCCGTCGGCTCTCCGCGGGGCCCAGCGGGTAGGTGAAGGCGAGCTGCGCCAGACCGGCCGGGTCATGGACCCGTACCGGCCGGAACGGCTCCGCGACATTGCCGAGGAACTGGTGGAGGCAGTCACCGCGGTGAAAGGTCGAGGCGGCGATCCGCTCCGGCCGGCCCGGCAACACCACGGCCAGATCGCCGTCGATCGTGACCGCCTTCTCCGTCACCGCCAGATCCTCCACCACGGCGAGGCCCTCCGGGTTGTACGGGCGGATCGAGAACATCACCGTGACGGGGCGGTCGGTGCAGTTGACGATCTCCACCGCCACGTACTCGCCGCCGCGGGCCCGCAGCGCGTAGGCGCCGGCCACCGCTTGGCCGCCCTCGGGCAGCCCGACACCGGTCCGGATACAGCTGCCCTCGCCCTCCGGCCACTGCTGCAGTTGGTCGGCGCGGCTCGGCAGCACCCACCGGTTGCCGTCCTTGACCCCCCAGTCCAGGGACCAGCCGTCGGGCACCGTGCTGACCAGCCCTGCCGGGTCGACCACCGCTTCCCAGGCGGAGCCGGGGTTGCCGATCGCGGTCCAGTTCCGGTGTGTCACGTTGGTGAGGAACGGCAGGTGGCCGCGGGGCATGAACGACCGGTCCGTCGGATCGAGTTGGCGCTCCAACCAGTACGGCCACAGCCAGTCGGGTCGGATCTGGGGTGCGGCCCGGGTGCGGAGCGCACGGGCCAGGGTCCGGGCACCCACCGGCACCATCTCCGTGGGCGCTTTGATCTCGAACCGCTCACCGAAGCGTTGAAACGTGGACAGATGCCGCAGGATGTCCTCGCCGATGTGGAACCGTCGGGCGAGACGACGCAGCAAACCGGCGCGCCAGTCGACCATGCCCGCCCGCTTACCCCGGTCTGCGGCAAGGACACATCCGTCCTGCGGTCGGCGAGGTTTTCACCCCCTCCGCGGGGGAAAGCCGAGGGCATGGCGGAGTCATTCGCAGAGGACACGGCGACCCTACGCGCGATGGCGCGTGGTGCCGGACTGACCGGCATTGAAGAGATGTCGCACGACGAACTGGTCACCGCGCTGCGCGAGGCGGGGCTGGCCGAACCTACCGGCGAGCCGATCGACACCAGCCTGGCCGACCCCGGCGACCCCGGCACGGACGAGGGTGTTTATCACGGCGCAGGGGTGGGCCGGCGGGAAACCCTGGGTGGTGCTGGTGCGCAGACCGCCGGCATCCCGGAGGACAGCCGTAGCCAGGCTTCTTCGTCCTGAACTGGCGACAAGCATGAATGTGGCCCAGGCTGGAGATCGCCTCCGACCTGGGCCACATGCTGGAGCGGGCGACGGGAATCGAACCCGCACCGTCAGTTTGGAAGACTGAAGCTCTGCCATTGAGCTACGCCCGCCTGCGCCGCGTCTCCCACGGCGCGTGCTCTAGCGTACTGGGTGCCGCTTGTCCTTGCTTCTCGGTACCCCTTCGGACGCCGATCCCCGCTGACCGAAAGCCGGAAAACTAGCTAGTTTTCGCCCTAAAAGGGGCGTGTTGCCGGGGGGTGCGCCGATACCGGTGGCGCGCGTCGCGGCGTCGCGGCATACACTTCTCGTCGCCACGGGGTGTGGCGCAGCTTGGTAGCGCACTCGCTTTGGGAGCGAGGGGCCGTGGGTTCAAATCCCGCCACCCCGACTGTCGTCCGCGGGACGCGGATCGCAGCGCTGCCCTCGGCGGCGAGGCGTACCGTCCGGCGCGTCGGCTCGCCCACATCCGTTGGGCCTATTTCGCCCACCAAGACTGATATCTGGCAAGGAGTACGCCTGTGGAGAGCACCATCGAGACTCTGAGCCCGACGCGCGTGCGGCTCGCCATCGAGGTGCCGTTCGCCGAACTCGAGCCGAGCCTCAGGAAGGCGTACCGTGAGATCGCCCAGCAGGTCAACGTGCCGGGCTTCCGTCGGGGCAAGGTACCGACCGCGGTGATCGACCAGCGGGTGGGGCGGGCGACCGTGCTCAATGAGGCGGTGCAGGAGGCGATCCCGGAGAACCTGCTCGCCGCGGTACGGGAGCACGAGGTGAAGACTCTCGGCCGACCTGACGTCTCCATCACCGAGTTCGCTGACGGGGCACCGCTGAAGTTCACCGCCGAGATCGACGTGCGCCCCGAGTTGGAGCTGCCCGATCTGTCGACGATCGAGGTCACCGTCGACGAGTTGCAGATCAGTGACAGCGAGATCGATGAGCAGGTCAACGCGCTGCGGGACCGGTTCGCGACCCTCAAGACCGTCGAGCGGGCCGCCCAGGAGGGCGACTACGTGCAGCTCGACCTGTCCGCGACCGTCGATGGTGAGGAGGTGCCGGGGGGCTCGGCCACCAACATCTCCCACGAGGTAGGCAGCAAACAGCTGCTGCCCGGCCTCGACGAGGTCCTGGTCGGCCTCTCCGCCAGCGATGAGACGACCTTCGTGACACAGCTCGTCGGCGGCGATTTCGCCGGCCGGGACGCGGACGTTGCGGTGACAGTGCGGACCGTTAAGGAGAAGCAACTGCCGGAGCTCAACGACGAGTTCGCGCAGATGGCCAGCGAGTTCGACACCCTGGAGGAGCTTCGCGGCGACGTGCGGACGCGGGTAACCCGGTCGAAGAAGCTCGAGCAGCTTCACAAGGCGCGCGACAAGGCCCTGGAGCAGCTCGTGGCCGTGACCGAGGTGCCAGCCCCCGAGGGCGTGGTGCGCGACGAGGTCGAGCACCGCAAGGAGGCGATGGTCGACCAGTTGGAGCGCATCGGCGCCTCGCTGGAGGAGTACCTCGCCGCGGAGGGCAAGACGGAAGAGGAGATCGACGCCGAGCTGGACGAGTCGGCCACCGAAGGTGTCAAGATCCAGCTGTTCCTCGACGCCTTGGCTGACGCCGAGGAGGTGCAGGTCTCTGACGACGAGTTCGGCCACGAGATCGTGCACCGGGCGCAGCATGCGGGGATGGCTCCCCAGCAGTACTACGACGAGCTCGTCCGCGCGGGCACGGCCGCGGCGGTATTCGGGGACGTCCGTCGCGGCAAGGCACTGGCCCTGGTGATGGAGCGCGTCACGATCAAGGACGCTGCGGGCAACGTGCTGAGCCTGGCTGAACTGCGTGGCGAAGGCGCTGACGAGCAGAGCGACTGATTCCGGTGGCGGGTCCACGTCGGCCGCCGCGGGGCGAACCATCGGCCTGCGGCGGCACAGTCCTTTCGGCGTACGATCGTGCCGCAACTGCGCTCATAGCGAACAGTGTGCCGACTGGCCGGCTACGCCCGCTTTCAGGGACTAGTGTCAGGTCCAGACGTAACATCACGCCGGCCGAGGCGTAGGCCGGCCAAGTCCAGTACGCCGGCGGGGAGGCACGCGCCGGCGCAACCCAGTGCGAAGGGCTGCCATGACCGAATTGCACATTCCAGCGACGCCGCTGCGGGCGATCGAAGCCCGCGGTGGGGACGCACTCAGTGGCAACCTTGACGACACGGTCTACAACCGCTTGCTCAAGGAGCGGATCGTCTTCCTGGGCAGCGAGGTGACCGACCAGGTTGCCAACCGCATCTGCGCGCAGTTGCTGCTGCTCGCGGCGGAGGACCCTGAGCGCGATATCAACCTCTACATCAACTCGCCGGGGGGCTCGGTCTACTCCGGCATGGCGATCTACGACACGATGCAGTTCGTCAACAACGACGTGGCGACCATTGCGATGGGGATGGCGGCCTCCATGGGGCAGTTGCTGCTCTGCGCGGGTACCAAGGGGAAGCGTTACGCCCTGCCGCATGCGCGGATCATGATGCACCAGCCGTCAGGCGGCGTGGGCGGCACCGCGGCCGACATCGCTATCCAGGCTGAGCAGATGTTGTACACGAAGCGCATGTTCCAGGAGCGGGTGGCTTTCCACACCGGACAGAGTCCGGAGCAGATCGAGGCGGACTCCGATCGCGATCGCTGGTTCACCGCGGCCGAGGCCAAGGAGTACGGCTTCATCGATCATGTGATTTCCGGAGCGGCGCAGGTTCCGGCTGGCGCCGGCACCCGCAACTGAGGAAGGCGATGATGACTGACCTGACCCTGTCACCACAGTTCGCTGCGGTGCATAACCGCTACGTCCTGCCCTCCTTCGTCGAGCGCACGTCGTACGGCATCAAGGAGTCCAACCCGTACAATAAGCTCTTCGAGGACCGGATCATCTTCCTCGGCGTCCAGATCGATGACGCATCGGCCAACGACGTCATGGCTCAGCTGTTGACGCTGGAGGGCACCGACCCGGACCGCGACATCCTCATGTACATCAACTCGCCCGGTGGCTCGTTCACGGCCATGACGGCGATCTACGACACCATGCAGTATGTCCGACCGGACATCTCGACCGTCTGTCTCGGCCAGGCGGCCAGTGCGGCGGCGGTACTGCTCGGGGCCGGTACGGCGGGCAAACGTATGGCGTTGCCCAACTCGCGCATCATCATCCACCAGCCCGCCACGGAGGGCGGCTACGGCCAGGGCTCTGACATCGAGATCCAGGCCCGGGAAATTCTGCGGATGCGCAGCCAGTTGGAGGAGATGCTTTCCCGGCACTCGAACCGGCCCATCGAGAAGGTCCGCAAAGATATCGATCGAGACAAGATTATGACGGCTGAGGAGGCCCGCGAGTACGGCCTGGTCGACACGATCTTGTCCAGCCGGAAGAAGAGTCTCCTCGCCTCGAGTACGGCGAGCTGACCTCTCATGTCGTGGCCGGCCCGGTGGCCGAGCCGGGTCGGCTTGTGACACACCGCAGATCGAGGGTCGGAGAAAGTGTCAGCAGCAGGTAACGTCGAGGCTGCATGCTCACGGGCCCGTCCCAGCGGGTCCGGTGGGCGAACCAACGACGAGGTGCGCCGGTCCGCAATCCAGGGCAGGCCCGGCGGCCAATGAGCGCAGGGAGAACGTAGGTGGCACGGATCGGCGACGGCGGCGACCTACTCAAGTGCTCGTTCTGCGGCAAGTCGCAGAAGCAGGTCAAGAAGCTCATCGCAGGCCCCGGTGTCTACATCTGCGATGAGTGCATCGATCTCTGCAACGAGATCATCGAGGAGGAGTTGGCGGAATCCGGCGAGGTGAAGTGGGAGGAACTCCCCAAGCCGATGGAGATCTGCCAATTCCTCGACTCCTATGTGGTGGGGCAGGAGCAGGCGAAAAAGGCCCTCTCGGTCGCGGTCTACAACCACTACAAGCGCATCCAGGCGGAGGCGAATGGGCCGGGCTCCGGCGGCGACGGGGTTGAACTCGCCAAATCCAACATCCTGCTCATCGGACCCACCGGCTGCGGCAAGACGCATCTGGCGCAGACCCTGGCCCGCATGCTCAATGTCCCGTTTGCGATCGCCGATGCAACCGCACTGACCGAGGCGGGGTACGTCGGCGAGGATGTCGAGAACATCCTGCTTAAGCTGATTCAGGCGGCTGACTACGACATCAAACGAGCCGAGACCGGGATCATTTATATCGACGAGGTCGACAAGATCGCCCGCAAGTCGGAGAATCCATCGATCACTCGGGATGTCTCTGGCGAGGGAGTCCAGCAGGCGCTCCTGAAGATACTTGAGGGTACGGTCGCCAATGTTCCGCCGCAGGGCGGGCGCAAGCATCCGCACCAGGAGTTCATCCAGATCGACACGACCAACGTCCTGTTCATCTGTGGCGGTGCCTTCGCTGGTCTTGATCAGATCATCGAGGCCCGTATCGGGCAGGGGGGGACGGGCTTCGGAGCCCGCCTGCGAGCCGTCTCCGAGCGGTCGACCGACGATCTCTTCGCGCAGGTGATGCCCGAGGACATGCTCAAGTTCGGCCTGATCCCCGAATTCATCGGTCGACTGCCGGTGATCACCCATGTGCGCAGCCTTGACCGTGAGGCGCTGGTGGAGATCCTCACCGAACCGCGGAACGCGCTCGTTCGCCAGTACCAGCGGCTTTTCGAACTTGACGGCGTCGAGTTGGAGTTCGACCAGGCGTCACTAGAGGCGATCGCCGATCAGGCGATGCTGCGGGGGACCGGCGCCCGTGGTCTACGCGCAATCATGGAAGAGGTGCTGCTCTCCGTGATGTACGAGGTGCCGAGTAACCCCAACGCGGGCCGGGTCCTCATCACTCGTGAGGCGGTGCTCGAGAACGTGAATCCGACAATTGTGCCGCGAGAGTTCAACGGTCGGCGTGCACGCCGCGATCGCGAAGAGAAGTCTGCCTGACCTGCTCGTCCGCCGGCGTCACAGGCTCATTCCTGCAGAAGCAGGCTGAGCACGGTGATCCCGGCGATAGCACCAGCGGTTACCAGCAGTGCGGTGGTCATCCGGGAAGGCCCTCGACGGGCCAACCGTTGTACTGAGGCGCCGAGGGCGAACAGTACGAAGACGCCAATGACGAGCTGCCAGAACGGCAGCAGCATCCCGAGTAGCGCATCTGCGGCGAGGATGGTCGGCGTTCGGGGCATGCGACCAGCCTGACACGTTCTGGGAACCGGCGGGTGTTCGGCCTGCTTGGAGCGGGCGTGACCGGCGCGGGCCAGCTATTGATAGAAGCTGATTTGCGTTCCTCGCGCGGAGCGCGTAACTTTCTCTTTGCCCGCGGGGAACGGCCAAGATCGGCGGAGACGCCGAGACGGTCCGGAACTCGGGGGAATGTCCCAGGCGCAGGGTGTGTTACACCTAGTGCCTGCGGGGCGAGGCCAATGATCGGCGGAGACGTCGAGATGAGGTCTGGGCCTCAGGGAATGTCCTGGGCTCGGAGGGTGTTACACCTTACGAGACCGGGATTCGGGCGGTGCGACCCCCGGCCAGTAGGGCCGGATTTGGAGTTGCGAAGCCGACCGGCTAGAGTAGTAAGCGCCGGCAGGGAGCCGGGCGGATCCGCTGCGAGCAGCGGTCGGCCGGTCTGCTGGATTCCCAACTACTGATGACCACCGCGGAGCGGTGTGCGTCGGTGCGGGAAACCCACTCGGGCGATGCGGAAGAAGTCCAAGACACGGACTTGACGCCGCGAAGTCGACCGGGTAAACTAGAGAAGTTGCCCCGGACTCGGGCCCCTTGGTTGGGGTTTGTGTTTGGTGTGTGTTTGTTCTTTGAGAACTCAACAGGGTGCTTGTAAGCCAGTGCCAATTTTTTGGTTCCCGGACTGGCCGGTTTTTCTGGCTGGTTTGGATTCCTTTGG
>DASULK010000214.1:0-7740 GCA_036278255.1 Micromonospora sp.
CGTACCCCATCTCCATGACGACCATCCCCGGCTCGATGCCGAACCGGTCCGCCAGGCTCCGTACGCCGTCGGCGGCCTGACCAGCGGTCGCGCTCACTGTCGCGTGCCTCCTCATCTCAACTGCTGCCGGCATCCCTGCGATGCCGATAGGCAGAGTCCACACAGTTGCGCCTCCGGATGCAAGTGGCGCACCGCGTTCCAGGGAATTTACCGTGCCAGCAGCGCCTGGGCACCCTGGGTGATCTCGTTTTCGGTTACGAGCACCTTTCGGGCAGCCGTGCCGAGGGGAATAAACGAGTCTGCCGAGGCTACTCGACGGACAACTCCGACAAATCCGGCGTCCACCAGGGCCGCGAGAATCCCCTCGCCGACGCCACCCGAACGGCGGGTCTCGTCAACCACCAGCACCCGGCCGGTGGCCGATGCCTCCCTGATGATGTCGGCGACCGGTAGCGGGGCCAGCCAGCGCAGGTCCAGCACCCGGACACCGACCCCGTCGGACGCCAACTCGCGGGCGGCCCGCAGTGACATCCGCACCCCGTTCCCGAAAGTGATGATCGTGATGTCGTCAGCGCTGCCGATCTCGTAGACCCGGCCCCGGCCCATCGGCACGTGGCGGTCAGCCCACTCCTCCGGCCCGGCGTACGGCGCGAGCCATTCACCGTCACCGGCGTTGTGGAGATCACGGGTGTGGTAGAGCGCGATCGGCTCCAGGAAGACGCAGACGCTGCCGTCGACGACGGCGCTGGCCAGGCAGGAGCGCAGCATCGGCCCGGCGTCATCGGCCCGCGCCGGCACCGCGAGCACCAGGCCGGGGATGTCCCGCAGCACGGCTACCGAGTTGTCGTTGTGGAAGTGGCCGCCGAATCCCTCCTGGTACGCCAGCCCGGCGATACGCACCACCATCGGGTTGCGGTAGGCGCCACGGGAGAAGAACTGCAGGGTGGCGGCCTCACCGCGCAGTTGATCCTCGGCGTTGTGCAGGTAGGCCAGGTACTGGATCTCGGGTACCGGCAGCAGGCCGCCGAGCCCGGCGCCGAGTCCCAGGCCGAGCAGCGAGGTCTCGTCGAGAAGGGTGTCGAAGACCCGGGCCGCCCCGAAGCGCTCCCGCAGCCCCTTCGTCACGCCGTACACCCCGCCCTTGACCGCAACGTCCTGTCCGAAGACGGCCATGGTGGGGTGCTCGAGCAGCGCGTCGGCGAGGGTGGAGTTGATGGCCTGCGCGAGGGTGAGCGGCCCGGCCTGCTCAGGCAGTTTCCCCTCGAAGGCGGCGGCCCGGGCGGCGGAACCGGGGCCGGCGGCCCGGGCAGCGGCGGCGGAGATCAGCCGCAGCACGCGGACCGGGCGTCGGGGTGCGAGCGGGGCAACGATGTCGCCCGCCTCGATGAGCTTCGGTTCGCCGAGCGACTCCTCGGCGATCTTGCGTACCTGCCAGCCCACCTCCTCGTAGCGGGCGAGCAGTTCATCGGGGGTGGCGAGCCCGGCGTCGACGAGCAGCCGCACGGTGGCGATCAGCGGATCGCGAGCCAGGTCAGCGGCGATGTCGGCGGCGCGGCGGTACGCCGATTCGACGTCCGCACCGGCGTGCCCCATCAGCCGGACGGTCGACAGGTGCAGTACGGCGGGGCGGCGTTGCCGCCGTACCCAGGCCACGGCCTCCGCCGCCACGTCGTACGTCTGCGCCAGGTCGCAGCCGTCGGCGACGAAGTAGCGGATCCCCGGCTTGGCGCGCAGCGCGGTGGCCACCCAGCCCGGCGGCGACTTCACGCTGATGCCGAGGCCGTTGTCCTCACAGACGAAAAGCACCGGCAGGGGCAGTTTGCTGTGCTCGCACCAGCCGGCGGTGTTGAAGGCGGCGGTCGCGGTGGCGTGGTTGATCGAGGCGTCGCCGAACGAGCAGGCGACGATCGCATCGGCCGGCCAGGACGGCGGGCCCTCCTCCGCCGGCTCGTCGGGGTGGGTCGGGTGTGCTGCCAGCCGGCGGAGCCGCTCGATGGCGAACCCGATACCGACGGCCCGGGGCAGATGCGAGCCGATGGTGGAGGTGGTGGGGATGATGTTCAGTTCGGCGTTGCCGAAGACTTTGTGCCGGCCCCCGGCGATCGGCTCCTGTGCAGAGGCGACCAGGCCCCGCAGCACGTCCTGGGCGGCCCGAGACACCGGATCCCCGCCGTCGGGCTTGGCCTGGGCGACCCGGGCGCAGTAGAAGCCGCCGGAGCGGTAGTGCAGCAGGGCGGGATCGGTCGACCGCAGAGCGGCGGCGACCGCTGCGTTTCCTTCATGGCCAGCGGAGCCGATGGTGTAGAAGCCCTCGCCGAAGCTGCGGAGCCAGCGGGCGGCCAGATCCAGGTGCCGGCTCGCCAGTTGGGCGTCGTACAGATCAAGGGCCTGCGCGCCGGTGAGGCTGCTGCCGTCGCGGAGCGACTGGTCGGGCGAGCGCCGGATGGTCGGGGTTTCGAGGGCATCCACCGCTGCCCGGAACTGCTCGTCAAGATCCTGTGGGGTGGTCACGCCGGACAGCATTACCCAATCAGGCGGAGAACGACCATTCGACGCGGCCCGTCCCGACGGGTTTACCTTCGCCCGCCGGGACACAGCGGTGTGACGAGCGGCCTACCGGCCTGATCACCATGTGGGACGGGTCTGTGGAAACACCCTGGTTACCGCCGGGTATCTGTGTCTCGCGTCGCGTCTAGCGGCTGTCAGGGTGACGTAACCCGTCACTGGGGGGCAGGATGGGCAGGAGACCTATCCCACACACGACCAAGGGAACGCCTGTGGCCACCGAACGCAAGCGCCCGGTTATTACCGATGGCCTACCGAGCCAGCTGCCCGACATCGACCCGGACGAGACCAACGAATGGGTCGAATCGCTCGATGGGGTCATCGACGAGCGGGGAGCCAAACGCGCCCGCTACGTCATGCTGCGGCTACTGGAGCGCGCCCGTGAACGCCAGGTCGGGGTTCCGCCGCTCACCACCACCGACTACATCAACACCATTCCGCCGGAGCTCGAGCCCTGGTTCCCCGGAGATGAGCATGTTGAGCGCCGCATCCGCGCCTACATCCGCTGGAACGCGGCGATGCTCGTCCACCGCGCGCAGCGGCCGGAGATCAACGCGGGTGGCCACATCTCCACCTTCGCCAGCTCGGCCTCGCTCTACGAGGTCGGGTTCAACCACTTCTTCCGCGGCAAAAACCACCCGGGCGGCGGAGACCACATCTTCTACCAAGGGCACGCCTCCCCCGGCATGTACGCCCGCGCCTTCCTCGAAGGCCGACTGACCCAGCAGCAGCTGGACGGTTTCCGCCAGGAGCTCTCCCACCCGGGCGGCGGCCTGCCGTCCTACCCGCACCCCCGGCTGATGCGGGACTTCTGGGAATTCCCGACCGTCTCCATGGGCCTGGGCGGGCTCAACGCCATCTACCAGGCGCGGTTCAACCGTTACCTGTACCACCGCGGCATCAAGGACACCTCCGACCAGCACGTCTGGGCGTTCCTCGGCGACGGTGAAATGGACGAGCCCGAGGCGTTGGGCACGATCGGGATCGCCGCACGGGAGGAACTGGACAACCTCACCTTCGTCATCAACTGCAACCTGCAGCGGCTGGACGGCCCGGTACGCGGCAACGGCAAGATCATGCAGGAGCTGGAGTCGTTCTTCCGGGGCGCCGGCTGGAATGTCATCAAGGTGGTCTGGGGCCGTGAGTGGGACCCGCTGCTGG
Organism: Micromonospora sp.; assembly: GCA_036278255.1. Lineage (GTDB taxonomy): Bacteria > Actinomycetota > Actinomycetes > Mycobacteriales > Micromonosporaceae > DASULK01. Next base: position 3,727 of record DASULK010000214.1, read on the forward strand.
CCGCCGACACCGACGGTGCACTGGTCAACCTGATGAACACCACCCCTGACGGGGACTACCAGACCTACAAGGCCGAATCTGGGGCCTTCGTCCGCGAGCACTTCTTCGGCCGGGACCCGCGCACCCGCAAGATGGTCGAACATCTCTCCGACGACGAGATCTGGAACCTCAAGCGGGGTGGCCACGACTACCACAAGCTGTACGCGGCCTACCAGGCAGCGGTGAACCACACCGGCCAGCCCACCGTCATCCTGGCCAAGACGATCAAGGGTTGGACCCTCGGGTCGCACTTCGAGGCCCGCAACGCCACCCACCAGATGAAGAAGCTGACGCCGGACGACCTCAAGCTCTTCCGCGACCGACTCCACCTGGACATCTCCGACGCCGACCTGGAACGCGACCCGTACCTGCCGCCGTACTACCGCCCGGGCGAGAAGTCCGACGAGATCGCCTACCTGCATGAGCGGCGCGCGGCGCTGGGCGGCTATCTGCCGTCGCGGCGGACCACCACCATCCCGCTGCAGATTCCCGGCAAGGAACGGTTCGCCGACCTCAAGCGCGGCTCGGGCAAGCAGCAGGTCGCCACCACCATGGCCTTCGTCCGCCTGCTCAAGGATCTGATGCGGGAGAAGGAATTCGGCAAGCGCTGGGTGCCGATCGTTCCCGACGAGGCCCGTACCTTCGGTATGGACTCGCTCTTCCCGGTGCAGAAGATCTACTCGCCGCACGGGCAAAATTACACCTCGGTGGACCGGGAGCTCTTCCTGTCGTACAAGGAGGCGACGACCGGGCAGATTCTGCACGAAGGCATCAACGAGGCCGGCTCGGTCGCCTCGTTCACCGCCGCCGGTTCGTCGTACGCCACGCACGGCGAGCCGATGATCCCGGTCTACATCTTCTACTCGATGTTCGGGTTCCAGCGCACCGGCGACGGGCTGTGGGCCGCCGCGGACCAGTTGACCCGCGGTTTCCTGCTCGGTGCCACGGCGGGGCGGACCACGCTCAACGGCGAGGGGCTGCAGCACGAGGACGGGCACTCGCATCTGCTGGCCGCCACCAACCCGGCGGTGGTCGCCTACGACCCGGCGTTCGCGTTTGAGATCGCCCACATCGTCGAGAGTGGCCTGCACCGGATGTACGGCGAGCAGCAGGAAGATATCTTCTACTACCTGACTGTCTACAACGAGCCGATCTTCCAGCCTGCGGAGCCGGCTGACGTCGATGTCGAGGGCATCATCAAGGGCATCTACCGCTACCAGGCGGCGCCGTCGGTCTCCGGGGACCGGGTGCCGCGGGCCAACCTGCTGGCCTCCGGTACCGGGATGCAGTGGGCGCTGAAGGCTCAGCAACTGCTGGCCCAGGACTGGGGTGTGGCCGCCGATGTCTGGTCGGTGACCTCGTGGACCGAACTGCGGCGCGATGCGGTGGAGTGCGAGGAGTACAACCTGATGCACGCCGGCAACGAGCCGAAGGTGCCGTACGTTCAGCGCAAGCTGTCCGAGGCGTCCGGCCCGGTGGTGGCGGTCAGCGACTGGATGCGCGCGGTGCCGGACCTGATCTCGCGTTGGGTTCCGGGTGACTACACCTCGCTGGGTACCGACGGGTTCGGGCTCTCCGACACCCGGCATGCCCTGCGCCGCCACTTCCATGTCGACGCCGAGTCGATCACGGTGGCGACGCTGCGGCAGCTCGCGCTGCGGGGCGAGGTGCCGGCGTCGACGCCGGCGGAGGCGGCTAAGAAGTACGCCATCGACGATGTGCTGTCCGCCCCGGTCGGTGAGACCGGCGGGGACACGTAACCGTCGACACCGACCGACGCCGGCAGCGGATGCCGATCAAGGACTAACGCGTCGATCAAGGGCTTGTTGCTGTGGCTAGAGATCAAATCACAGCAACAAGCCCTTGATCGCGTTATGGGGAGGGCACGTATCGAGGGGGCCGCATCGAGGGCGTGTGCCGGGAACCGGCGGGGTCGGGTGTGCGGGGCACGGGGTGCGGTTATTCGGCCACCGGTCGGCTGGTCACCAGGTCGGCGAGGCGTGCCAGTGATCCGTCCAGACTGGCACCGACCCGACGTGTCCCCAGCCGCACCAGGGCGGCGCTGACCGGCCCGGGGGCCCAGCGGACCACGATCAGCCGTACCCCGGTGCCTTCCTCATGGGTGAGCTCCACGTGCACCTCGGTACGCGCCTCGGCGCGTGCCCCCGTTCCCGCGGCCCGTTCCCGCCAGGCGATGAGTGTGGGGGCCCGGTAGGCGATCACCTCAGCGTCGAGCAGACTGCCGTCCGCGGCGAGGACCCGCTGCTGGCGACCGAAACCCTCACCGGAGAGCACGTCGACCCGCTGCACCCCGGCCAGCCACTCCGGAAGTTGCTCGGCCCGCCGGATCACCTCCCACACGCTCTCGACCGGCGCTGCCACCCGCCCACTCCGCTCCACCAGGATCATTCGTCCCCTCCAGCGATCACCCACGACATTGCGCAGCGTAAACCCTATTCCCGACAAAACGGGGGTTACGGAAGACACGCCCAGCGGGTTAGAGCCGAGCATCCCGATCGCGCCCGGGTTGATCAGGGACTTCGTAGGGCGACGCCGCATGACACGCCCACCTAGCTCCCTGATCGTCGCCGGATGAGCCGGGGGTGCCCGCACCGCCGGGGAGGAGTTGAGGGGAAACCTGGTGGCGAAGACCTCGACCTCCGGCCGTAGGCTGGAGGGCGTGACGGTACGTGTGCGCTTCGCCCCTTCTCCGACCGGTATGTTCCACGTCGGCGGTGCCCGCTCGGCCCTGCAGAACTGGATCTACGCCAAACAGCACCGCGGTGTCTTCGTGCTCCGTATCGAGGACACCGACATCGCCCGCAATCGGCCCGAGTGGACCGAAGGCATCCTGTCGGCGCTGGACTGGATCGGAATCAAGCGGGACACCTACGAAGGCCCCTACTTCCAGTCCGCCAACGCCGGGGAGCACCGCGCCGCCGCAGAACGGCTCTACACCAGCGGCCAGGCCTACTACTGCGACTGCACCCGGGAAGCGGTCCAGGCCCGTACCGGTTCACAGTACGGCGGCTATGACAGCTTCTGCCGCGACCGTGGCCTGGAACCGGCCGAGGGCCGCGCGCTGCGCTTCCGCACGCCGGACGAGGGCGAGACACGGGTGGTCGACCTGATCCGCGGCGAGCCGACCTTCGACAACAAGCTGATCGACGATTTCGTCATCGCCCGCGGGGACGGCTCACCGGTCTTTCTCCTTGCCAACGTGGTCGACGACATCACCCAGCGGATCACCCATGTGATCCGCGCCGAGGAGCACCTGCCCAACACCCCCAAGCAGCAGTTGCTCTGGGATGCGCTGGGCAGCAAGCCACCGGTGTGGGCACACGTCCCGGTCGTGGTCAACGAGAAGCGGCAGAAACTGTCCAAGCGGCGCGACAAGGTGGCCCTGGAGGCGTACCGCGACGAGGGCTACCTCGCCGCGGCAATGCGCAACTATCTGATGCTACTGGGCTGGGCCCCCTCCGGCGACCGGGAAATCGTGCCCTGGTCGGTGATCGAAGAGGAGTTCCGGTTGGAGGCGGTGAACCCCTCCCCCGCCTATTTCGACCAGAAGAAGCTGCGCGCCTTCAACGGCGAGTACATCCGGGCGTTATCGACCGAGGAGTTCATCACCGCCTGCCAACCCTGGCTGACCGGGACCGAGACGATCGCCCCGCCACCGTGGCAGCCGGAAGACTTCGATCCGGCCGCCTTCGCCGCCGTCGCGCCGCTGGCGCAGACCCGGCTCGCCGTGCTCAGCGAGATCGTGCCGAACGTCGACTTTCTCTTCCTGCCGGCCCCCCTCATCGATGAGGGATCCTGGGCCAAGGCGATGAAGGAGGGGGCGGGCGAACTGCTCGATGCGACGATCACCGCCTACGATGCGCTGCCGTCGTGGGATGCGGAGACCCTGAAGTCGAGCCTGGAGGAGGTCGGGGCGGAGCGCGGCCTCAAGCTGGGCCGGACCCAGGCTCCGGC
>DASULK010000215.1:0-3817 GCA_036278255.1 Micromonospora sp.
CTCCGCCCAGCCCTTCAGCACCTGCAGTGTCTGGTCGGGGTGGGCGTCGGTGCAGAAGTCGAGATCCTCACCGAGGCGGCCGAGCAGCGCATCCCGCACCGAACCGCCGACCAGATGCAGTTCGTGGCCGGCGCGGGCGAAACGTCGACCCAGTTCGTCGGCGATGGGTGAGACACGCAGCAGCTCCGCCACGGCGGTGCGCTGTGCGGCGGTCAGCGTGTCACGGTTGGGGACGGTTGATCTGGACATCGAATCGCCAGCCTATCGGGCCAGTTCCGGGCCCGCTCCCGGAGGGCGGCAGGAGGGCGGCGGAGCAGGGCGGCGTATGGGCGGGCGGCCGGGATTGACTCGGCATTGACTAGTCTCTGATAGCGCCAGCGGGCGGAGGAGCCCGACGTACCACGGGGAGGCTGGATGGGCGGCGGGCTCTACCGCAGCGCAAACGCCATGCCCGACGGTGCCGTACCACCCGCCGACGGGGTGCCGCTGGTCTCTGCCCAAACACACGACGAACCGATGGTCGAGACCACCTCACCCGCACCGGAAGGCACCGCCAGCGGCGGCGCCCCCGTCACCGGTGGCGCCGGTGAGGCTGCCGCCATCGACAGCGCCGCCGGCCACAGCGCGATCATGGCGATCGGCAGTCTGGTCAGTCGGGGTACGGGCTTCCTGCGCACCCTGGCCATCACCGCCGCGCTCGGCGGTCTCGCGGTGGGCGACGCCTACACCACGGCCCAGATCTTTCCCGGAATGGTCTACGAGTTCCTGCTCGGCGGCATCCTGACCAGTGTCGTGGTGCCGGTGCTGGTCCGCCGCCGCAAGCTGGACCCGGACGGCGGCGAGGCGTATGCCCAGCGGCTGCTCTCTCTCGGGGTGCTCGCCCTCGGCGTCGCGACAATCGTCGCGCTGCTGGCGGCGCCGCTACTGACCTGGGTGTACGCCAGTGGAAGGTCCGAAACGTATCGCGACCTGATCACCGCGCTGGCTTACCTGATCCTGCCGATGATCTTCTTCACCGGCATGTCCGCACTGGTGGCCGCGCTGCTCAACACCCGGGGTCACTTCGCCGCCCCGATGTGGACACCGATCATCAACAACCTTGTCGTCATCGCCACCGCCGGACTTTACATCGCGATCTTCGGGGCCAAGCTGATTGAGCCGGAAGACATGACTTCCGGCCGGATCGCGCTGATCGGCGGTGGCACCCTGCTCGGCGTGGTGGTGCAGGCGGCCGGTCTGCTGCCGGTGCTCCGCAGGGTCGGTTTCCGCTGGCGCTGGCGGTTCGACTTCCGAGCACTCGGCCTGCGCGAGCTGGGCCGGCTCGGCGGCTGGATGTTCTGCTACGTGGCGGTCAGCCAGCTCGGCCTGATCGTGCTCTTCAACCTGCTACTCAGAGCCGGCGGCGAGAAGGAAGCCGGCCCGCTGATCTTCAACAACGTCTACCTGCTGATGATGATGGCGCACGGCATCGTCGCGGTATCGATCATCACCGCACTGATGCCTCGGATGAGCGCCGCGGCAGCCGACGGGCGGCACGACGACCTCACCGCCGACCTGTCCCGCGGCACCCGGATGGTCACCGCGGTGCTCGCCCCGATCGCGGTCGGCTACGCCGTGCTCGCCCAGCCGATCTCCGTCACGCTGTTCCGATATGGCGCATTCACGCGGGAGAACGCGCTGGCCACCTCGCTGGTGCTGCTGGTCGCCGGGGTGGCCCTGATCCCCTTCGCGATCAGCCAGCTCTTCACCTTCGCCTTCTATGCGCTGCCCGACACGAGGACCCCCGCGCTGATCAATATCCCGGTGGTGGCGCTGCGGGTACTGGTGCAGATCGGGCTCTTCGCCGCCTTCACTGCCGAATTCACCGCCTCCGGCCTGATGCTCGGCAACGCGGTCTCCTACGTCGCCGCGGCGGTGGTCTCCGCCTGGCTGCTGCGCGGTCGGGTCGGGCGGATCGGCCTGGGCGGTATCGCGGCCAGCTTCGGCAAGGTGATCGTCGCCTCGCTGGGGGCCGCACTGGTCGGCCTCATCGTGGTCAAACTGCTCCCCGGCGACACCCCGCCCAGCCGCCTCGAATCGATCGTGCAGCTCGTCGTCGGCGGCGGCGTCATCGGGGTCACCTACGTCGGGCTGGCGATGGCGCTGCGGCTGCAGGAGATCCGTGAGGTGGTTGGCATGATCCGCCGCAAGCTGGGGCGTTGATCTTGCATATTCCTACGGCGGCGGGGAAGCCTACCGTGTCCGACGATGCGATCTCGATGAAAGACAAGATGTGGGCGAGCCCCATAATCTCCAAGTCCGCAATGGAGCCAGCGGTGCCCGGGCCAGACAGTCGGATTCTGATCAGTCGTGCCTCGTTGCCTGCCGGACGCTGCGGCGGGAAGATGACATGCTGGCGGCAAGACAAACCCAGGTAAGGTCGGTCCTGATAGACACGAAGGGCGCTTCCGTTCTTCGATGGCGTTTATCGGGAGGAATCCCTCACGCCGTCAGCCGAAACCACAATCGAGCAAAGCGGGTTCATCGATCGACAGGAACCCCGAAGGAGGACGGGTGACCCAGGTCGGCGAAGGTCCGGGGGCGGGCGAGGTAACACCGCCGGTCATGACCTTCGGTGCACCCGCCGCCGGTGAAATCCTGGCTGAGCGGTATGAACTGACGCAGCACGTCAACGACGACAGCGCCGGCCGGATGGTGTGGCGCGGCGTTGACGTAGTGTTACGTCGACCCGTCGCCGTCGTCCTGCGCTACCCCGGCGGCGACTCCGCCAGCGAGATGCTGCAGGGCGCTGTCGCGGCCAGCCGCGTCATCCACCCCAACCTGGTCGGCGTCTACGACGCGATCTCCGAAGAGGAGCGGGCGTACATCGTCCGCGAATGGGTCGATGGAACCTCCCTGCGGGAACTGGTCACCGACGAGCCCCTCGACCCAGCCCGCGCCATCAACATCGCACGCGCGGTCGCCAGCGCCGTCGCTGCCATCCACGAGAGCGGCATCGCCCACGGCAACGTCCACCCCGGCACGGTGCTGGTCGCCGACGATGGCCGGGTCGTTCTCGCCGATGCCCGGGCCGACGGGACCGCCACACCGGAGGCCGACGTGCGGGCCGTCGGCGGCCTGCTCTATTTCGCACTGACCGGGCACTGGCCGCATCAGGAGATCGTCGCGACCGGCCAGCCGCGCCGCCGAGCACCGCTGCCGGACGCCGTCCGCGACGGCAGCCGAGCCCTCGCCGCTCCCCGGCAGATGCGTGCCGGCGTACCGGGCTACCTCGACGACCTGACGATGGACCTGCTCGACACCACCGTCCCGGCCCCCGCCGCAGACGTGCTGGCGGCCGAACTGGGTCGGCTCGACGCCCCCGTCGAGGAGCCGTACCTCGACGAGGGCCCGCTACGGTTCATGTCCGCCGAGGAGACGGCGGCGGCGGTCGAACCACCCGCCGCCCGACGCAAGGTCCTCGCCGGTGTGACCGGCCTGGTGGTGGTCGGTCTCACCGGCCTGCTGCTCGGCATCAGCGCCTTCGCCAGCAACAGTGGCGGCGGCAGCGACCAGCCGGATGGGGCGAAGGCACCGCCGGGGGTCACCACCCCCAGCGAAACAGCCAGCACCCCGCCGGGGCAGCCGAAGAAGATCGCCCTCACCGCCGAACAGGTACGCGTCATCGATCCCGACTCGAAGAAGCGGGATGAACTCGATGGCGTCGGCGCCGTGGTCGACGGCGACCTGAACCAGGGCTGGTTCACCGACTCCTACGAAAACAGCCCGAAGTTCGGCAACATGAAGAGCGGAATGGGCATCCTGATCGACCTGAAGG
>DASULK010000216.1:0-5053 GCA_036278255.1 Micromonospora sp.
TTAGCCTCGTCGGGGGTCATCTCGACGACGAGGCGGCCACCGCCTTCCAGCGGGACCCGCATGACGATGCCGCGCCCCTCCTTGGTGACCTCCAGCGGACCGTCGCCCGTCCGCGGCTTCATCGCCGCCATGTTGTCTCCCCTCAGACCTTCATCAGGGTCGGTAGGTTTCCCATAGCTATCTCGTCACCGGCGCCACGACTGTTTGCCGTGGTGCCGATGAGCAATTTTCCCTGATGAACACCACCGGACCCAAACCGAGCCGGCATTCTGTGACAGCTTCTAGCATATCTCGTCTATGAGTGTCACAATGACCGGTCATGCGAGCACGGTCGGCACTCTTCGACCTCTACGGGGATTATCTCCGTTCCCGGGGCGGTCACGCACCGGTTGCCACGCTGGTCAAACTTCTTTCGCCGCTCGGCATCGCACCCCCCGCGGTCCGCACCGCAGTCTCCCGGATGGTACGCCAGGGCTGGCTGCGCCCGGTCCGGCTCCCCGCCGGCCCCGGCTACATGATCACACCGAAGGCGGCCCGCCGACTGGACGAGGCAGCCGCACGCATCTACCGGACCAGCCGGAGCGGATGGGACGGGGAGTTCGACCTGATCGTGATCCACACCCCCACCACCCGCCGCCACCGCCAGCGCATCGACACCCATCTCACCTACCTCGGCTACGGTCGATTCAACGAGCAGACCTGGGTGGCCCCCCGCCCCGCCGAGGAGGTCGATGCCGTACTCACCGAGGCCGGGGTGCGGTACGAGCGGTTCCGGGCCGCCCATGCCGCCGGCACACCCGGAGCGCTGGCGCTCGTCCGCCGGGCCTGGGACCTCACCGAAATCGGCGACGCCTACGAACGGTTCGTTGCCGAGCAGCGCGAACTGCTCTCCGAAGTGACCACCCACAGCAGCGACGAGGAGGCGTACGCGGCCCGCTTCCGGCTCGTACACGCGTGGCGTACCTTCCTCTTCCGGGACCCACAGTTACCCCCGGCGCTGCTGCCCGAACCGTGGGCGGGCACGAGCGCCGCCGCCTTTTTCGACCGCCATTCGGCCCGCCTCCGCCCGGCCGCTGACCGGCACGTCGATCATTGTTTGGCAGCCAGCCTCCGAGCCGGCCGACAGAAGGACCTAACAACGTGAGTGATCCGCTGCTCATCGAGCGCACCGATGCCGTCGTCACCCTCACCCTGAACCGGCCCGATTCCTTGAACTCGCTCGACGTCGCGCTCAAGGAGGCGCTGCGGGACACCCTCGCATCGCTGGAGACCGACCGGTCCTGCCGGGCGGTGGTCCTCGCCGGCGCCGGCCGGGCTTTCTGCGTCGGACAGGATCTACGGGAGCACGTCGCCACCCTCACCTCCGGCAGCGACGAACCCCTGGACACGGTCCGGGCCCACTACAACCCCATCGCCACCCGCCTGGGCAACCTACCCAAACCGGTGATCGCCGCCGTCCGGGGAATGGCCGCCGGAGCAGGAGCCGGGCTGGCGTTCCTTGCCGATCTGCGCATCGGCGGTCCCGGCACCCGGTTCCTCATGGCCTTCGCCAACGTCGGGCTGGCCGCCGACACCGGCGCCTCCTGGTCCCTGCCCCGGCTGATCGGACGCGCCAAAGCGCTCGAACTGATGATGCTCGCCGAGCCGCTGCCGGCCGAGGAGGCCCACCGTCTGGGCCTGCTCAACCGGCTCGTCGACAACGACGACGACGTGCTGACCACCGCCCAGGAACTAGCGGCACGGCTAGCTGCCGGGCCGACCGTCGCCTACGACGCGATCAAACGGCAGCTGTCGCTCGGGGATGGGGCCAGCCTCTCCGACGCGCTTGCGTTGGAGGCGGAGACGCAGATGCTCTGCGGGCGCACCGCCGACCACCGGAACGCCACCCTGGCCTTCGTCAACAAGGAGAAGCCCCTTTTCGAGGGCCGGTGACCCGCTAATCCTCCTCCTCCGGGTCCTGGTTGGCCTCGGCGCCGGAGACAAACGCCTGCATCGCCAACTCATTCCCCGCCGGCCGGACGAACGCCGGCAGTTCCCGCGGGCCCAACTCTAGGACGTATGACCAGAAGACCCGCGCCGCCTCAGCCGACGAGGGCGCCTCGATCGGCAGGTCGAGGCTGACCAGCCAGGTGCGGCGGTCGGTCGGCGCGGCGACCCGCTCCGCCAGTTCGCAGTAGATCATCGGATCCACCGGCGTCACCGCAGCGTCCAGCACCAGCCCGTCGGCCGGCACCGGCTCATCGAAAACCCGGTGGGTGTACGCCACAACCAATGGTGCGCGGCCGTCGTCGGACTGCGGGTCGTCGGGATCATGGTCCTCCCCCGCCGCCGCGGCCCGGATGCTCCCCAACGCCACCACCAGCGGCGGGTCGTTATCGACCACCACCAAGGCCGCGTCCCCCGGGGCGGGCCGTAACTGCTGGTCCAAGCCGGTCAACTCAAGAGCCTCATGATGGATGAGCCGCTCGGCCTCATACCGCTCACCGGGAATGACCACCGCCCATGTGCTCATGCTGGTGCCTCGCTCATGGCCTCATCCCATCACGACGGTCCGGACCACGTGGCAGCCGGTCAGGTGATCGTCGACCATGCCGGTCGCCTGCATCAGCGCATAGGCCGTGATCGGACCGACGAAACGGAACCCGTGCCGCTTCAGCGCCGCAGCCAGCGCGGCCGACTCACGAGTCGCGGTGGGGACCTCCGCGACAGAGCGGGGCCGGGGCGGAGGGGGGTCGGGCGCGAAGCTCCAGAGCAGCGCACCGAGCCCGTCCGGCAACTCAAGGGCGGCGCGGGCGTTGCCGATGGCCGCCTCGATCTTGGCACGGTTGCGGACGATCCGGGCGTCGCCCAGCAGCCGCGCCACCTCCGCTTCGCCGTACCGGGCCACCACGTCGATCTGAAAGCCGTCGAACACTGCCCGAAACGCGGCCCGCTTCCGCAGAATCGTCAACCAGGAGAGCCCGGACTGGAACGCCTCCAGGGTCAGCCGCTCGTAGAGCGCGTCGTCGCCGTGCACCGGCCGGCCCCACTCGTCGTCGTGATAGGCCCGGTAGTCCGACGGACCCATCCCCCACCCGCAGCGGGGCAGCCCGTCGCCCCCGATCACCAGACCTGTCACGGCACCGACGGTAACCCGCCCCACCGACAGCATGCCCGGCGCGCAGCGAGCCGGAGTTCGGAGGCTGGGCGCCATGTCGAGGGAACGCTCAGGGGAGGAGACCCGCCTCGACCAGCCGAGCGAACCTCCTCAATGCCTGGGTGAGGCCGACCTTCGAGCCGGGCCACAGCACCGGCCAGGCGATGCGGCCGACGCCGCCGCCGGGCAGATGGAGCCACTCGTGCCACACCACCTGCGTACGCTCCTGTCCCAGCGGCGTACAGCGAAACACGCCGGGACCACGCAAAAACCGGCCCAGGTGGACCACGCGGACCTCGTAGGGAGCATCGACCCGGACCACCCGCATCTGGTCGCGCAGCACCGCCGGCCCCACCGAGGTAACCGCCTCGATCAGGCTGCCGACCCCACCGCTCCCCTCCACCACCCGCACCCGGGTGAAGGGAATCCATTCCGACTGGCGTTCCCAGGCGGTCAGGGCGGCGAACACCCTCGACGCTGGGGCGTTGACGATGACGGTGGCGGTGACCTCGCCCGCGCCCGGCTGGGCCGCGTCGCGCAGGTTGTCGGCGCCGCTCTGCTCGCTCATGCCGGGTCCGGTCGAGCGGCAGCCGTGCCCGGCTCGGGCGCACCCGGCTCCGCCGTACCCGGCTCGACCGCGCCTGGTTCGGCAGCATCCGAGCGGTCCCGGCGGGCTTCCACCGGACCGGCTTCGTCCACGTCGGGTCCGGTCGGGCCACCCCGGGATTCCGGATCATCCGATCCGGTGGACGCGAGCGCGGCCTCGCGGGCCCGCCGTAGCGCGTCGGCATCGGCGGAGCGCCCCTCCCGCAACGCGGTGACCTCCGCCTCCAGCACGCCGATCAACTCGTTCTTGAAGCCGATGTCGTACGCCGCCCGGTGCAGCGCCTGATCCACCTGAGCCATGCGGTACCCGCGCAGTGCGAGGTCAAAACGGACTCCGGCCAGGTCGGACTCGGCCAGCGGCCGGGTGCCGGGTAACGGCACCGCCCGCCCGTCCGGTTCGGCGGGCACCAGCCCCGGGTCGCCACCGGTCACCAGCGCCGCCACCCCGAAGGCCGCCGCCGCGACGGTCAACGCCACCACCAGTACGAGCAGAAACTGGCCCATAGGCCAGATCGTGGCACGACCGGCCCCACCGGGGCGACCCCGCCACCCCGACCCGGCCCGTCGCTGCGGCCGCAGAAGCCGTGCTGCGGAAGCGGAACCCCACACGCGGCACAGCCCCGCACTCCCACCGAACGCATCCGACGGTTAGCGTCGGGCCAAGGACAGCGGGCAAGCGGGCAGGGAGGATCAGGAGATGGCGGGAAGCCTCCGGCTGGGGCCACGCACCTTCGGCCCCGAGGAGTTGGTGGTGATGGCGATCATCAACCGCACCCCCGACTCGTTCTTCGACCGCGGTGCGACGTACCAGGCGGATGCCGCCCTCCGCGCGGCGGAACAGGCGGTCACCGAGGGCGCGGAGATCCTCGACATCGGCGGCGTGAAAGCCGGCCCGGGCACCGAGGTCTCCGCCGCGGAGGAGATCCGGCGGACGGTGGCCACGATCGCCGCGGTGCGGGAAACCTTCCCGGACGTGGTGATCTCCATCGACACCTGGCGGGCCGAGGTCGCCATCGAAGCCGTCGCCGCCGGGGCGGACCTGCTCAACGACACCTGGTCGGGGCCGGACCCGGCACTCGCCCGGGTCGCCGCCGAGACGGGAACGGGGCTGCTCTGCTCCCATGCCGGCGGGCTGGCACCGCGGACCCGGCCGCACCGCGCGGCCTTCGACGACGTCGTGACCGATGTGGTCGAGACGGTCACCGGCCTGGCCGAACGGGCCGCACAACTCGGAGTACGCCGCGACGGGATCCTGATCGACCCGACCCACGACTTCGGCAAAAACACCCGGCACTCATTGGAGATCACCCG
>DASULK010000217.1:0-13276 GCA_036278255.1 Micromonospora sp.
GAGCTCGATCTCCTTGGCGATGCTCACACCATCGTTGGTGATGGTGGGGGCGCCCCACTTCTTCTCGAGCACGACGTTGCGGCCCTTCGGGCCCAGCGTCACCTTCACGGCGTCGGCGAGGGTGTTCATGCCCCGCTCGAGACCGCGGCGCGCTTCCTCGTCGAACGCGATCATCTTGGCCATACGGCGTTGTCCTCCTGGACACTCACGGCCACCCGGGCCTCTGCCGGCACCGGGTTGTGCCGCCTGTTTACGCACCTTCGGACGTCTGTCTCCGGCGCATCTGCCGGCATTGACGTCCGTCGGCCGGGCCGGATAGCCCGCGACGACCGGCCAGGCCGTACACCCATACCGGGTGCCGACCGTGGCCCTCCCGCCCCGACCTTGGCACTCGCGGGGTGCGAGTGCCAATCACTTGTTTAGCACTCTGCCCTGTCGAGTGCAAGCTCGTCTGGTTTCCTCGGCGTCGCCGGGAAGGCGGGGCATGGCATCACGGGAGAGGCACGACAAGGCGCCGACCCGCTGCCTGCGGATCGACGCCTTGTGGTTGCATTGGCTCCCGGGCCGGCCCGACCAGCTCAAGTGCGGCCGGGCGGCCGGGCCGGGTCAGGCGACGAGACGGACCCGTTCCGCCTGTGGGCCCTTCTGCCCTTGGGCAATGTCGAACTCCACACGCTGTCCGTCGTCCAAGCTCTTATAGCCGTCCATCTCGATCGCGGAGAAGTGGACGAAGACGTCCTGCCCCCCGTCGACCGCGATGAAGCCATAACCCTTTTCGCTGTTGAACCACTTGACGGTGCCCTGTGCCACGGTGTTGTCCTCACTTCGGTGCTGCTGGCGTGCGGCAGTCCCCCGGCGTCCGCGGGTGTTGCCGGGGCCGCCGATCCGTGGTCCGGGCCGGTCCGCCGAAGTCAGCGGCCGTGATCGCACGTTACACGAGGAGTGGCGATGGCGCACTACCCAAAAGGGACGCCGCGCTCGACGCCGGACAGTCGGTTGGAATACCCGCTAATCGGTTGCCGGCAGTGCCCGGCGCACGGTAGGCATGCCCGATGGACTCCCTGTCGACGACCGCTGTCGCGCCGATCCGCCCTCCGGGCAGGACAGCCGTACGCCGGATCCGCCCTGCCGACGCCGCCCGCATGCGGGCCTTGCGGCTGGAGATGCTCGCCGACTCGCCGCTGGCGTTCCTGGAGACGGTCGCCGAGGCCGCGGCCCGGCCGCACCCCGAGTTCGTGGCGCGAGTCGTTCAGGCCTGCGCGGGGGACCACATCGCCCGGTTCGTCGCCGATACGGGCGGCCGGTTGGTCGGCCATCTCGGCGCGCTGGCCGATCCCGGCGACCCGACCCGGACTTTGATCTTCGCGGTCTACCTGAGCCCGGCCTGGCGGGGCAGCGGGCTACTGGCCGAACTGGTGGAGGCTGCCGCGGCCTGGTCGCGGGCGGCCGGACGGCCCGAGCTGATGCTGGAGGTGGTGGTCGGCAACGATCGGGCGCTGCGGGCCTACCAGCGGCTGGGTTTTATCGACACTGGGGTGCGTGTCCCCCATCCGAAGATCCCGGTGCTCACCGAGCTGCAGTTGCTCCGCCCCGCCTGAGACGAACCGAGCCCCGCCGGAAAAAGTCGATCAGGGAGTTGGTGGGCGTGTCGCACGGCGTGTCACTGCACCAACTCCCTGATCAACTGTGGAAAGAGCTCAAACGGTGTGGCGGCGGGACTGGACGATCCGGAAACGACTGGCCACAAAGGCGCCGTCCGTCAGCGCCGCGTTCGCCGCCGGGTTGCCTCCGGTAGCGTGGAAGTCGGAGAACGCAGCCGACTGGTTGACGAAGACCCCGCCGGTCAGGTTGCAGGACAGGTGGACACCCACGTCGACCGCGGCCCGCTCCGTCGCGTCGAGGACCTGCTCATCACTGGAGTAGACCGAGGCGGTCAGCGCCCCCCGTTCCCCCACCGTCCGACGGAAGATATCGAGGCTGTGTGCCGTGGAGTCGGTCGCCACGACGAACGAGATGGGCCCGAACCACTCCCGGCCATAGACGTCGGTCCGGTCCGCGTCCACCTTCACCATCACCGGGGTCCGCACCACAGCCTGCTCATGCGCCGGGTGGGCCACCGGGCGCGACTCCAGCACCACGTCCCCGGCCTTCGTCACCTCGTCGAGCCGGGCGAGCACTCCGTCGTTGACGATCGCTCCGATCACCTCGACCGCCCGGGCCGGGTCGGCGGTCATCTTGCCGACGGCCCCGGTGATCCCCGCGACGACGTGGTCGAAGCTGAGATGCCCCTGATCGGTGGCGATGCCACCGGACGGGATCAGGATGTTCTGCGGGGTGGTGCACATCTGCCCGCTGTAGAGCGCCAGCGAGAACGCGATGTTGCGGCACATGCCGACGAAGTCGTCGGTCGAGTCGATCAGGATGGTGTTGACGCCCGCCTTCTCCGTGTAGACATCGGCCTGGAGGGCGTTGGTCTCCAGCCAGTTGCCGTACTCGGTCGAGCCGGTGTAGTCGATGATCTTGACCTCGGGGCGCAGCGCCAGGTCCGTCGCCAGCAGCTCCTCCGGCGCCTCGGCGGCGAGCAGCATCAGGTTGGGGTCGAAGCCCGCCTCGGTCAGCACCTCACGGGCGTAGCGGACGGTGATGGCCAGCGGCAGCACGGCACGGGGATGCGGCTTGATCACCACGGGGTTGCCGGTGACCAGCGATGCGAAGATGCCGGGGTAGGAGTTCCAGGTGGGGAAGGTGTTGCACCCGACCGTCAGGGCAACGCCACGGGGCACCACATGGAAGCTCTTGGTCATCCGCAGCGGGTCGCCCTTGGCCGGCTTCTCCCACTGAGCGCCGCTCGGGTGGCGGGTCATTTCGGCGTACGCGTAGGCGACCGCCTCCAACGCGCGGTCCAGTGCGTGCGGGCCGCCGGCTTGGAAGGCCATGAGGAAGGCCTGGCCGGTGGTGAACTGCACCGCGTTGGCCAGCTCGAAGCTCTGCTTGTGCAGCCGGGCGAGGATCTCCAGGCAGACACCCGCCCGGGCCTGCGGTCCGGCGTCCCGCCAGGCGGGCATCGCCGCGGTAGCGGCGGCGAGCAGGGCGTCCGGGTCGCTGTGCGGATAGCTGACGTCAAGGTCGATGCCGAAGGGGCTCGCCTCGGTGGTCACCCAGTCACGGGTGCCCGGCTGGTCGAGCGGGAACCGCCCACCGAGGTAGGCCCGGAACGCGGCCGCACCGTCGGCGGCGGCGGTCTCGCCGTACACCCGGGGGCTCGGCGACTCGGGGTAGGCCGACCAGTAGCCACGCTCGGTGATCGCGGCGACGGCGCGCGTGAGGGTGTCTGCGTGCTTGGCAAAAAAGGGGTGCGGGGTCTCCGTCATGCCGCCATCATGCCGCAGGACCCCCGCCCGGGCCTACAGCGTGAGCTGCCAGTTGTCCCACCCGTCCACCGGCCGGAAACCCATCGCCTCGTTGATCGACACCATGTGGTCGTTAACCGCGGCGTTCCAGGTGTCGATGGCCCGCAGTTCGGGCTCGTGCGTTATGGCGTACCGGAGGTTCTCCACCTTGATGATCATGCCGAGGCGGTGGCCGCGGTGATTCGGCTCGACCAGGGTGATCTGCTGGAAGGCGTGCCAGGGGCTGGTAGCCCCGAAGTCGAGGAAGGTCCAGGCGACCAGGCGTCCGCTGTCGTCGTGCCGCATCCCGACGTGATAGGCGCGCCGGCCACGCGCCTCGCGTATCGCCTCGATGTCCCGGATTCGAACCGCATCCATCCGCTCTGGCTCCCACTCCAGGTCACCCATGGGCGCGTCTTCGATCAGCCGGCTCTCCAGGTAGGCGACGTCGTCAAGGTATTCCGACGGGGTCGGGCCCTGCCAGCACACCAGCGAGTAGCCACCGGCCCGTGGCCTGGCCTCGGCGAGCAGCCGGTCGAGGGCGGCCTCGTCAATCCGGGTGACGTCGAGACGTCGGCGTACGTCCACCAGGGCGAGTTTCGCGCCCAGCGCCGTGGCGAAGGCACGCCCAGCTTCGGGCCGGGGTGTACCGCCGGGCAGCGCGGCGACGGACATGCCGAAGAGCCGTTTGCGGCCCTGCGCTCGGGCCAGCCGCACCGCGTGTTCGAAGAGCGCTCGCCCCACACCCCGGCGGCGGTGCTGCGGCAACACCGCGATATCTACGTCGACGTTGTCGGTGTTATCCACCTCGGGCAGTTTCGCGCGGAGGAACCCGACCGGCTTCCCGGCCAGGTAGGCGAGGGCCAGATGCTGTTGGTATCCCGGCCACGGATGACTCAGTCCGGCGAAGAACGCCTGACGGCAGACCGGCGGGAAGTCGGGCACGTCGACGGCGAGCCAGGCGGATTCGATCTCGTACGCCCGCTCTGCGGCCTCGGTGTCGTCGGCGGTGAAGGTGCTGACGGCGATATCCATGCCGCTTAGCGTCCAACGTGGCACCGGCGGACCGCGACTGATTTTTCGAGCCCCGGCACGACCCGGCGAATGATTGGTCGAGGGGACACGCGCACAGCGCCTCCGGCGCCGGGACGTAGAACTTCAAGAGTCTACGGCGCGGTATCCCCCCGCCCCGGCATCCTGCGCCTACCCGTGCACGGCGGTCAACCCCCACTCTGCGTGTTTTCTCAGTTACTGCCAAAATTCACGAATTCCTGTTGATCAGGGAGTTGGTGCAGGGACACGCCGCACGACACGCCCATCAACTCCCTGATCAACACGAGGAGCGGGAGGGGAATTCAGCTGACGACGTCCTTGCGGGTGAAGCGCCAGAAGGCCAGCCCCCAGAAGAGGGTGGCGTAGCAGACGGCGGAGATGCAGCCCCGGACGATGTCGTCGGTCTGCACCGGCGTGGAGAGCAGCCCCAACCAGGCGTTGGCGTAGTGGGTTGGCAAGAAGTCACGCAGCACGCCGAGCGCCTCGATCTGATCCAGGATGCTCGACAGAATCCACAGCAGCACGGCACCACCGACCGCGCCGAGCGCGGCGTCGGTCGACACCGAGAGCAGGAACGCCAGGCCGGCCACCGCCAGCAGCACCACGGCGAGGTAGCCCAGAATGCCGAGCAGCCGCAGCAGCCCCTCACCCGCAGGGATCTCCGCCGCCACGGTGCTCTGCAGCGGCTCCCAGCCGTACCGCAGTGTGCCGGCCAGCAGGGCGGTACAGGCGAGCAGCAGCAGCGCCAGCGCGGAATAGGCCAACGCGACCAGCAGCTTCGCCGCCAGCAGCCGGGCCCGGGGCACCGGGATGGCGAGCAGGTAACGCAGGCTCCCCCAACTCGCCTCGCTGGCCACCGTGTCGCCGCAGAAGAGCGCCACCACGACCACCAGCAGGAACGACGCGGAGACGAAGATCGTGAAGAGGGTGAAGTTCAGCCCGCCCGCGGTGGCCAGGTCGACGAGGCTCGAGAAACGTCCGCCACCGCGCCGGTCGTTGGCGCGATCCGACTCGAACTGGAACGCCACCAGAATGATCAACGGCAGCAGGACCATGAACCCCAACCCCAGTTGGGTACGTCGGCGCGACGCCTGCCGGCGCCACTCCGCCGACAGCGACAGGGTGGCTCCCGGACGGTAGCCCGGCGCAGCCCCGACCGATTTCTCGACTGTGGCCGTCATCAGCGGTCCCCGCTCCCCTGCGTGTGCTCGCCGACCAGGGCGAGGAAGGCGTCCTCCAGACGGCGGCGCGGCACCACCCGGTCGACCCCGACACCGGCCCGGACCAGTTCGGCCACCACCTCGCGGCGGGCGATGCCGTTGAGATCGACAAGCAGCCCCCCGTTGCCGTCACCGCCGAGCGACCGCACCCCGACGAGCCCGTCGAGCACCGCCTGCGCCGCCACCGGATCCGAGACATCCAACTGCACTGTCGGCGAGTCACCGACGATCTCCCCGACCGGGCCGGCGGCCACGATCCGCCCCTTGTTGACCACCACCGCGTGGGTGCAGGTCTGCTCCACCTCGGCGAGCAGGTGGCTGGAGACCAGCACCGCCCGCCCGCCGGTGGCGTACCGCTTCAGCACCCGCCGCATCTCGGCGATCTGGGGCGGGTCGAGTCCGTCGGTCGGCTCGTCGAGCACCAGGAGCTCCGGCAGGCCGAGCATCGCCTGCGCGATGGCGAGCCGCTGCTTCATCCCGTGACTGTAGGTGCGCACCTTGCGGTGCACCGACTCGCCGAGGCCGGCGATCTTCAAGGCCTCGTCGAAGTGGGCGTCCTCGGCCGGCCGTCCGGTGGCCCGCCAGTACGACTGCAGGTTGTCCCACCCGCTCAGGTGCGGCAGGAAGCCGGGCCCCTCCACCAGGGCCCCGATCCGGGACAGCACCGGGGAACCGGGGACCAGTCGATGACCGAAGACATGGATCTGCCCGGCGGATGGCTGAGTCATCCCCATCAAGACTCGCAGGGTGGTGGTCTTGCCGGCACCGTTCGGACCCAGCAGCCCGACCACCTGCCCGCGGCGTACCTCGAAATCCACCTCGGCGACCGCCACGAACCCGCCGGCGTACTCCTTGCGGAGTCCCTGGACCACCAGTGGGGTGTCCGCGTATTCGGCGACGACCGTCGAGTCGTGGCGGCGCTGCCGGAGGCGGACGACCACGACCACCACGACCAGCCCGACCGCGATGGCGGCGAGCAGCCAGCGCCACAGCGCCGCCGAGGTGGCGATCGGTTCACCGGGCACGGTAGGCAGCACCACCGCGCTGTCGCCGAGCGCCACGGTGTAGACGGCCGGCTCGACCGGTCCGGCGTACCCCTGGTCGGCGGTGGCGACCGTGACCCGCAGGTGATGGCCGGCCTCGACCCGGTGCACGATCGCCGGCAGGGTCACCGTCACCGGCTGGGCGTCGGCGATGTCGGTGGGCAGGCCGGTGAGGCGTACGGGGGCGACGAGACCGTTGGAGAGTGTCGCCGTTCCCTGCGGGCCGACGTCGTAGAGCTTGACGAAGAGGACCGCCTCGCCGGTCGGGGAGGCGGCCCGGATCGACGCCGTCGGCGAGCCGACCACATCGACCGGTTCGGTGAGCGGTGTGCTGGTGAACCGGGCGTGCTGGCCGGGCAGGTCGGTGACAATCCCGTTGACGAACGAGGAGAGGCCACCACTGAGCGGTAGCGCGGAGAGCGCCGCCGGATTGCCGTGCGGCGGGTTGGCGATCCGTTGCTGCGGCCCCGCCACCGTCATGGAGCGGTTCTCGGTGCCGGAGAGGCCCGGATAGTCGGCGACGTGGTAGCCGCTGGCCACCAGCCCCCGCTCCAGTGCATCGAAACCGGAGATCCGTGACCAGGTGAAGCTGCCTGCCGGAGGATCGCCCTCGCCCTTGACGTGGTGGCCGAGCCACTGCGCGGTGAGGTACTTCAGCCGGTCACGGTCGGTCTGCGGGCCGTCACCCCCGTCGTGCCCACCGGTGAACCAGGCGACCCGGACGGGGGTGCCGGTCGCGGCGATGCCGCGGGCGTTGGCGTCCGCCTCAGAGAGCGGGAAGAGCGTGTCGGCGGTGCCCTGGATCAGCAGGGTCGGCGCCGTGATCCGGTCGAGCACACTGGCCGGGCTGGAGCGGTGCAGCAGCGCCACGGCCTCCTCGGTGGCGCGGCCGGTGGTGGCGATCTGGAGGTACGCCGCACAGACGTCGGCCGCGAAACGGCCGCAGGCCGGATCGGGCAGCGCGTGCCCGGCGGCCGGTGTCCGGCCGGGTGCCCCGCTCGAGGCCGGGTCGGTGGCCGACGCCGGTCCGGTCTCCGCCCCTCGGGCTCCCGGCGAGCCCGATGCGCCGTCGGCACCCGAGCCCGCTCCGGCGTCGGGGCCGGCGAAGCCTCCGGGGCCGGCGGCGCCGCTGCCGAAGAAGAGGCCCGCCCAGCCCTTCTTGAACACTCCGTCGACCGGGGGTCGGCCGCTCGATTCGGGCAGGAACGATCGGGCCAGGTCATTCCAGGTCACCATGGGGACGATCGCGTCGACCCGGGGATCCTGGGCGGCGAGCAGGAGCGCGAGGGCGCCGCCGTAGGAGCTGCCGACCACCCCTACCCGGGGGTCTCCGGGGGCGTCCGTGCGGATCTCCGGCCGGTCGGCCAACCAGTCGAGCAGCCGCTGCGCGTCGCGGACCTCGTAGTCGGGGTGGTCCAGGTGGATCTGCCCGCCGCTGCGCCCGAACCCGCGGGCGGTGTACGTCAGCACCGCGTACCCGAGTTCGGCGAGGTCCTCGGCGTCGGAGCGGACCGTGTGCTTGCTCCCCCCGAAGCCGTGCCCGAGCAGCACCGCCGGCACCGGGGCCTCCGCCGAGGCACCGGCCGGCAGGTAGAGGGTGGTGTCCAGGTCGACCGGCTCGTCACCGTTCGGGCCGGAACGCACGGTGAGGTGGCGCTCCTCGATGGTGAAGCCCGCCCGCGTGGGCCATACCGCTGCGGCGATCGCCGCGGCGAGCACGGCGAGCAACACCGAGGCGGCGAGAATTCGGCGCCGGGCCGGGAGGGCACCACGGAGCCGGGTGGGCAGGGAGCGCATTGAGCTACCGTACTTGCTGGCTCCTGAGCGTTTCCTGTGGTGCGCCTGATCACTCAGGTCGACTCAGCAGTTCTTCCCGTTGGTCCACCGTGCCCGCAACGTCTCGGCGGTGCCCGCCTCGATCGGCACAAGCGGCGTCAGCGGCGGCGGGCACGGGTCCGGGAGGCGCGCAGCCGACGCAGACGGCCGACCAGCACCGGCTCGGCGGCGAGGGCAGCCGGGTTGTCGAGCAGCCCGTTGAGAATCTGGTAGTAGCGCGTGGTGGAGAGGCCGAAGGTGTCCCGGATGGCTTGCTCCTTGGCGCCCGCGTGCCGCCACCAGCGCCGCTCGAACGCCAGCACCTGCCGCTCGCGCTCGGTCAGTTCCGACTCCGCCGGCCGGGCCTGCATCGGCACCCGCGGCGACTCGTGAGTAACCGCAGTTTCCGCTTCGGCATCGGACAAAGGATAAGTGCCCTCCGCTGCCACGTCAGCCACATCCGGGTCCGCGTCCAGATAGTTGCCCACATCGGGCTCTGCAGCCTCACCGCCTTCGGAAATGTCTGCTGTCGGCCGCGCCATCACGCTCCTTGGGGCATCTCGTGAGACCGGACTACCAGCCTAACGGCGGCGGCGACATCGGGTGAAGGCCGGCACGGCCGCGACACTTTCGCCGATTGCCGGTCGGGTTCCGATGATTGCGAGCGGGTCGAGGGGCGCGGCCCGATCCGCGCCCCTCGACCTTGCTCCCCCCGTGCCTTCAGGTGGCCTTCCCGGTCATCCGGCGATGTCGCGCCGGCGCATCGCCCACATCGCGGCACCCAACATGAGCACCACGGCCACGGCGAAGAGCACCCCGGCGTCCTGCCAGACGATGTCCATCGTCTTCGGCAGGCACCCGGCGCTGGCGGAGTAGTCGCAGGAGTTGTAGTCGGTCAGGGTCACCTTCCGCTCCATCCAGGCGATGGCGTATGTGGGTAGCAGCCACGCCTGGAAGAACCGGACCTCCGCCATCGCCAGCACCATGCCCAGGCCGAACTGTCCGACCACCATGACGCCGAGCGCGGCGCCCAACGCCATCGCGGTGTGCCGCCCCAGCGAGGCCACCGCGAAGCCGATCAGCCCGGCCATCAGCACCAGTACGACGCCGCGCAGCCCGGCGAGGGCGAAGGACTGCCAGACTCCGGACGTCATACCCTCCGTGATGCCTCGGTAGGTGGCGATGCCCCAGTAGCCCGCCGTCCAGGGCACCGCGGCGAGCACCGTGAAGCCGGCCAGCCCGGTCAGCAGCGCCCCCGCCTTGGTGAGTAGCACCTTGAGCCGTTGTGGGCGCCACAGCAGCAGGTTCATCATCCCGCCGGTGGTCCACTCCGCGCCGACGAAGGACGCCCCGACCACGAAGGCGATCAGCGCCAGGATCGCGGCGAACGCGAAGATGAATTCGCCGAACTTGTTGCGGAAGTCGAAGGTGGGCGGCATGAACCACTCGGCCCGGAAGTCGTCCCGAGAAGGGGGCATGAACTCCGCACAGTCGGCCGGGAAGTCTTCCTTCTCCTGGGCGGTGCCGGAGGTCTTGACCCGCTCGCACTCCCGGACGTGCTCCTCGTGCCACTTGAGGCTCTCCTGGTAGTTCTGCTCAGCAGCCGCCTCGGCGGCGGCGATCTGCTCCGGCCCGACCTTCTGGTTGGACAAGGCGGTGCCGACCGCGACGGCGAGGAGCACGAGCAGCCCGGCCAGCGCCATGTAGCGGATGAAGCGTCGCTTGGCCAGCCGGCGCAGTTCCGTGGTGAAGAGGCTCATGCTCCCCAACCTTTCTGGTTCGAGGCGGCCGAGGCGTCCCCCACCACGGCGGACTGATCCACCTGACGGTGCTGGCCGGGCACCGGTGCGGTGGCGGTCAGCTCCAGGAAGACGCTCTCCAGGTCCACGGTGACCGGGGCCAGTTCGCTGACGTAGAGGTCGCGGCCCGCGAGCGTACGGGTGATGGCGGCCGGTTTGTCGACGCCGGTGACCATCAGATGGTCGTCGTGGAGGGTGACGTCGGCACCGACGGCGGTCAGCGCCTGCGCGGCCAGCGGCAGGTCGGTGACCGCCTCCAACCGCACCCGGAGGCTGCTGCTGGAGTGCTCGGCCAGGACCTGGGCGACCGGCCCGGCGGCGACCCGCCGGCCGAGCGAGATGATGGTGACGGCATCGCAGATCATCTGCACTTCACCGAGGATGTGACTGGAGAGCACCACGGTCATGCCGGATTCCGCGAGGTTACGCATCAGCGCACGCATCTCGCGGATGCCGCCGGGGTCAAGCCCATTGGCGGGCTCGTCGAGGATGAGCAGTTTCGGGTTCTTCAGCAGGGCCGAGGCGACGGCGAGGCGCTGCTTCATCCCCAGCGAGTAGGTCTTGACCCGTTCGTCGGCCCGCTCACGGAGGCCGACCAGTTCCAGCACCTCCATGACCCGGCGCTGCGGCACCTGGCCCGCGCCGGCGAGCAGCGAGAGGGTGTCCTTCGCCGTGAAGTGCGGAAAGAACTGGGGGCTTTCCACAATGGCGCCAACCTGCCGGGCGACCTGCGGCAGCGCCGCGGGGACCTCCTGGCCGAGGATCGCCATCCGCCCACTGTTGGGCCGGATCAGCCCGAGCAGCGTACGCAGGGTGGTGGTCTTGCCGGACCCGTTCGGGCCGAGGAAACCATGCACCTGGCCGGCCTCCACCACCATGTCGAACCCGTCGAGCGCCCGTCGGAGCCCTTGGCGCCGGCTCCGATAGGTCTTGCATAAGCCTTCGATTTCTATGACGGCAGCCAAGCCAACCACATCCCCCGCTCGCTACTACGGATTGCAGACTACGGCGGACACAATACATGCTGGAGGCAAGACAGGGGTGCCCTTAGACGTGGGAGTCAGAAAAAACTTCTGCCGGCAACTCTCAGGCGCAGACGACGTCGAGGCCGACGGCCCGGAAGGCCTCCACCGTGGCCGGGTCGGCGCTTGAGTCGGTCACCAGCGTCTCGATCCGATCGATCGCGCAGATCCGCGCGAAGGCGTGGCCGCCCAGCTTGGACGAATCCGCGATGATAACCACCCGCCGGGCCCGCGCCACCATCAGCGCGTTCATCGACGCCTCGCCCTCGTGGTGGGCGGCGGCCCCGAGTTCCGGGTGCACCGCATCCACCCCGAGCAGCACCACGTCAAGGGTCACCTCACTCAGCAGGGCCCCACCGAGTGGCCCCACCAGTTCATAGGATTGCGGCCGCACCACCCCGCCCGCCACGACGACCTTCATCCGCGAGCGGACCAGGAGTTCATTGGCGATGTTGAGGGCGTTGGTCAGGACCGTCAACTGCGCGCCGTCGTTGTTGGTGTTGAGATCCGGCCGGACAGCCAGCGCCCGGGCGACCTCGGTCGTCGTGGTGCCGCCGTTGAGGCCGACCACCATCCCGGGCGAGACCAGCGCAGCCGCCGCCGTCCCGATCCGCTGCTTCTCCGCCGAGTGTTTCGCCGTCTTGTACCGCAGAGGCAGGTCATAGGAGACCCCGTTGGCGACCGCGCCACCTCGGGTACGGGTGATCATCTGCTGCTGGGAGAGCTGCTCGAAGTCCCGCCGGATGGTGGCCTGCGAGACCTTGAGCCGGTTGGCCGCATCCTCGACGGTGATCCGCCCGCTCTCCGTCAGCAGTTCGAGCAGGGCGTTCCACCGCGCATACCGGTCCATCCCGGGTGCCTCCATGCTCGGATTGTGAGTGAATGCGTGCACGATATGCGCAAAACTGCCAGCAGCAAAGCTCTGTTCTGCGCGATTCACCTCATAGTTGCCTCGACCACCTCATTTCGAGCAGAATGTAGCGCGAAAAACTGCAGTTTTGAGCTGTATCGCGCACCGCGTGGAGGCGTGATCACATTCACGCACCACCGGTCGAGAGGGAACCCATGACGTACGTTGCCACCGAGATTGCGAGCCAACCCGACTGCTGGCGCGAGGCATCCACCCAGGCCACCCACTTCGGCGACGCCCTTCCCGGTCACGGCGAACGGGTCGCCGTCATCGGCTGCGGCACGTCATGGTTCATGGCGATGGCGTACGCCGTTCGCCGGGAACAGGCCGGGCATGGCGAGACCGACGCCTTCCAAGCCTCCGAGTTCCCCACCCACCGCCCCTACGACCGGGTACTCGCCATCACCCGCTCCGGCACCACCACCGAAGTCCTCGACGTACTCGACACGCTGCGCGGCCAGCGCCGCACCACCGTCATCGTCGGCGATCCGGCCACCCCCGCCGTCGACCTGGCCGCCGACGCCATTCCTCTTCCCTTCGCCAACGAACGCTCCGTCATCCAGACCCGCTTCGCCACCAGCGTCCTCGCGCTGCTCCGGGCCCACCTCGGCGAGAACGTCTCCGCCCTGGCCTCCGATGCCGAAGTGGCGGTACGAGCCCCCCTGCCGATAGATCCGGCCGACATCGAGCAGATCACCTTCCTCGGCCGCGGCTGGACCATCGGACTGGCCCACGAGGCCGCGCTGATATGCCGCGAAGCAGCCATCTTCTGGACCGAGGCCTACCCGGCCATGGACTACCGGCACGGCCCCATCTCCATCGCGGCTCAAGGTCGGTTGGTGTGGGCCTTCGGCGACATCCCCGGCACACTCGCCGACGACGTCACCAGAACCGGAGCCGCCTTCGTCCACAGCCGCAGCCACGGCGCCTACGGCACCCTCGGACGCTGGGCCGCCGGTCGGACCCCACTCGACCCGATGGCCGACCTGATCCTCGCCCAGCGTTTCGCGGTCGCCCTCGCCACG